>NZ_JBKFGF010000046.1:0-137690 GCF_051233485.1 Massilia sp. LXY-6
TCAACTCGAACGTCTACACCAGCACCAACGTGAACGTGTTCGGCCGCTACTGGGACGGCAGGTCGGCCGGTGTCACCACCAGCTTCACCGGCTGGAAGGCCTGGTCCGGCCAGGACCAGAACTCGACCATGCGCGCCCGCGCCAGGCCGCACGGCGAACACGGCCGGCCCAGGTAAGGATGTTCGGGCACAATCCTGTTCGGCTGTCCTGGCCGCACGCGCGAGCGGCACGGCACCATACGGCATCAGGTCTTTTCGGCGGCGCGGTCAAAGGCGCGACTGTTCCTGGACTTCGGGATCGTGTCGCATCTTATGGTGCGTCCACCTGCTGCAGATGAGCTGCGCGGCGATCCTGACGACGAACAGGCTGTTGGTCACCAGGTAACGGCGCATCAGTCTGCGCGGTTCGCAGGCGAGACGGTAGAGCCATTCCAGGCCATGTCGTTGCAGCCACAAGGGTGCGCGTTTCAGGGTGCCGGAGTGATAGTCGAAGGCGGCACCGACCCCGATCATCAATGCGTTGACGTTGCCGCTATGTGCCGCCATCCATTTTTCCTGTTTCGGACAGCCGAGTCCGACGAACACGACGTTGGGACCGCTTCGGTTGATTTCGGCCACCGCGGCTTCGTCGTCAGAGGCTGGCGAATGGAATGGCGGCGAGTGCATCCCGACCACGACGATGCCCGGGAAGTCACGCGCAATGCGCTCGACCAGCCTCGACAGGGTCGTCTCGGTGCTTCCATATAAATAGACGCGATGTCCGAGCGCTTTCGCCTTGTGCAGGTAGCGCCACATCAAATCGGGTCCGGCAATCCTTTCCTGGCCCGGAAAGCCGAGCCGCCGCAAAGCCCACGCGATCGGCGCTCCGTCGCAGGTCGCCATGTCGGCGCCGCCGAGTGCGCGCTGGAATACCTGGTCGCGCGTTGCCGTGACGACGGAGTGCACGTTGCAAATGCAGATGTAGCGGGACGTACGCGCCGAGCCCCACTTCACGACCTGCTCAATCGCTTCGTCCCAGGCCAAGGCATCGATCCAGGTACCGAGGATTCTTTCTCCCTTGCGCAGGATGCCCTCTTCCACGCGTAGCGGCGATAGCGTCTTCATAGATATCCATTAGAAGTTGGTAGTTGATCGAAGCCGTGTACTTGCTTTCGTAATCGGCACGGGCCGCTTCACCCATCGCTTGCAAGCGCTCGGGATGCGCCCTTGCCCAGTCGATCTTTGCTGCAAGGTCCGCTGGATTACCCGGCTCGGCCAGCAGTCCGGTTACGCCATCGCGAACGATGTCCGCCATCGCACCGAGGCGACTGGCGATGACCGGCAAGCCATGTGCAAATGCCTCCAGCACCGTCATCGGCATCTGTTCATGACCTGTGCTCGGCAATACCAGGAAAGCTGCCGACCGCATTTGTGCGGCAACCTCATCGCTTGCCAGCAATCCGAGGTGGGCGTCGCCGACCTGCGTCGCGACCGCGCCCGCGCATGGACCGTCGCCGACAATGCGGATATCGGCATCGTCCAGGATGCGCATTGCGTCCAGCAGCACCTCGATGCCTTTCTCCACCGACAGACGGCCGACGAATAATCCCCCGCGCCTGGCCGTGTTCCGGCCCGGCGCAACGCTGACGTTGACGAAATTCGGTTTGATGCGGATGCTGGCCGCGGGCAGTCCGCCTTCGATGAAGCGGCCGCGGGCGAATCCGCTCAAGGCGATGTAGCGCGTGACCTGGCGCCGGTAGGTACCGATCATCGCGTGCGCGCTCGTCACCCCGGCAAGCAGCGACGACTGCAGCGCCGAGCCCCGGTAGCATCGTCTGGTCACGGCACGCCAGGGCTTTTTGTTGAGGCAGTCTTCGCATACCTTGCCGTTGCGCAGGAAGGTACCCTGTGGGCACAACAGCCGGAAATTGTGCAGGGTCTGGACAAGCGCGGCCCCGTAGCGTGCGGCCGCCCAATACACCGAAGGAGAGACCACGAAAAACGTGTTGTGGACGTGGATGACGTCCGGCGCGAATAGCGCGCAGATGTTCTCGATGTCTTGCGCTGTCCGCCGCGACCAGATTGCCGACAGTCCTGCCCTCGCGTGCCCTGCATCGAGCAGCTCGTCATTGCTGCGCCAGTAGGTTCTGACCTCATGACCATGGCGGCGCAATAATGCAACCTCGGCCCGGACGACGGCGTCCTCCCCTCCAGCCTGCTGGTAAGCGTTATGGACGAACAGGATTCTCATACGCTCACCTTGGCGTGTTGCGCTTCAGCCGATACCATTGGTCCAGCAAGGGCTTTGCGATCCGGGCGCTCGGCCGCTCCGGCGCGGCGGCAGCGAGCAGGCCCAGCTTGAGACGGCGCCAGCAGGCCCGCTGCCAGCCGAGCAAGGCGGTTCTTGCGCACCGCACCGCATCCATCCGGGATCGGTAGACCACGATATCGTTCAGTTCGTGCTGGACACTCCTGAGCCGCCTCTTCCAGACGCTCGGTCCCCAGAGAAAATGGAATTCCCTGCCTCCGCGTAAGATGGCCGCGCAGACCGTCAGGTAGATACACACCACGCCTGGGCTATAGGCATCGAAGTCGGGGTCATGGGCGACCACATGCATGAAATAGTTCCTGCCGACCCGCGTGCAGATGGCTCCCGCGCAAACACGGCCGTTCGCACAGATGACGCCGACGAAACCGTGCGTGCCGACGACTTCCCGCAGCCACGCCTGTTGTGCTTCATCCAGCCGCGCAGCAGGATCCTTTCCATTCGTCTTGAGCCGGATGATGTCTGTGATCACCCTATCCATGTTGGCGCCATGCTCATGGATAGTGAAGCTGAATCCGGCGCTTTCCCGCTCCAGCTTCCTCTGCTTTCGGCGCAGGGTGGTAGCCGATGAGGTTCCCAGGCGTTCCCAATAGGCCTCTACGGTCGCCGGCAGGCTCAGTATGAAATCTTCCGAGGCCCGGAGCTGTTGATAAGGAAACAGGAATCCTGAAATGTCCGTCTCGACGGACACGAACTTGATTGCCTGCACGCTGCCATAACGTGCGAAGACAGACGCAACGAACTGCTCTATCTCCGAGGTTTCGAGCGGAATTGCCGAATTCAGGACGACGACATGGCGGCCCTTTACCTGGAACAGGAAAATCGTGCGGACCGCCGAACCTTCCCGCACGACGTAGGTATTCGTCGCCGCTTCGCCGACATGCTCCGCAAAGGTAGAAGAAAACGTGTTCTGGTACAGATGCTCCATTTGTTGACGGGCAAACGGCGGCACCTCGTTCTCATAAAAACTGATGTCCGGGGTCCCGACCGGCGATGAACACGAGCGAACCGGGCCGGTATTCACAAGACCTCCGACTTGAAGGCCCGCCAAGCGCGGATGGCCCGGGCGACAGTTTTCGCGGCGACACCATCCTTGAACTCGCAATCCAGCAAGGCGAAGCGCGTTTGCAACACGTGACCGCGAACTGCCGTGTCAATCAGCGTAGGGAGATGCCGCATCGAAGCCGCATAGGAGCGATATACCTCCAGGCGGTCGTATTTTCGCGATTTCCCAAGCAAGCAATATTTGTAATGCAGGCGGCCGCCCATCAGGTTCACTTCGCTGGCGCCACGCCGTATGCACTGCGCAGCGGTCCAGTGGCAGCACAACAGTCCGAGGCTGAACTCGTCATAGGCACAGTCATGACCGGAGGCCAGCATGTAATAGCCGTTGCCGACCCGGCAGCAGACACTCGCTGCAGCGATCTTGTCGTCGATGGACACGACACCGGCCAGCCCCCCACGCATCGCCAGCAAGGCCAGTCTCCGACTATCCTCGTCCCGGTACGTCGATTCCTTGCCCTTCTGCACCATCCGTGCGCGGTTGAAGGCGATGACAAGCGCTACCAGGTCTTCATTGATGTCAGCTCCTTCGCGCACCTCGTAGCGATAGCGAGGGTGCCGCAAAGCAAGTGCTGCGCTCCGTCGCCGGATATTTTTGCGTGTCTCCTTGCCGACCTGCGCCATATAAGCGTCGGCCGTGTCGAAAAACGGTATCACGATGTCTTCGGCACAGAAGAAGCGCTGATAAGGATAGGCAAGATCAAGCCTGTCCATGTGGAGGCCAAAAAATACGATCCGCGTTATTTCGGAAAACCGCTCGAAGATGTTTTGCACGAACAAGCTGACGTCTGCCGCCGCAATTCTCATTTGCTGGTTGAGAACCCTGACCACATTTCCTTCGATCTGGAAAAGAAGCGTGCTCCGAATTTCACCCTTGCTCAGGGAAATATAGCTCCACACGGGGCCGTTAAGATTTCCGGTCAGACGCATCTGCAATACCGATGCATGTAAGGCCGCATATTCCCGGTCGATCTCATCGGAAATATATTCGGGTATGCCGTTTTCGTGGCACTGAATCTGCACCGATGTATTACGCCCAGCGTCATCGCAGGTTCCAGAACCGAGTTGCCATTGCATATGAAGTTCCATACCTGATTTTCCGTTTAGCCATGTATTTATAGTAGCTACCCGGATTGGGTCGCGGAGGCGAGTTCATCAGCGATTGATATAGATCAAAGCTCCGTGAGCAACGGAGCAACGGCAGAATCAGGCACTGCCGTAAAGCAGAAAACCACAAGGGAAATAGGCAGAATGTTTGATATATATCAAAAACAGTCCGACTAAAAATAAGGATTTCACCCGCCGCGACTTTATTCGTGCAGCGACGCCTTGCAAAGGCCGATCCGAATTCGCCAGGAAAACCGGGGAGGTAAGCGATGATTCCAGGGTGATGGCATGCGCAAATCCGACTTCAGGCCGGTACTTTGCCGGCAGCGCCGGTAACGATGGGGAGCTTAGTGGACCTGCCGGAATTCCACCACCCATACCAGCGGATTCGCCTCCCAGCTGCCGTCCCCGTTGATCCGCTCCCACACGCCGCGATAGGCCTGCACCGGATCGTCCAGCGTACCCGGCACGATCCCCTCCGCCAGCGCATCTCCCGGGCTGATCTCCTGCAGCCGCTCGACCCGCACCCCGACAATCTCCAGCACGATCCGGCTCGCAGCGCGCGGCATGAACAACGCCGGCCGTTTATGCCAGGCCGGTGCCGCGCCCGCTTCGCGGCGGGCGTGCGGATCGGCGCCGGCCCCCTCGTCCGCCTCGTAGCGCCAGGCCAGGCCGGATTCCCGCGTCATGTCGACGAAATACCGCTCCTCGCGGCCCTTGCCGGCATTGAAGCGGGTCTCCCAGCGTCCGAAGGCGAAGAAGGTCTCGCGCACCCACAGGCGGTCGCCGGGCTGGCCGAAACGCTTGCGTGCGGATCCGGGCGCGCGGTGCTGGGCGCGCCGCGTTTGCGTCTTGGTGCCGGCCAGCAGCGCGCGCACCATCGGGCCGGAGAACAGGATGCTGCGTCCGGCCGGGCCGGCGTGAGGTTCGGTGAGCATGTGGGGAAGCGTGCGTACCGAGCAATCAGGCCGGTACCTCGTCGGCCGCGCCGCTGTTCGCGCCTGCGCCGGCGGCAGTCGGCGCCAGCATGTTGCCGACCTTCTCGACCAGGGCGGCCATGGCGAAGGGCTTGGTCAGCAGCTCCATCTGCGCCGGCAGGGTTTCGTTGCGCATCACCGTGCTCTCCGCATAGCCGGTCACCAGCAGCACCGGGATCTGCGGCCACAGCATCCGCACCTGGTCGGCCAGCTGGCGGCCGTTCATGCCGTTCGGCAGGCCGACGTCGGTCACCAGCATGTCCGGGCGGCCGCCGCGCCCGCGCTCCTGCAGCTGGCGCAGGGCCTGCGGCGCGTCGGCCGCTTCCAGCACCGTGTAGCCCTGCAGGCGCAGGACTTCGGCCATCACGGTGCGGATGTCGGCCTCGTCGTCGACCACCAGCACCATGCCCTTGCGGTTCGGCGCCGGCAGCGGCGCATCGCCATCGGGCGTCGAGGGAGCCGGCGCTTCGGCAACCAGGCGCGGCAGCAGCATGCGCACCTCGGTGCCCTGCCCCGGCGCCGAGTCGATGCGGACCTGGCCGCCCGACTGGCGCGCAAAGCCGTACACCATCGACAGGCCGAGGCCCGTGCCCTGCCCCATCGGCTTGGTCGTGAAGAATGGGTCGAAGGCGCGCGCCAGCACGTCCGGCGGCATGCCGGCGCCGCTGTCGCGCACCGTCACCAGCACGTACTCGCCGGGTTTGAGATCGCCGTAGCGGCCCGCCTGCAGCGGCGCGATCACCGCGTTCTCGGTCTCGATGACGATCACGCCGCCTTCCGGCATGGCGTCGCGCGCATTGTTGGCCAGGTTCAGCAGCGCGCTCTCGAGCTGGTTCGGGTCGCACAACGTGGTCCACAGCGCCGCCTGCAGGCGCGTGCGCAGGGTGACCGACGGTCCCGCCGATCGCTTGACCAGGTCGTTCATCGACATCACCAGGGCGTTCACGCTGGTCGGCTTCGGGTCGAGCGCCTGGCGGCGCGAAAAAGCCAACAGGCGGTGCGTCAGCGCGGCCGCGCGCTGGGTCACGCCGAGGGCGGCGTCGATGCGCGTCGGCAGGTCAGCGGTCTGGCCCATGCGCAGGCGCAGCTTCATCAGTTCGAGGTGGCCGGCGACGCCGGCCAGCATGTTGTTGAAGTCGTGCGCCAGGCCGCCGGTCAGCTGGCCCACCGCCTCCATCTTCTGCGACTGGCGCAGCGCATCCTCGGCCTGGCGCAGGGCGTCGGCCTGGTGTTTCTCGGCCGTGATGTCGCGCGCCACGCCGTACAGCAGCTCCCCTTCCGGCGAGATCGTCCACTGCACCCACCGGTGCGAGCCGTCCTTGTGCAGCACCCGGGTCTGGTAGCCGACCAGCGGCGCGCCCTCGGCCAGGATCCGCATGTGGCGCGCCACGTCGTCGCGGTCGTCCGGATGCACCATCTCCATGAACGGACGGGTGGTCGCCTCTTCCGCGCTCCAGCCGAAGTGTTCGGTGAAGGCCGGGTTGACGGTCAGGAAGCGCCCGGTCGCCAGCGAGGCCGCCGCCATCACGTCCGGCGAGATGCGCCACAGGCGGTCGCGGTCGACGGCATGCGCGGCCACCTGGTGGCTCAGGCTCTCGTTCAGGTGCCGCAGTTCGTCGATCGCGCGGACCTTGCCGGTGGTCTCGAACACCGTGCACAGGATCCCGCCCACGCTGCCATTCTCGTCGCGCACCGGACTGTAGGAAAAGGTATAGGACTGCTGCTCCGGATAGCCGTAGCGTTCGGTCGTCACCGGCAAGTCTTCGAAATAACTGGCTTCGCCGGCCAGGGCGCGCTCGGCGATCGGGCCGACCGTGTCCCAGGCCTCGCTCCAGACCGCGCGGAACGGCCGGCCCAGCGCGGTCTTGGTGCCGAGCAGCGGGGTATAGGCGTCGTTATGAAAGCTGATGAGCTCCGGCCCCCAGCACAGGAAGTTCGGGAACTTGGAATTGAGCACCGTGCTCAGCGTCGTGCGCAGGGCCGCGGGCCAGGCGTCGATGGGCCCGAGCGTCGTTGCCGACCAGTCGTGCGCGGCGATACGCTCTCCCATCAGGCCGCCGCCCGCGAGGAAGCCGAGAGGGGCACTCACCGCACTGTCCGTATAAATAATGCACTCATCCGGGGTATTTTAATGAGAAACATTTGCCGGACGGCGCGCAATTGGCACAGAGCACCAATTCGCTCTGTGCGGTAACGCGCCTTACATGGGCGCCAGGCGGCGCGTCGCGTCGGTCTGGCGCAGCACGGCGGTGCAGGCGGCGTCGAGCTCGCGGATCGTTCCCGCGGCCGGCAAGGGCAAGGCGGCGCGGGTCTCCAGCGCCGCGGCGGCGCCCGGCAGGCCGAGCGTGCGGCAGCCTTCGGCCAGGCGCTCCAGATGGGCGCGGGCCGCGTCTGCCTGGCCGGCGCCGAGGAGGCGTTCGAGGTCGGCGCCGGCGCCCGCCAGCTGGCGCTGCAGGCCGCCCAGGTAGAGCAGCAGGCGGGTGGCGTCGATGCCGAGCCGGCGCATGGTGAGCTCGGGGCTTTCATCCGGGCTGCCGCCGCCCTTGGCCAGGCTGGACAGATAGCCGCGCACCTTGTCGTCGTCGAAAGGCTTGACGATGTAGCCGTCGGCGCCGAGGCCAATCGCCCGCTCCATGGTGGCGCTGTCGGCGGCGGCCGAGACCAGCACGAACGGCAGGCTGGCGAAGCGCTCGTCGGCCTTGACCCGCGCCAGCAGCTCCATGCCGGACAGGCGCGGCATGCGCAGGTCGCAGAACAGCAGCGCCGGACGGGCGCCGGCGTCCAGCTGGCGCCAGGCCTCTTCGCCATCCTCCGCTTCCAGCACGTCATAGTTGCCGGCGCTGTCGATCATGTGCATCAGCATCATGCGCGACACCACATCATCGTCGACCACCAGGACTTTCATCGCGCCACCGCCATTCGAACTATTGTCATGAAGCAAATTATACATAGCCCTCGGGGGCGCACGATTCACGCCGTGGTTTCTTCGAAACGTATCAGCAGGCCCAGCAGGTCCGGCAGGCGAGCCCGTACCAGCTCCAGGCGGCCGCCGTCGGCTTCCCGCTCGAGTTCGCCGCACAGCTGGTCCAGTTCGGCTTCGCCCAGGTAGCCGGCGCTGCCGCGCATGCCGTGCAGCAGGCGGCCGCAGGCCTCGGCGTCGCCAACCGCCAGGGCCGTGTCGAGCTCGCTGCGGCGGCGCGGCAGGTCGGCGGCGAAGGCGGCGCGCATCCGGCCCTTCAGGTCGCCGACGCGGCGCCCGACATTGGCCGCCGCGCCCGCCGTCGGTGCCGGCGACGGGCCGGCAAGCGGGGGCGGACCGGTAAACACGCCGAACATGGCGTCCAGGTCGGCTGTGCTCGGCGGGACCGCCGTCGCGGGGCTGTCCGCGGGCATGCGGGCTTCGGGCAGCAGCAGCGGCTGCAGTTCCACGCCGCGCCGCAGCTGGCGCTCGATCGCGCGGCTCAGGTGAAAGTGCAGCTCGGCCTCGTCGATCGGCTTGGCGAGGAAGGCGTCCATGCCGCAGGCCAGGTAGCGCGAGCGGTCTTCCTCGCTGGCGTTGGCGGTCAGTGCCACGATCATCAGGTGCTGGTCCAGCACCAGCGCGCCGGGCGGGCCGCCGGCGCGGATCAGGCGCGTGGCGGTGGCGCCGTCCATCTCGGGCATGCGGCCGTCCATCAGGACCAGGTCGTAGCGGCTGCGCGCGCAGGCCGTCACCGCCAGCTGGCCGTTCTCGACCACGTCGACCTGGTGGCCCAGCTCTTCCAGCATCATGCGCACGATGATCTGGTTGGTCGGGTAATCCTCGGCGCACAGCACGCGCAGGCGGTGGGTATGCGGCTCGCGCGGCACCTGCGCCAGCATCGGCGGCTGCACGCCGTCGGCCAGCGGCAGCACGAAGCTGAAGGTGGAACCCAGGCCGGGCGTGCTGGCGGCGCCGATGGTGCCGCCCATCAGCTCGACCAGCTGGCGGCAGATTGCGAGGCCGAGCCCGGTGCCGCCGTAGCGCCGGGTCGTGGTGGCATCGGCTTGTTCGAACTTCTGGAACAGGCGCGGCAGCGCGTCAGGCTCGATGCCGATGCCGGTGTCTTCGACCGAGAAGCGGATCATGTTGCGCTTCAGTAGATCGACCTGGTCATCCGGGCGGCGCTCGACCCGCACGGTCACGGTGCCGCTCCCGGTGAACTTGAAGGCGTTGCCGACCAGGTTGACCAGGACCTGGCGCAGGCGGGTCGGATCGCCGACCACGAAGCGCGGCAAGTCCTTGTCCAGGCGGACCGCGAAGCCCACGCTGTGGGCGCCGGCCTGCTCCTCGAACAGGGTGACCACGTGCCCGATGCTCTCGTCGAGGGCGAAGTCGATGTTCTCGATGGTCAGCTTGCCGGCCTCGATCTTCGAGAAATCCAGCAGGTCGTTGATGATCGCCAGCAGCGACTGGGCGTTGGCCTGGCCGCGCAGGATCTGCTCGCGGGTCGAGTCGCGCAGCAGGCCGTCGCGCAGGGCGAAGCCGAGCATGCCGATCACCCCGGCCAACGGGGTGCGCATCTCGTGGCTCATATTGGCCAGGAATTCGGATTTCTGGCGCGTGGCGTCCTCGGCGCGCTGCTTGGCCAGGTACAGGCGCTCCTCGTTTTCCTGCAGGGCGCCGTTGGCGCGTGCCAGCTCGTCGGTACGGCGGCGCACCTGGCGCTGCTGCTCGCGCAGCTCGGCGGTCTGGCGCTCCAGCAGGCGGTTCTGCTGCTCGATGCGCTCGGTGCGCGCGCTGACCTGGTGCTCGAGCAGTTCCTTCTGGCGCCGCAGCCCGTCCACGCGGATGCGGAAGATGCCGTAGCCGATGCCGGCCACCAGCAGCACGACCAGCCCGCGGAACCACCAGGTCTTCCAGTATGGCGGCAGCACCTTGATCTCGAAGCTGGCCGGGGCGTCGCTCCAGACCCCGTCCTTGTTGGCGGCGCGCACCTGGAACACGTAAGTGCCAGGATCGAGGTTGGTGTAGGTGGCGAAGCGCTTGCCGGCGTCGACCGTGATCCAGTCCTGGTCGAAGCCGGCCAGGCGGTAGACGAAGCGGTTGCGCTGCGGCGCCGCGAAGTGCAGCGCCGAGAACTCCAGCGAGAACACCGAATCCGAGGCCGGCAGCGTGATCCCGGCGGCGCGCTCGATCGGCCAGGAAGCCAGGCCCGGATGGCGCTTCTGCACCGGCTCGCCGAAGATCTGCAGGCCGGTGATCACGGCGCGCGGCGCGATCAGGTTGTCGTGCAGGGCGCGCGGATGGAAGGCGGTGATGCCGTTGTTGCCGCCAAAGTAGAGAGTGCCGTCGGGCGTGCGCAGCGCCGAGGCGTCGAAATACGCGCCCTCGATGGTGCCGTCGGCGGCGTCGTAGTTGCGCCAGCTGCCGCTGGCCGGGTCCAGGCGCGCGATATTGCTCGATGTGCTGACCCAGATCCGGCCGTCCTGGTCTTCCAGCATCGCCGCCACCGCGTCGTCGCTCATGCCGTCGTTGCTGGTGTAGCGCTGGAAGCGCGGGGTGCCGTCGCGGCCCACCACCATCTTGTTCAGGCCGACCGCGGTGCCGACCCACAGGGTGCCGTTGTGGTCTTCCATCAGGTAGTGGACTTCGTCGTGGCTGAGGCTAGTGGCATCGCCCGGATCGTGGCGGAAGTGGCGGAACCTGCCGGTCGCGCGGTCGAGCAGGTCGAGGCCGTCGAAGGTGCCGATCCACAGCCGGCCCTGGCGGTCTTCCAGCATCGGCCGCACCACGTTGTCGGCCAGGCTGGCCCCGACCGCCGGATTGTGCTGGTAGGTGGTGATCTTGCCGGTCCTGGGCTCCCGCTTGTGCAGGCCGCCGCGGCTGGCGATCCACAGCACGCCGTCGCGCGCCACCATCAGGTTGCGCACGAAGTTGGCGTCGACATCGCCGCCAGCCAGCACCTGCCGCGTCAGGCGGCCGCTCTTCGGGTCCAGGTGGGCCAGGCCGTTGCGGGCGCCGATCCACAGCGTGCCGTCCTGGTCCACGGCGACCGCGGTGGCCATCGCGTCGCCCGAGGTGCCGGCCTCGCCCGCGGCCAGCCGCCAGGTCTTTTCCTGCCCGGTGGCCGGATCGAAATGGTGCAGGCCGCCGTTACTGGCCAGCCACAGCTTGCCGCCGGCATCGAAGGCAATGCCGCGCACCTTGTTGTCGTTGAGGGTGATCGGCAGGTCGGGGCCGCGCACGATGCGCGCGAAACCGCCGCCGCCGAGGTCGGCGCGCGACACGCCGCCATACCAGGTGCCGACCCAGAAGGTGCCGACGCGGTCGCCGTACAGCGCCGAGACCTGGTTGTCGCCGAGGCTGTAATGGTCGGTGATGCGGTGCGGATGGTGCTCGAAGCGGCCGGCGGCCGGTAGCCAGCGGAACAGGCCGCGGTCGTGGCTGCCGACCCAGACCTGGCGCTGGGCATCCTGGTACAGCGTGCTGATCTCTCCCTCGGGCATGCCGTCCGCCTCGCCGAAACGGACCGCCGGCTCCGCCCCCTCCTGCCCCTTGTCGCCGGCGCCGGGCGCGCGGCGTTCCAGTCCGCCCACGCTGCCGATCCACAGCCGCTGGCTGGCGTCGAACAGCAGGGCCTGGATGACGTCGAACTTGCCGCCCCGCGCAGATGGATGGTGGGTGAAGCGCATCAGGTCCGGCCCCAGGCTGTCCAGGCCGTTGGATGTGCCGACCCACAGCCGGCCGCCCGTGTCCAGCGCCAGCGAAGACAGCTTGTCCGAGGCCAGGCTCTCGTCCACGCCGGGCACGTGGTGCCAGGTCGCGAAGCGGCCGGTGGCGATGTCGAAGTGTTGCAGGCCGTCGCCGGTGGCCAGCCACAGGCCTTCCTTGCCGTCGTCGATGATGGCGCCGATGCGGCGGTTGCCGTTGCCGCGCTTGGCCGGCTCGTCGGGCTGGAAATTCGAGAAGCTGGCGCTTTCGGGATGGTAGAGGGCGAGGCCGCCGTCGGTGCCGATCCACAGCCGGCCCTTGCGGTCGACGTGGAGCACGCGCACCCAGTTGTTGACCAGCGACTTCGGGTCGCCGACCACGTTGCGGAAGTTGGTGTAGCGGTAGCCGTCGTAGCGCGACAGGCCCGACTGGGTGCCGAACCACATGAAACCGTCGAGGTCCTGGACGATCGCCAGCACCGATTCCTGGGCCAGGCCCTCCTCCACCGACAGGTGCTCGAAGCGCAGCGTCGGGGTCGGCGCGGCGAACGCCGTCCCGCCCGGCAGGCAGGCCAGCGCCAGCAGCAGCAGCGCAAGCATCGACAGCGTCCACAGGCGCCGCAGCGGGCGCCCGACTAATCCATGTTTAATATCCACCGGGCAAGAGTAGCAAAGTCTGCCCCTGCCAGGTGGAATAAATACATTTTTGCTATCGTTTTAGTCGCCTTTTGCCACACCTTCGCGACGCGGATCGGCGCCGCCGAACCACAGCGGCACGCCGTGGATCTCCATGCGTTCGATGCCGTGCAGCCCGGAATTCTGCTCGCCGATGCGGAGCACGTGGCCGCGCGCCTTCAGCTGTTCGATTTCCGCGGCCGGGAAGCGCCCCGCTTCCAGCTCGGTCGGACCGTTGCGGCTGCCGAAATTCGGCAACGCGATCGCCTCCTGCATGTTCAGGCCCCAGTCGAGGGTGCCGACCAGGACTTTCGCCACGTAGTTGATGATCAGCGGGCCGCCCGGCGAGCCGATCGCCTCGACGAAGCGACCGGTCTTCTTGTCGAAGACGATGGTCGGGCTCATCGCGCTGCGCGGGCGCTTGCCCGGCTCGACCCGGTTGGCGATCGGTCCGCTGGCGTCACGCGAATCGAAGGAAAAGTCGGTCAGCTGGTTGTTGAGGATGAAACCGTCGACCATCTGGCGCGAGCCGAAGGCATCCTCGACGCTGGTGGTCATCGACAGGCCGGCGCCGTACTTGTCCACCGCAACGAGGTGCGACGTCGAATGCGCCTCGATCGAATTGTCCAGGCCCCAGTTCCAGGCGGTTTCGACGCCCGGCGGGTTGCCGGCCTCGGCCTTGCCCATCGAGCGCGGCCCGATCAGGCTGGCGCGCTTGGCGAGATAGTGCTTGTCCAGCAGGGCCGGAATGCCGCGGCCCGGCAGCGGCACGAAGTCGGTGTCGGCGGCGTAACGGTCGCGGTCGGCATAGGCCAGGCGCCCGACTTCCGAGAACACGTGCACCGCGTCCGCACCCGGGATGCCGTTGGTGGGCGCGAGCGCCTTCATGTCGCGGGTCTCGAGCATGCCCAGCATCTGCGCCACGGCGATGCCGCCCGAGGACGGCGGCGGCATCCCGCACACCGTCCAGGCGCGGTAGTCGTTGCAGACCGGTTCGCGCAGCTTCGGGCTATAGGCGGCGATGTCGGCGGCGGTGAGCAGGCCCGGATTGGTCGGGTGGCTCTTGACCTTGGCTTCGATGTCGCGTGCGATGCGGCCCTTGTAGAAGACATCGGCGCCGCCCTCGGCGATCTCGCGCAGGGTGCGCGCCAGCTCCGGGTTCTTCAGGATGTGGCCGACCGGCCAGGGCTTGCCGTCCGGGCCGTAGAAATAGGCGCGCGCGGTCGGGTCCTTGCGGATATGCGGGTCCCATGCCAGCAGGCCGTTCAGGCGCGGGCTGACCGCGAAACCGTTCTCGGACAGGCGGATCGCCGGCCCGAACAGGGTCTTCCAGGGCAGCTTGCCGTGCTGGCGGTGCGCCAGCTCCAGCATGCGCAGCACGCCGGGCGCGCCGGTCGAGCGGCCGCCGACGATGCCCTCGAGGCGCGACAGCGGGGTGCCGTCCGGATGCTGGAACAGGTGCTCGTCGGCCTTCGAGGGGGCGGTCTCGCGGCCGTCGAAGGCTTGCACCTTCTTGCCGTCGTAATACATCAGGAAGGCGCCGCCGCCGATGCCCGAAGACTGCGGCTCGACCAGGGTCAGCACCAGCTGGGTGGCGATGCCCGCGTCGATCGCGCTGCCGCCCTGCTTCAGCATCTCGTAGCCGGCCTCGACCGCGAGCGGATTGGCGGCCGCCACCATGGTGTTGCGGGCGGCCCAGCCGGCTTTTTCCTGGTAGCCGGTGGCGGCTTCGGGGGCGCGCTGGAGTAAATCCTGGGCAAGAACGGGGAGTTGGACGCTGGCCAGGACGGCCGCGAGGGCAAACAGTTTCAACTTCATCGGATCTCCGGAAAAAAACAGGCGTGCGGCCATCGTTGTTGCCGACCTGCACGCCCGATATCACGGAGCATCCTACATCAAATGAGCAATTTGCTCACAAGATCTTACTTTGGCTGCATGCGAATCGCGCCGTCCAGGCGGATCGTTTCGCCGTTGAGCATGGTGTTTTCGATGATGGTCTTCGCCAGGTGGGCGTATTCGCCAGGCATGCCGAGGCGCTGCGGGAAGGGCACCATCTTGCCCAGCGCATCGCGCACTTCCTGCGGCATGCCCATCAGCATCGGGGTTTCGAAGATGCCGGGGGCGATGGTCATCACGCGGATGCCGCTGCGCGACAGGTCGCGCGCCATCGGCAGCGTCATGCCGGCCACGCCGGCCTTCGAGGCGCCGTAGGCGGCCTGGCCGATCTGGCCGTCGAAGGCCGCGACCGAGGCGGTGTTGATGATCACGCCACGCTCGCCGTGCTCCAGGGCCTCCGTCTTGCCCATCGCGTCGGCCGCCAGGCGGCACATATTGAAGGTGCCGACCAGGTTGATGTTGATGGCGCGCTGGAAGGCGTCGAGCGGGTGCGGGCCGTCCTTGCCGACGGTCTTGATGGCGGGCGCCACGCCGGCGCAGTTGACCAGGCCGCGCAGGGTCCCCATCGAGGCGGCGGCTTCGACCACGGCCAGCCCGTCCGCTTCCGAGGTCACGTCGCACTTCACGAAGCGGGCGTTCGCCGCGCCCAGTTCGGCGGCCAGCTTCGCGCCGGCTTCCGCCTGCACGTCGGCCAGCACGACCTTGCCGCCGGCTTCCACGATCATGCGCGCGGTGGCCGCGCCCAGGCCCGACGCACCGCCGGTCACGATGAATATGTTGTCTTGAATCTGCATTGGTGTCTCCTCCAGGCTTGAATGAAGAGCGCCTAACAACCCCCATGGCGGCGTTGCATCGTCTCGCCGTACTGGCGTACGGCGATGCGTCGGGAGGCCGCATCCCTTGCCCTGCGGGTTTGTTAGACGCGCCAAATAACGTTTACGTAAACGTCAACTCCTGGATTGTAGCGAGCTTCCGGCACAAATACCATGGCTAAAAGCATTGCACGGTGGTGCCGTTGCTGCTGCACAGGCGCCCACTGCTGCTGACGCCGGTGCCGGTCGGGCCGAGATTGTAGGTGCCGCCGGCGGCGTCGCGGCAGGCGTTCCCGACGCAGGAATTCAGGGGTGCCAGGCTAGGCACGACCGGCTGCGGCGCCTGGGCCGGCACCGGGACCGGGACGGCGCCATAGCCGATGGCCGCCGCTTCGCCGCTGTCCAGCGGGCGCGGGGCCAGCGGCCCGGCCGGCTGCCAGGCTTCGCGCCGGCGCTGGGCCTGCTTCGACTGTTTCTGCTTCTGCCGGGAAGCTTGCGACTGCTGCTGCGGCGCATCGCGCGTCAGGCTGTCGGTCTCGTCATGCACCTCGGCCGGATCCTTGCGCGCCGGATTCGTGGATTGCGGCTGGCGCGGGCCGAGGACCGGGCCATAGCTGAGCGGCGGCTGCGTGCTGCCGGCCGGGCGGGCGCTTTTGTCGCCGGCAGCGGCGGCATTCGGGTCGGTCGACCGCGCGGGCCGGGCGGCATCGCTGTGGCCGGCCGCTTCGTCGGCCACGCCGGCATCCTGGTTGGCCCGCTCCGTGCTTTGGTTCCGGCGCCCGGTGGCGGCGCTTTCCTCCTTGCGCAGGTAGGATTCGGCTTGCTCCCGGGCCTGCTGTGCCTGCTGCGCCTGCTGCGGGCTCTGCACCTGCGGCTGGACCTGCGCCTGACTTGCCTGTGCTGCCGGAACCATGCCGGCAAGCAGCGCGGACAGCGCCATGGCGCCGAACGATCCGATCTGTTTCATGGCTCACCCCGATAGCTGGATGAGTGCATTATCGGCCGCGCCGGTCCGGGCCGGCGCGCGGCTGCCCCGGTCCGGCTGATTGGCCTCACTGGCCCGGCGGCGGCTCCCACAGCTCGACCTTGTTGCCTTCAGGGTCGATGACCCAGCCGAACTTGCCATATTCGCCGTCTTCGCTCTTGTCGAGCACCTGGCAACCCTCGTCTCGCAGGGCCTGCAGCAGCGCGGCCAGGTCGGCGACCCGGTAGTTGATCATGAAGGGCGCGGTACTCGGCGCATAGAGGGTGGTGTCGGATGCGTTGATCGACCAGACGGTCATGCCGCCGGCCGGCTTGCCCTCGTCGTCGGTCCAGGGGAAGGCGGTGCCGCCCCAGTCCATCACGTCGATGCCGAGGTGCCGCTTGTACCAGGCGCGCAGCCTCACCGGGTCCTGCGCGTTAAAGAAGATACCGCCGATGCCGGTGACGCGCTTCATACATGCCATCCAAAAAAGTTGTCGGTTTAAAACTGTTTTACTCTAGCATAGGCTGTCAATTTCCAGTCAGCTTGCGCGATTACGCTGCTATGCTGGACCGGAGTACAGCATCAAGACGACGATAACGACAGGAGACCGCAATGCAGAATCTGCAGCAGATGTACCAGTCGAAACGCGGCAGCGCCCTCGACGCCCTCGATCACTTGCTCGACGGTGACATGATCATCGTGCCGACCGGGGTCGGCGAGCCCCCTACCCTGCTGCACGCGCTGTCCGAGCAGCACCGGCGCTTTGCCGACATCAAGGTCGCGCAGATCCTGGCGATGCGCAAGTACGGCTACTTCGAGCGCGAATGCCGTGACCACGTGCGCCACGCCTCGCTGTTCTTCGGCGGCGCCTCGCGCACCGGCGGCCAGGGCGGCTGGTGCGACTTCATCCCCAACTATTTTTCCGAGATCCCGGCGCTGATCGAACGCGGCCTGATGCCGGCCGACGTCGTGTTCGCGATGGCATCACCGATGAGCCCGCACGGCTGGTTCGCGCTCAGCCTGGGCACCGACTACACGATGGCGGCGGTCGCCAAGGCGCGCGTGGTGGTGCTCGAAGTGAACACTAACGTGCCCTTCACGCATGGCCAATGCCACGTCCACATCTCGCAGGTGACGGCCCTGGTCGAGAACGACGACCCGATCCTGGAAGTCGGCCTGCCGAAGATCGGCCCGGTGCAGGAAGCGATCGGCGCGCTGGTGGCCGAACACATCGAGGACGGGTCGACCCTGCAGATCGGCTACGGCGGCATCCCGGACGCCGTGGTGATGCAGTTGACGGGCAAGCGCGACCTCGGCATCCACACCGAGATGATCGGCGACGGCATCCTCAAGCTGGTCGAATCCGGCGCCGTCAACAACAGCAGGAAGACCCTGTTGCCGGGCAAGATGGTCGCCACCTTCGCGCTCGGCTCGCGCAAGCTGTACGACTTCATGCACCAGAATCCGATGCTGGAGATGCACCCGTCGAACTTTACCAACGACCCTTATGTGGCCGGCCAGAACGACAAGCTGGTGTCGATCAATGCCAGCCTGCAGGTCGACCTGCTCGGCCAGTGCGGCAGCGAGAGCATCGGCCACCTGCCCTATTCCGGCACCGGCGGCCAGGTCGACTTCGTGCGCGCGGCGAATCGCTCGCGCGGCGGCAAGTCCTTCATCGTGCTGCCCTCGACCGCGAAGGACGGCACGGTGTCGCGCATCGTCCCGATACTCTCGCCCGGCACCCATGCGACTACCAGCAAGAACGACGTCAACTACGTCGTCACCGAATGGGGCGTGGCCCAGCTGCGCGGCAAGTCGGCCAAGCAGCGCGCTCAGGCACTGATCGCGATCGCGCACCCGGACTTCCGTCCCTGGCTGCGCGAGGAGGCCGACAAGATGTGTGTCTTCTAGAGCTTCCAAAAACCGCTCACGGCAAGGGATGCGGTTTGTAGAAGCTCGATTGGTTCCTTCCCGAAACTCGCGGCGGCGATCCGGCGCGCATGCCATGATGCGGCCATCGCGAACACAGGAGGAACGATGAACCGAGTAGACGAGATCGGCCCGGACGAGCACGTGCGGGGCCCACAGGATGCGGCGCTGACGCTGATCGAATATGGCGACTTCCAATGCCCCTACTGCGCGCGGGCCCACGCCGCGCTGAGCGAACTGGCGGACGAGGTGGGCGCGCAGTCCGGTGGGATTCGCCTGGTGTACCGTCACCTGCCGCTGGCCGACTTCCACCCGCTGGCCGAACTGGCCGCCGAAGCGGCCGAGGCCGCGGCCGCCCAAGGCAAGTTCTGGGACATGCACGACATCCTGTTCGAACAGCAGCGCCAGGTCATGGACAAGCAGGACCTGGTGGTACTGGCGGAAAGCCTGGACCTCGACCTCGAACGTTTTCGGGCCGACGTGACGGAGCGGCGCCATCGCCCACGGGTGCAGCGCGACCTGGAACGTGCCCACCACGACGGCGCCGGCCGCACGCCGAGTTTCTTCATCAACGGCGTACGCCACCAGGGAGATTCCGATCGCGAATCCTTGAGGCAGGCGCTTCAGGAGGCGCAGGAGCGCTGATGGCGGTCGCGGGCAGTGCGCTGCTCACGCCTTAGGTGGGCAGCGCTGCCACTCTCACCGGGCCGGCGGATGCGTGGAGCTGCCTACGCCGGCCGCGCCCACCCTGGCAGCCGCTGGCGTGGACACGGCCACGGCCGGGGCCGAGATTGGTGGCGGGCTTTGCATCATGTGCGGCTCCGTCACCGCCAGCCATCCCCCACCCGCCGGCAGCAGCGGGACCAGCAGCAGCGCGACGATGTTGATGATCTTGATCAGCGGGTTCACCGCCGGCCCGGCCGTGTCCTTGTAGGGATCGCCCACCGTGTCGCCGGTGACGGCCGCCTTGTGCGCGTCCGACCCCTTGCCGCCGTAGTGGTTGTCCTCGATGTATTTCTTGGCGTTGTCCCAGGCGCCTCCGCCGGTGGTCATCGAGATCGCCACGAACAGGCCGGTGACGATGGTCCCCATCAGCATGCCGCCCAGGGCCACGGGGCCCAGCAGCATGCCGACTGCCACCGGCACCACCACCGGCAGCAGCGACGGCAGCACCATCTCGCGGATTGCCGAGGCGGTCAGCATGTCGACGGCCTTGTCGTATTCGGGCTTGCCGGTGCCGGCCATGATGCCGACGATGTCGCGGAACTGGCGCCGCACTTCGACCACGACCGCGCCGGCGGCCCGCCCCACCGCTTCCATCGCCAGCGCCCCGAACAGATAGGGCACCAGGCCGCCGATGAACAGGCCGACGATCACCATCGGATTCGAGAGATCGAAGCTGATGCGGGCGCCGCCCGCCTCCAGCGCATGCGTGTAGTCGGCGAACAGCACCAGTGCCGCCAGCCCGGCCGAGCCGATCGCATAGCCCTTGGTCACGGCCTTGGTGGTGTTGCCGACCGCATCGAGCGGATCGGTGACGGCACGCACGCTGTCCGGCAGGCCGCTCATCTCGGCGATGCCGCCGGCGTTGTCGGTGATCGGGCCGTAGGCGTCCAGCGCGACGATGATCCCGGCCATCGACAGCATGGCGGTGGCGGCGATCGCGATGCCGTACAGCCCGGCCATCGCAAAGGCCAGCAGGATCGCGGCGCAAACCGCCAGCACCGGGTAGGCGGTCGCCTTCATCGACACGCCCAGGCCGGCGATGATGTTGGTGCCGTGGCCGGTAGTCGAGGCCTCGGCGATGTGCTGCACCGGACGGAACTCGGTGCCGGTGTAGTACTCAGTAATGTAGACCATCGATCCGGTCAGCAGGATGCCGACCAAAGCACAGCCCAGCATGCGCCAGCGCATGGCGTCGTCCGGCCAGACCAGCCAGGTAATCACGGCGAAGCCGATCAGCGACAGCCCGGCCGACCACCACAGTCCCGTGTACAGGGCCGACATGATCTTGTGCCCCGGCCGGTTCTTGACCAGCGAACAGCCGATGATCGAGGAAATGATCGACACCGCGCCCAGCAGCATCGGATAGATGACCGCGGTACCGCCCATCGCCGGCACCATGAGCGACCCCAGCAACATGGTCGCCACCAGGGTCACGACATAGGTCTCGAACAGGTCGGCCGCCATGCCGGCGCAGTCGCCGACGTTGTCGCCCACGTTGTCGGCGATGACGGCGGGGTTGCGCGGATCGTCCTCGGGAATGCCGGCCTCGACCTTGCCGACCAGGTCGGCGCCGACGTCGGCGCCCTTGGTGAAGATGCCCCCGCCCAGGCGCGCGAAGATCGAGATCAGGGAGGCGCCGAAGGCCAGCCCGACCAGTGGCTGGATGGTGTCGTGCGGCGACAGCGACGGGTCGGCGCGCGCCACCAGGAACCAGTAGAACAGCGACACCCCGAGCAGTCCCAGCCCGACCACCAGCATGCCGGTGATGGCGCCACCGCGGAAGGCGACGTGCAGGGCCTGGTCCAGCCCGCGTGACGCGGCCTGGGCGGTACGCACGTTGGCGCGCACCGAGACGTTCATGCCGATGAAACCGCAGGCGCCGGACAGCAGCGCCCCGGCCAGGAAGCCGGCCGCGGTCAGTCCGCCGAGGAGGAAGAAGATGGCGACCAGCAGGACGATGCCGACGATCGCGATGGTACGGTACTGGCGCGCCAGGTAGGCCGACGCGCCCTGCTGGATGGCCAGCGCGATTTCCTGCATGCGGCCGTTACCGGGATCCTGCTGGAGGACCCAGCTGCGCGACCACAGCCCGTAAAGTACTGCGATGACGCCGCATACGACGGCGAAGCCCAGCTGTGTGGATGCCATATCGTCTCCCCTCGTCCTTCGATCAAGTAACAAGCTGCACGTTGTGCTGCATACTGCGAAACGTTGATCCTGATACTGGACGGATGGCGACATGTCATCCGGAGCCAACGGGCGGCGCGCACGATGCGTGACGCGCGCCCGGAAAACTCTGGCGGCCCGCGGCGGCCGCTGCCTTATTTGGCCAGCTTACTCGGCCAGCGCGGCGAACGCGGCGTCGCGCACCTGCTCGACCGGGCCCACGCCCGAGATCTTGCGGTACTTCGGCGCGCCCGGCAGGCCCGATTGCGCCCACTTGTTGTAGTAGCCGAGCAGCACTTCGGTCTGGGTATGGTACACCGCCAGGCGCTTCTTGACGGTCTCTTCCTGGTCGTCGTCACGCTGCACCAGCGGCTCGCCGGTGACGTCGTCCAGGCCCTCGGCCTTTGGCGGATTGAACTTGACGTGGTACACGCGGCCCGACGGCTGGTGGGTGCGGCGGCCGGTCATGCGCTCGACGATCATCTCGTCCGGCACGTCGATTTCCAGCACGTAGTCGATGTTGACGCCGCTTTCCTTCATGGCGTCGGCCTGCGCGATGGTGCGCGGGAAGCCGTCGAACAGGTAGCCGTTGGCGCAATCGGCCTCTTTCAGACGCTCCTTCACCAGGCCGATGATGATGTCGTCCGACACCAGCTGGCCCGCATCCATCACTTTCTTCGCCGCCATGCCCAGCTCGGTGCCGGCCTTGATGGCCGCACGCAGCATGTCGCCGGTGGAAATCTGGGGGATGTTGTATTTTTCTTTAATGAAATTTGCCTGGGTGCCCTTACCGGCACCGGGGGCTCCTAAAAGAATGAGACGCATGAAGGGTTTCCTAAAAGGTGGTGATGCATATTTGACTAGCTATATCCGGAAGTTACCACAAAAGCAGCACCCAACGCCACTGCCAGGGAGCGATCGCAGGGCTTGCTTGAGGTGGCACAGACCGGCCACCGCGATGTTTCCACCCGGATCAAGACGCGAAGTAAGTGCGTACCCGCTCCAGGTCTTCCGGCGTATCGACCCCGGCCGCCGGGGCGCTGTCGGTGACATGCACCGCGATCGGGACGCCATGCCAGAGCACACGCAGCTGTTCCAGCGCTTCGATCGTTTCCAGCGGCGACGGTTCCAGCTGCGGGTACTGCTGCAGGAAAGTGTTGCTGTAGGCATACAAACCGATGTGGCGCAGCGGGGCATAGCCGGCCGGCAATTGGTCGCGGTTTTGCGCGAAAGCATCGCGGTGCCAGGGAATCGTGGCGCGCGAGAAGTACAGGGCGCGCCCGAGCTTGTCCAGGACGACCTTGACCACGTTCGGGTTGAAGGCGTCGAGCGCGTCGTGCAGCGGATGTGCGCAGGTGGCCATCGGCACGCCCTGCCCGATGCGGGCCGCGCAGGCCGCCAGCAGGGCCGGGTCGATCAGCGGCTCGTCGCCCTGCAGGTTGACCACCACGGCGTCGCCGGGCAGGCCGAGGGCGCGCGCGACTTCGGCGATACGGTCGGTGCCGGACGGATGATCGGCCCGGGTCATGCAGGCTTCGATGCCGTGCGCGGCGCAGGCGGCAAGGATGTCGGCATGGTCGGTGGCGACGACGATGCGCGCGGCGCCGGATTCACGCGCGCGCTCGGCCACGCGCACCACCATCGGCTTGCCGCCCAGGTCGGCCAGCGGCTTGTTCGGCAGCCGGGTCGAGGCCAGGCGCGCCGGGATGATGACGATGAAGCTCATCGGATGATCAGATCGCCGGCTCGACCTTGCGGGCCTGGTCGGCCCACATGATCGGGATGCCGTCGCGGATCGGATAGGCCAGGCGGTCCGGGCGGCAGATCAGCTCCTGCGCTTTCTTGTCATATTCGAGCGGTCCCTTGCACAGGGGGCAGACCAGGATATCAAGCAGTCGGGCGTCCACGACATTTCTCCACGATTTGAGCGGCCAGCGCAGCATCGATCTGCGCGCTGACCGGGACGACCCACAGGCGCGGGTCGTTGTTCAGATGTTCAAGTTGCCGACATTTTACTGCATCCTTCTCGGTAATCAGGATGAGGCCGGCATTCAGGTCCCGGAACGGGTCGTCCAGGAAGTCGTGGTGGTCCGGCAGCGGCAGCTCGCGGATCGCCAGGCCGGCCGCCTTCAGCATCGCGAAGAAGCGCCCCGGATTGCCGATCCCGGCCGCGGCCACGATGGGCTCGCCGGCGAGATCGCGCAGTGGCACGCGCCGCTTCGGGTCGCACAGCTGCTCGGCATACTCGCCCGCCAACTGCATCCGGTAGGGCCGGCCACCCACGCTTGCCGCCAGCAGCGGCGTGAGCTCGGGCGTGTTCACGACCGTGAAATCGCGCCGGCGCGAGGGCGGTTCGCGCAGCGGCCCCGCCGGCAAGGTCCAGCCATTGCCGACCCCGCGGCCGTCGAACAGCACCAGCTCGACGTCGCGCCGCAGGGCGTAATGCTGGAGGCCGTCGTCGGTGACCAGCACGTCGACCTCGGGATGGCGTTCGAGCAGGAGGCGGCCGGCGTCAAGGCGGCGGCGTCCGACCACCACCGGGCAGCCGGTACGGGCGGCGATCAGCAGCGGCTCGTCGCCGACCTCGCGCGCGCGGGAGTCCCGCAGCACCTCGCGCGGACCGGCATCGGCAGCGCCGCCATGGCCGCGCGAGATCACCCCGGGTTGCAGGCCGGCGGCGCGCAGCTGCTCGACCAGCCAGATGGTCAGCGGCGTTTTACCGGTGCCGCCGATGAAGATATTGCCGACCACGATGACGGGCACGGGCAGGCGTTCGGATGTCAATACCCCGGTACGGAACAGCAGGACGCGCAGCGCCGCCAGCAGGCGGAACAGCAGCGACAGCGGCCACAGCGCCAGGGCCAGCGGGCCGCGCCGCAGCCAGGCGCGGGTGAGTGTGGATTCGAGGGAGGATGCCATGTTATTACCGTCGTCCCCGCGCAGGCGGGGACCCAAGTTCCCGCCTGCGCGGGAACGACGGCCCTGTTATTTCTGCCCGCCGCTCTGCGCCGCGAACGTCAGCTTGTCGTAACCCGCCAGCCGCGCCGCCTCGAGCACGTTGATGACCATCTGGTGCATGGCGAACTGGTCGGCGTTGACGATGATCACCGGGTCCTTGGCCGGGGTGGACAGCGCTTGGCCGTCCGGGCCCGTGGTGGCGGCGCGCTTCAGGTCTTCGGCCAGGCCGGCCACGCCGTGGAAGGACACCGGCACCTTATTCACCGTGTAGTTCCCTTTCGCATCGACGGTGACGTTGATCTCGAAGGGCTTGTCGATCGCCTTCTCGGCGTCGGCGGTCGGCAGGGTGATCTGCAGCTCGGTAAACTTGCTGTAGGTGGTGGTGACCATCAGGAAGATCAGCACCACCAGCAGCACGTCGATGAACGGGATCAGGTTGATCTCCGGATCCTCGCGCTTGCGGCCGCGGCGAAAGTCCATCATTTGCGGGCACCGTGGACGACGTCGACGAATTTCACGGCCTGCAACTCCATATCCATGATGAAGCTGTCGACCAGGGCGCGGAAGTGGCGGTAGAACACCAGGGCCGGCATCGCGATCGCCAGGCCGAAGCCGGTGTTATACAGGGCCACCGAGATGCCGTGCGCCAGCTGGGCCGGGTTCGTGCCGGACGCATTCTGGGCGCCGAAGATCTCGATCATGCCGACCACGGTGCCGAACAGGCCCATCAGCGGCGCCAGCGAGGCGATCGTGCCCAGGGTGGTCAGGAAACGCTCCAGCACATGAGCCACGCCCCTGCCCGCCTCTTCGATCGACTCCTTCATCACGTCGCGCGGGGCGTCGACGTTGCGTAGCGCCGCGGCCAGCACGGCGCCCAGCGGGGAGTTGGTTTCCAACTTGTTGATGATGTCCGGCGTGACCTTGCCGCTGCGATACACCTGGATGACTTCGCCGAGCAGCTGGCGCGGAAGGATTTTTTCACGGCGCAGGTAGATCAGGCGTTCGACGATCAGTGCCAGTGCGATGATCGAGGCAATCAGCAACAGCCAGATGGGCCAGCCGGCGGCTTGAAGAATGGCGAGCAAAAGGAACTCCTGGATGGATAAAAAACAAGACAGAAACGAATTGCGCAATGTAACGTGTTGCAGTCTTTGCGGCAAGTAGAGTTCTGCACACTTTCTGTGGATAAAAGTGTGTGCAAGCGCATTTTTGACAGGAAAGCTCCTTGATTCTTAAAGGATATTTTTCCATGCGTAAAAAGACAGCAGCCCTAAGAAAGGATTTCCTTACCGCAACAACCCCATGCGGGGCGTATCCGACTTGCCCACAATTTCTGTGGATAAATTTGTGTGGAATATACCTTCCTTACAGTAAGTCATTGATTCTTATAATCTAAATTTCCCCGATGAAAATTTTAGCAGCCAGCGTAGGGGTTTTGCTGTTTGTGTTGGGCTCGCTTCTGCACATTTTTTGTGGACAAAATTGTGCGCAAGCGCACGCTGTAGCGCCGAACCCCTTGATTTATAAGCGAAAAATGAACGAGCCCTTTTTTTAGGCAGGATGAGTTACCCCCAAGCCCGCCCGGCTTTGCACATAAACTGTGGAAAACAATGTGAGCAAGCTCGGTGGGTAAGGTGCAAGTAACTGAATCCAAAGGGAAAAGATATGCAAGCTCAAAATTTAAGCATCGCATGCCTCCGCGCCCGGCTTGCGCAAGCCGCAAGGAACACCCCAAGGCTGGTATAGTCCCATCCCTGATTGGCGGACGAGGCTTCCGATGCCGGCCGGCTCAACGAGGCCATGATGGTCGCCTGACTCTTCTTCACAAATTTTGTGGAAAAGATTGTGAGCAAGGGGCTTGATCCATATCAAAGTACTTGAATTTAAAGGAAAAACTAGCCCTGCAGCATTTTTAGGCAGTACCCGACTTATGCACCGTTCCTGCTTTTCCCTTCAGGGGCGGCCAGGTGGTCGCCAGCTGTGCACATAAATTGTGGAAAACAATGTGCGCAATGCGCCGAATGGCCGGCTAAGTGCTTGATTGCCCTAAGAAAACATATGCATGCCTGATTTTTACGCAGCCGGGATAGCTGGGCCACTTGTCCACTTCCTCACAGATTCTGTGGATAAGATTGTGGCCAAGTGCCGGCACAGCGTGACAAGCCCTTGATCCGTAAGGAAATTTTGTTTCTGCATCGAAATCAGGCAGCAAGAATAACCATTAAAAATCAATCGTTTACAAAAACTATCTGTTGTACTACCGCAGATTTTTTGGCGCTCAAACGCTGCCATATTTTTGTGGACAGTTTATTTAGCTCATCCATATGCTTACCCCGCTCGATGCCGATCCGGCCTATGCCGCCCCGCCCGTCCTCACCGTCACCGCGCTCAACCAGCAGGTCGCACGCCTGCTGGAGCGCTCGTTTCCGCTGGTGTGGATCGGCGGTGAGATCTCGAACTTTACCCGGGCGGCTTCCGGCCACTGGTACTTCACGCTGAAGGACGATGCGGCCCAGGTGCGTGCCGTGATGTTCCGCGGCCGCGCCCAGTATGCCGGCTTCACGCCGCGCGAAGGCGACAAGGTCGAGGTACGGGCCCTGGTCACCCTGTACGGTGCGCGCGGCGACTACCAGATCAACGTCGAGGCGATCCGCCGCGCCGGCGTCGGCGCCCTGTATGAAGCCTTCATGCGCCTGAAGGAGCGGCTCGGCAGCGAAGGCCTGTTCGACCAGGAACGCAAGCGCCCGCTGCCGCTGTTCACGCGCGCGATCGGCATCGTCACCAGCCTGCAGGCGGCGGCCCTGCGCGACGTGCTCACCGCGCTCGGGCGCCGTGCGCCGCACGTGCGCGTGGTGCTCTACCCGGCGCCGGTGCAGGGCCAGGGCGCGGCCGGGAAGATCGCGGACGCCATCGCCACCGCTTCGAGCCGGCGTGAGGTCGACGTGCTGCTGGTTTGCCGCGGCGGCGGCTCGATCGAGGACTTGTGGAGTTTTAACGAAGAAGTGGTGGCGCGCGCGATCAATGCGGCGTCCATGCCCGTGATCTCGGGCGTCGGCCACGAAACCGACTTCACCATCGCCGACTTTGCCGCCGACCTGCGTGCCGCCACCCCGACCGCCGCCGCCGAGCTGGCCGCCACCGCACGCGACGAATGGATGAGCTCGCTGGAAGCGGATGCGGACGACCTGCGGCGCGCGATGGAACGCATCCTGTCCGAGGCCAACCAGAGCCTCGACAGCCTCAGCCGCCGGATGATCAGCCCCTTGGACCGGATCGCCCACCAGCGCCTGAAACTCCTGGGCATGGCCAGCAGTCTGACGCATGCGGTGCGGGCGCCGGTCAACCGCAACGGCGTGCTGCTGGCTCAGCTGCAGCAACGCTGGGCGCGCCATCTGCCGGACGTGCGCTCGCTACGCACCCTGCTGGCTTCCGAGCGGCGCCAGCTGGTGGCCAGCATGGCGAGCCGGCTGCGCCAGCAGCGCGAGGCGTTCGGCGCGCTGTCCGCCCAGCTGGAACTGCTGAATCCGCAGCGCACGCTCGAGCGCGGCTATGCGATCGTCAGCAACGCCAAGGGCAAGGTGCTGCATTCGCCCGGACAGATCAAGCCGCGCGACATCATCACGGTGCGGCTGGCCCAGGGCAGCGCCGAGGTCGGCGTGGCGAGCGTGCAGGATTTGCTGGAATGAAGAAAGATGCGTATTGGAAGCAAACAAGCAACGTTTGCGCATCCGGTTTAGAATAACGACCGTTTCGGAAGAACGACCCGTTTCCAACCAATCAAGGAATAAGACATGGAACATACTCTGCCGCCGCTGCCGTACGCCAAGGATGCCCTTCAACCGACCATGTCGGCTGAAACGCTGGAATACCACTACGGCAAGCATCACCAGGCTTACGTGACCAACCTGAACAATCTGATCAAGGGCACCGAGTTTGAGAACATGCCCCTGGAAGAAATCATCAAGAAATCGCAGGGCGGCGTGTTCAACAATTCCGCCCAGGTGTGGAACCACACCTTCTTCTGGAACTGCATGAAACCGAACGGCGGCGGCGCGCCGACCGGCCCGGTCGCCGACGCGATCAATGCCAAGTGGGGCTCGTTCGACAAGTTCAAGGAAGAGTTCCAGAAGTCGGCCGTGGGCAACTTCGGTTCGGGCTGGACCTGGCTGGTGAAGAAGACCGACGGCAGCGTCGACATCGTCAACACCTCGAACGCCGGCACCCCGCTGACCACCGACAACAAGGCCCTGCTGACCTGCGACGTCTGGGAGCACGCCTACTACATCGACTACCGCAACGCGCGTCCGAAGTTCGTCGAGAGCTGGTGGAACATCGTCAACTGGGACTTCGTGAACCAGAACTTCGCGTAATCGCGTCTGGAACAGCTTCTGGCCTGCTCACAGCCCGCTCATGCGGGCTGTTTCCGTTTGCGCCACGACAAACCTCACGAACAGGAGCAAACATGTCTATCGAACGCTTTCTGGCCATAATCACCTTTGCGCTCGCAAGTACAGTGAGCTCCTCCGCTTTCGCGCACGCCACACTGCAGTCGTCCGATCCCCGGGCAGGCGGCACGCTCGACAGCGCACCGAAACAAGTCCGCCTGAAATTCAACGAAGCGCTGGAGCCGGCGTTCAGCAAGATCAAGCTGACAGGCCCTCAGAACAAACAGATCCCGGTCACGGCAACTACCGTCGACAAGGCGGACCCTACCGTGATGACGGCTCCGCTGCCGCCACTGTCCGCTGGCGAATACCACATCCAGTGGGCTACGATGAGCCACGACGGCCATAAAGTGAAGGGTGAGCTCACCTTCAAGCTCAAGTGATGGGGCCGGGCCTGGAAACTGCCCAGCACCTTGTCACTGCCCTGCTGAACCTGGCGATCGCCATACTCACCGGTGCGACCGTCTGCCGCTTGCGGCTCGGTCGCGACGCATCCGGCTGGGCGGCAGCGCGGCGCCAGCCCGTCCGCAACGCTGCACTCGGCGGGGTCATGTTCGGGTTGGCCGCCAACCTCGTGCTGCTGTGGCTTGAATCGGCAGCGATGGCCGAGGTCCCGGTCACCGACGCGGCCACGGCCACGTGGTCGATGCTGACCTCGACTCACCTTGGGCTCGCGTGGTCCATCGGAATGGTCGGGCTGGCCGTTGCCGCTGCGGGAAGCTTCATCCGGGGCCGAAGTGCGGGGCCGGCGCTGCTGACCCTGGCGGCGCTGACCGTGTTCTGGTACACGCGGAGCATGGTCAGCCATGCGTCAAGCGAAGGCGACTTCAGCGTGCACCTGCTGTCCGACTGGATCCACTTGGGTCTGATCAGCCTGTGGGTTGGGGAAGTGATGCTTTCCGGAGCAGTGATGCTGAGGGCAAGCGGCAACATGAGCGCTGCCGACAGGCGCGCGCGGGCGGCTTACGTGGCGTCTTTGTCCAGCTCCGCAAGCTTCGCCCTGACCGGTATTTTTATCACCGGCCTGTATGCGAGTTGGCGCAGCCTGGGCGGATTTGGCAACTTGTTCGGCACCCCCTACGGCAACACGCTGGTGGCAAAGCTCCTGCTCGTGGCAGTTGCAGCGATGCTGGGCGGGTTCAATCGCTTTTTCGTGATGCCGCCCTGGCTCGCGCGTGAGTCCGCAGGCAAGGCCGCAGCGGCGCTTTTGCCAGTACGGTTCAGGCACATCCTCCGGATCGAAGCTCTGGTACTGCTGGCGGTCGTGGTGGTGGCGGCCTGGCTGGCATCGACCTCGCCACCGGGCGAACAGATGTAATGCCGGCAGCCGGCCACATGGGTCGGCCGCCTCCGGATCAAGGGTTTCCTGCCAGACAATTTATTATTGCATCTCGAGAAACAATTCGACTATACTAGAAACGTCGAATCAATGGCTGGAACCTCTATGGAAAACAAAACCGCAGTCGGCGCCCTCGCGGCCCTCGCCCAGGACTCGCGGCTGGCAATTTTCCGGCTGCTCGTGCAAGCCGGTCCCAACGGCCTTGCCGCCAGCAAGATTGCGGAGGCACTTGGCATGCCGCCCTCCTCGCTCTCGTTCCACCTGAAAGAGCTGTCCAACGCGCACCTCATCGCGCCGCGCCAGGAAGGCCGGTTCCTCATCTATGCCGCGCAGTTCGGCACCATGAACGCCTTGCTGGGCTTCCTTACTGAAAACTGCTGCGGCGGCAATCCCTGCGCTTCGACCGCCAGCCCGGCGTGCGAACCGGGCACCTCCACCTGCGGCTCCTGAACGCTTACCATGAACGTCCTTTTCCTCTGCACCGGCAACTCCTGCCGCTCGCTCATCAGCGAAGCCGTCTTCAATCGCCTGGCTCCAGGCGGCTGGCATGCCATCAGCGCCGGCAGCCAGCCCACCGGCAAACTGAACGAACGGGCGCTCGCCCTGCTGGCCGCCAAAGGCATCCCGACCGGGGGCTACTACAGCAAGTCCTGGGACGAGTTGCCGGTGACGCCCGACATCGTGGTCACCGTCTGCGCCAGCGCCGCGGGCGAAACCTGTCCGGCCTATCTCGGCCCGGTCCTGCGCACGCACTGGGGCGTGGACGATCCGAGCCATGTCGTCGGCACCGAGGAAGCCATCGGTGCCGCCTTCGAGAAAGCGTATGCGATCCTGCGCGCGCGCATCGCAGCCTTCCTGGCCCTGCCGCTGGACGAACTGGCAGCCGATCGCGCCAGGCTCAAGGCCGAGCTCGATCGCATCGGCCGTATCGAAGCCTGAAGGACTCTTGTGCTGACCGCCGTTCTCATTTTCCTGGCAACCCTTAGCTTCGTCATCTGGCAGCCGCGCGGGCTGGGCATCGGCTGGAGCGCCTCGATCGGTGCCGCCGTCGCCCTGCTCACCGGCGTCATCCACCTCAACGACATCCCGACGGTCTGGCACATCGTCTGGAATGCCACCGGTGCCTTCGTCGCCGTGATCATCATCAGCCTGTTGCTCGACAAGGCCGGTTTCTTCGAATGGGCCGCGCTGCACGTGGCGCGCTGGGGCGGAGGCAATGGCCGGCGCCTGTTCGTGATGCTGGTCCTGCTGGGTGCCGCGGTTGCCGCACTGTTCGCGAACGATGGCGCCGCGCTGATCCTGACGCCGATCGTCATCGCCATGCTGGCCGCCCTGCGTTTTTCGCCGAGGGCCACGCTCGCCTTCGTGATGGCGGCCGGCTTCATTGCCGACACCGCCAGCCTGCCGCTGGTCGTGTCGAACCTCGTCAATATCGTCTCGGCCGACTACTTCGGCATCGGCTTCGCCCGTTATGCCGCGGTCATGCTGCCGGTGAACCTGGTATCGGTGGCCGCCACGCTGGCTGCGCTGGTCTGCTTCTTCCGCAAGGACATCCCCGCCGACTACGACCTGGCCCAGCTCAAGCGCCCTGAAGAGGCCATCCATGACCGTGCGACCTTCCTGACCGGCTGGTGGGTGCTGGCGCTGCTGCTCGCCGGCTTCTTCTGGCTCGACGAGGTCGGTATCCCGATCAGTGCCGTTGCCGCGGCCGGTGCCATCCTCCTGCTCGCGGTGGCCGCGCGCGGCCACCGGATCTCGACCCGGGAAGTGCTGCGCGGAGCGCCCTGGCAGGTGGTCGTGTTCTCGCTGGGGATGTACCTGGTGGTCTACGGCTTGCGCAACGCCGGCCTGACCGCTTACCTGACCGCCGTGCTCGACCGCTGCGCCGCGTTCGAAGGCAAGGCGGGCATCTGGGGCGCCGCACTCGGCACCGGCTTCATCACCGCCATCCTGTCGTCCATCATGAACAATATGCCGACCGTGCTGGTCGGCGCCCTGGCCATCGACGCGAGCTCGGCCCAGGGCGTGGTGCGCGAAGCGATGGTGTACGCGAACGTCATCGGCGCCGACCTCGGCCCCAAGATCACGCCGATCGGCAGCCTCGCCACCCTGTTATGGCTGCACGTACTGTCGACGAAGAATATCCGGATCTCGTGGGCTGACTACTTCCGGATCGGTATCATGCTGACCTTCCCGATTCTCCTGGTAACCCTGGGCGCACTTGCCGTACGATTGAGCTGAACATGGACAAGATCCCGAACCTCCCCAACATCAAGCCCGAGCTGCTGGACCTGCCGACCAGGGCCAAGCTCGAACCCGCGCAAGCCATCACGCACCCGCCGCGCATTCTGATGCTGTACGGCTCGCTGCGCGAACGCTCCTTCAGCCGCTTCCTGACCTGGGAAGCCGCGCGCATCCTGGAACACTTCGGCGCCGAGGTCAGAATCTTCGATCCGATGGAGCTGCCGATGGCCGGCAGCGTGCCCGAGACCCATCCGAAGGTGGTCGAATTGCGCGAGCTGTGCCTGTGGTCGGAAGGCCAGGTATGGTGCAGCCCGGAGCGCCATGGCGCGATCACGGCGGTGATGAAGAACCAGATCGACTGGATTCCGCTGGAAATGGGCGCGATCCGGCCAAGCCAGGGGCGCACGCTGGCGGTGATGCAGGTCTGCGGCGGTTCACAATCGTTCAACGTGGTGAACACCCTGCGCCTGCTGGGGCGCTGGATGCGCATGTTCACGATCCCGAACCAATCCTCGGTGCCGATGGCCTATAAGGAATTCGACGAGGCCGGCCGCATGCGTCCATCCGCCTACTACGACCGGGTGGTCGACGTCATGGAAGAGCTGTACAAGCTGACCCTGCTCATGCGCGGCCGTACCGACTACCTGACGGACCGCTACAGCGAGCGCAACGAACGCGCCCGCAAGGCGATCGACCGGCAGATCGAGAAGCTGTAAGAGTTCGCCTGTCCCCCTTCCTGACGCGCCAACTTGGTGCGCTCCAGCAACGGCGATGAACCGCGTCTATGGCGAGTATTCCAAGAAGGACCCGAAAATAGGCTGAGCCACCGTATTTGTGACTCCCAGTCACAAATCACGCCCGCAAAAATCCGCTTCGGCGGATTTCTTTGACCGGCCCCATTTGTCGTGAAATTGTATCGATTTGTCCATTTAGGCCAGCAAATGTGCTCTTTGATACTTGCTCTTATACAATGACGGGTCAAGGAGAACATCATGTATCGCGTACTGTTGGTCGAAGACGATCCGCGCCTGGCGGAACTGGTCACGGAATACCTGTCCGGCTATGAATTCTCGGTCGAGCTCGCCACGCGCGGCGACACCGCGCTCGACCATTTCAAGCAGGGCGCGCCCGATATCGTCGTGCTCGACCTGATGCTGCCCGGCATGGACGGCATGGTCGTGTGCCGCCAGATCCGCGAGCTTTCCGAGGTGCCGATCCTGATCCTGACGGCGCGCGAAGACACCTACGATGAAGTCTCGGGCCTGGAACAGGGCGCGGACGACTTCGTCAACAAGCCGGTCCAGCCGCGTGTGCTGCTGGCGCGCCTGCGCGCCCTGCTGCGCCGCACCCAGGCCAAGGCGGCGGCGCTCGACACCCGCGTGCTGGAGTTTGGCGCCTTGCGCATCATGAGCAAGGACCGCAGCGTCAGCTGGCGCGGCCAGCCCTGCGTACTCAGCAATACCGAATACAAGCTGCTGCTGGTGCTGGCCGAGGCGGCCGGACGGGTGCTGTCGCGTGACGAACTGCTCAAGAAGATGCGCGGCATCGAATTCGACGGCCTGGACCGCAGCATCGACAACTGCATCTCCAAGCTGCGCAAGAAGTTCGACGACAACCTGTCGGAAAAGATCAAGACCGTGTGGGGCGAAGGCTACCTGTTCTCGCCCTCGGCCTGGAATTGATCAACGGCCTCCCGAGACGTCGATGAAGCTGCCGGTGGTATAGGACGCTTCGTCCGACAGCAGCCACAGGATGGCCCGCGCCACTTCAATCGCTTCCCCGCCCCGTCCCATCGGCACCGACGATTTCAGGCGCTCGATGCGTCCCGCTTCGCCGCCGCTGGCGTGCATCTCCGTATCGATCAGGCCGGGCCGCACGCCGTTCACGCGAATGCCCTCGTCCGCCGTTTCCTTCGCCAGCCCGATCGTCAGCGCGTCCAGCGCCGCCTTCGATGCCGCATAGTCGACGTATTCCCCGGCCGCGCCCAGCACGCCGGCGCGCGAGGAGACGTTGACGATCGCGCCGCCGCGGCCGCCGCGCCTGGTCGACATGCGCAGCACCGCTTCGCGCGCGCACAGGAAGCTGCCGGTGACGTTGGTGGCCAGGATGCGCCCGATGCGCGCCGCATCCATCTGGTCGACCCGCATCTGGCGCGCCAGGATGCCGGCGTTGTTGACGAGGGCGTCGAGGCGGCCGCAGCGCGCGTCGATCCCGGCGAACATGCGCAGCACCTCGTCTTCGCGCGACACGTCGGCGCCCACCGCGAAGGCACTGCCGCCGGCCTCCTCGATGGCGCGCACGATGCCGTCGGCGGCGCCGCCGTCGCTGCGGTAGTTGATCACGACACGGTAGCCGCGCCCGGCAGCCAGCAGCGCGCAGGCGGCGCCGATGCCGCGGCTGGCGCCGGTTATCAGGATGGTCTTGCCGGTCTGTTCGCTCATGCGCCCAAGGATAGCGCGGCGATTCGAAGATGGGAAGGATCGCCAGCGGCGCATTGAAAGTGGCGACCTGACCGTGCTCGGCGCCGGCCGCGAAGCGCCAGGTGACGGCCGCGAAGCCGTCGTCGGCCTCGCCGTTCGCCAGCGGCAGCGGCTGTTCGGGACCGTCCGGCCGGCGCAGACGGGCCCCGCCCTCGGCCTTCTTCGGGAACACGAAGCGCACCGCGGCGCACTGGTGCGCGCGCTGGGACACGTCGACCCAGCGCGCGAAGGCCAGCGCCTGGGCGCAGGCGGCGCGCAGGTCGGCCACGTCGTACACGCCGTCGGGGCGCACCGCGATCGACACCTGCGGACGCAGCGTGAAGCCGCCCTTGCGGTTCAGTGACAGCGCGGCGTTCTCGTCGTAGGCGGCCTTCTGCAGCGGGAACACGGTGCGGCCCAGCGGGTCGAGCGGCAGGTTGAGCTGGGTCGACTTGCCGTTCAAGGCCAGTTGCAGCCCGTCGCCAGGGGCGCCGCGCTCCCTGGGCAGCACCTGCAACTGGCTCACCAGCATGTTCTTCGGGCCGCCGTACTTCTCGAACACGACCATGGTCCGGTAGGCGTCCCGGTAACTCACGGCGTCCCCGTCGTGCGCCTGCGCGCCGGCCGAACCGGCCGCCAGCAGCAGGGCAAGGGATGCAATGAATTGTCGGGCGGGACGCATCGTCAGAATCGATAAGCGAAGGCGGTCGAAACCGTCAGGTTGGTGGACCGCTCGGCAAGCGGGCTATGGCTGGCGTCGCCCAGCAGGCGTTTGGCCTGCAGGCTCGAGGTCAGCATCCAGGACGGGCCCAGGACCCAGTTCCAGCGCGCGCCCACCTGCACATCCTGCAGGCCGCCGCCCGGCTCGTAGGCGCGGAAGCGGCTGCGCAGGCTTTCCGCCGCGCTGACGCCGAAATAGCTTTCGTTGTACTGGCGGTTGACCACGCCCAGCCCGGCCGTCAGCGATACCCGATGGCGCTCGCCGGCGGCCAGGGCCAGGCGCTGCACGCCCAGCTCCAGGCGCGCGCCGTCATGGTCCCTGCCGGCGCCGGCCAGCAGGCTGGAGGTCAGGCGCCACTGCGGGCTCAGGTAGACATTGTAGAAGCCTCCGGCCTGCAGGCGCGCACCGATCTCATCCATACCGTCCAGGCGCCCCGACATCAGCAGCATTTGCCCGCCCAGCTTGGGCGCCAGCCCTGCCACGCCGTTCACGCCGTCGATGACGATGCCGGTGCCGGACTCGTCGCGGCCGGGCTTGAGCGCCAGCAGCGGTCCGTATTCGACAGTGGGCGACTTCGACAGGTGCATGCCTGCGCTCATCCCGGAAATGAAGATGCCCTTGCTCCATTCGACCTGAAGCACCGGCAATGCGGACAGCTTGCGGCTTCCCGCTCCCTCGTAGCGCGGCGCCGACTGTACGCCCAGCCCCACGTACATGTCGCGGCTGCCGTCCGGCATCGGATTGACGGCCGGAGTTTGGGCCCGGGCAATGCCGCCGGCCAGCAAGGCAGCCAATACGCCGGCGCTCAAGACGGGAGGAAGAAGCTTGTTCATATGCGGAGTAAAGATTCTGAAAGACAATATTCTACGTGCTTGTCTTTCTTCCTCCCATTTCTCCTGGCGAATAAAAAGAGCCCACCCTCACTCGCGGCTCAGGTGGGCCAAACGGAAAAACCTGATGAGTACCCATCGTACGCAGGGCCGGCAAGCCAATCCCCCTCGACATGTCGAAGTTTTGTCTTCAATTTGTAAAACATAAACTTTATGATCATTGCTCCTATACAATCCCGACCATGAGCAAGTCGAACCTTTTCCATGTAACCGGTAGTTACCGGCGTATCGGGGCGGCGGCGTGAACCGTCTGTTCTTCCGCTTCTTCATCCTGGTCATGCTATCGATCACGGCAGCGACCTTCGTCGTGTATTTCGTGTTCGCGCGCCTGTACGGCGATCCGCTGGACGACATCGCGCGGCGCCAGGCCTCGGCCCAGATCTTCCTGCTCGAACACTATGTGGACCAGGCGCCCGCCGACGAATGGCTGGTTCGCCTGAACAAGGTACGCGAGGTATCCAAGGCGCATTTCGACCTGATCCCGCTCGACCAGGCCCGCGCCGCCCTGCCGCGCGGCGCGCTGGCGGCCTTCGAGCGCGGCGAGATCGTGCTCGACCCCGGCCGCAAGACCCTGTTGCGGCGCGTCGACCTGGGCGGCGACCGCTATATCGGCAGCAACGAGGACGCAATCAGCGCCTCCGGCCTGCCGATCGACCTCGGTCAGGCGCTGCTGATGGAAGTGGTGCGCTACGTCGTGGTCGCGCTGGCGCTGCTGGTGCCGATCGCGCTGTGGTCGCGCTCGCACTGGCAGGGCTTGCAGATGCTGTCGCGGGTGGCGGACGAGTTTGGCGCGGGCAAGCTGTCGGCGCGCGCCGCCATGAAACCGTCCGATGCCGCCTATCCGTTGGCCGGGCGCATCAATGCGATGGCCGAGCGCATCCAGGGGCTCTTGGAATCGCAGAAGAACCTGCTGCACTCGGTGTCGCACGAATTGCGCACCCCGATCGCGCGCCTGCAATTTGCACTCGAGCTGCTGGCAGATCCGCCCGGCGCTCCGGCGGCCGGCGCTCCGGCGGCCGGCAACCCCAGGTTGGCCAAGCGCATAGGCGCAATGCACGGCGACCTGGCCGAGCTGAACGAACTGGTGAACGAACTGCTCTCGATGAGCAAGCTGGACAACGCCACCGAGCCGCAGCGCGCACTGTTCGAGGTCGAGCCGGTGCTGCGCGCATGCGCCGACGGACTGCATCCGCGCCCGGCCACGCTGCAGCTCGAACTCGGCGCCATGCTGGGCAGCGTCGACGGCGACCGTCGCCTGCTGTCGCGCGCGGTCGGCAACCTGCTGCGCAATGCCCAGAAATACGCGGTGCAAACGGTGGTCCTGAGGGCGCGCCGCGATGGCGGCCTGCTCGAAATCCTGGTCGACGACGACGGCCCCGGCATTCCCGAGGAGGAACGGGAACGCATCTTCGAAGCCTTCTACCGGCTCGACCGCAGCCGCGACCGCGCCACCGGCGGCTTCGGCCTCGGGCTGTCGATCGCACGCAAGGCGGTCAGGCTGCACGGCGGCACCCTGCGCGTGGAGCGCTCGCCGCTGGGCGGAGCGCGCTTTGCGATCCGCCTGCCGGACGGCGTGATCGCTCCCTAGGCGCTTACTTCGACGCCGCCGCCTTGGCGACCAGGGCGTCGGCCACCTGCAGCGTGGCCTGGAACATTTCCTGCGGGTTGTTCGTCTTCAGGGTGGCGTTGACGGTCGACGGCGAGGTCATGTAGCGGCCGTCGATGACCAGGGTTGGCACCGACTCGACCTTGTAGGCGCTGAGCACCCTGTCCAGCTGGCGCATGCGGGTCAGCACGCCGAACGAGTTCCAGGCATTCAGGAAAGTCGCGCGGTCGATGCCGTTCTTCGAGACCCAGTCGATGATGGCGTCGTCCTTGTTCAGGCGAATGCGCTGCTGGTGCACGGCATGGAACACCTTGGCGTGCATCTCGTCGAGCTTGCCCAGCGCTTCCAGCGTCAGGTACAGGTGGGCTTCCGGATCGTTCGGCCCGGTGTATGGCATGTGGATGCGGCGCACCTGGATGCGGTCGCCCTGCTTTTTCACCCATTCCTCGAAGCCCGGTTCCAGGCCATTGCACACCGGGCAGTGGTACATGAAGAACTCGATCACCTCGACCTTCTTGCCGGCCGCCTGCACCGGCTGGGGCTGGGCCAGGGTCGTGTAGTCGACGCCGTTCTGCGGGTTCGCTGGCGAAGCAAGCGCGGGAGCGGCGATGGCGGCGGTGGCGAGCAGGCAGGCGGCCGCAAGGCGCAGTAGACGCATGGGAAATTCCTCGTGAATAATTAATCGACAATGCCTAGCTTAGCATTCTTTGAGGCAAAAAAAATCCCGCCGAAGTGGCGGGATTCATGGTCCTGGAGAATCAGCGGCGGCGGGCGTCGGGTGCCTCCGGCTTGACGTGGCTGGCGCCGTACCACAGGTGTTCCCACCAGTGGTCGCGCGAGCGCACGGTCAGCAGGCAACGCCGGTCGACCTCCCCTTTGAACAAGGGGTCCGCACACTTGTTCGTCATCAGGGCATAGCGCTGGTTCTCGGCATTCACCAGGGCGAGGCAGAGCCAGAAGACCACGCCGACGAGCACCGCCACGATGGCCCAGGCCCAGTGGAGGTAATAGCTGGTGTCGTGCAAGTCCTCGTCTTCCGGCTTGGACTTGTCGTAGATCTTCAGGATCTTGCCTTCCGCATCGCTCATTTCGTTTTGGCTGCCTTTGCGACCAGTGCGTCCATCACCTGCAGGGTTGCCTGGAACAGCTGGGGTTCGTTGCTCGACTTCACCGAATTGTAGACCGTGGCCGGCGAGGTCTGGTACTTGCCGTCGATGACGATGGTCGGCGCGCCATCGACCTTGTACTCGTTCACGATTTGCGGCAGGCGGCGCAGCTTGGTCATCACGCCGAAGGAATTCCAGGCGTTCGTGAAGGTCGCACGGTCGATGCCGTTCTTCGATACCCAGTCGATGACCGTCGCATCGTCCTTCATGCGGATGCGGTCCTGGTGGATGGCCTTGAACACCTTGGCATGCATCTCGTCGACCTTGCCCAGCGCTTCCAGCGTCAGGTACAGATGGGCTTCTGGATCGTTGGGGCCGCTGAACGGCAGGTGCACGCGCTTCAGGACGATGTTGTCACCCTGCTTTTTGACCCACTGTTCGAACTGCGGTTCCAGCGCGTTGCAGTGCGGGCAGTGGTACATGAAGAACTCGATCACCTCGACCTTCTTGCCGGCAGCCTGCACCGGCTGCGGCTGAGCGAGCGTCACGTATTCGACGCCGTTCTTCGGGTCGGTCGGCGAGGCGAAGGCGGTGCTGGCGACGAGGCTGGCGGCAAGCAGGGCAAAACGCAGGGAACGCATAAGAATCCTTCTCGAATTGGTTGTGCAAACGACCGCGAGATTACCACTTTTTCGCCGGCCAGCCTTAGTCCGGGCTTATTTTTTGCACTGCTTACCGCTTGTTACACCGGGGTCAGAGCCCGAATTTGGGCAATTACCCAAATTCGGGCTCTGACCCCGGTTTGATTTACTTAAAAGTCATAGCGGGCTGACAGCTTCAGCTGGCGGCCGTCGCTCGGGTAGATGCCCGAGCGGCAGCCGAAGGCGTTGCTGAAGTAGCGGCGGTCGGCCAGGTTCAGGCCCGACGCGGCCAGCTCCCACGGCCCCAGCCTGACGGCGTAGCGCGCGTCGAAGGTTACATAGGACGGCATGCGCGCGGCGCAGGAATTGTCGAAGTCGCTGCCGTAACGCTGGCGGTCGACCCACTGCGCGCCGACATCTGCGCTCTGGCCGTTGCCCGGCAGCCAGGCCAGGCGCGCCGTGAGCACGTTCTTTGGCACCAGCACCATCTCGCGGCCGGCGTTCGGGCCGGAGGTGAAGGTGGCGTTCACGTGCTGCAGGTGGGCGGTGGCGCGCCAGGCCGGCGCCAACTGTGCCTCGGCATCGATCTCGATGCCTTCGCGGCGGGTCGGGTCGAGGTTGGTGTTGGCGAAGGCGGTCGGATCGTAGAAGATCTCGTTGTCGAGCTTGTGGCGGAACGCGCGCGCAGTCACCTTGCGCGCATCATCACCCCAGCTTGCGCCCAGCTCCAGGTCGTGCGAGGTCTGCACCTTCAGCAGGCTCAGACTGGTGCGGAAGCTGTTCTCGTCGACGTTGGCCACGCGGTAGCTCTGTCCGCCGCGCGCGCTCAGGGTCAGCTGCGGCAGCACGCGGTAGCTGCCCTGGGCTTCCCAAGCGTTCTGGGCCTGCGCCCCGTTGTCCGGCGTGCCTCCCATGATCGCGTCGACGTAGTCCTTGTCGAAGATCTCGCGGCGCGCGCCCAGCGCCACGCGGCCGTCGTGGGCCGGGTCGAAGCGCAGCTCGTCGCGCACGTAGAAGGCCTTTGATTTCTGGCTGGCGTCGGCCAGCGAGAAGCTCGATGTGGTCTTGCGCTTCCAGTCGATCACGTCGATGCCGGTGACCAGCTCGTTCAGCATGCCGGCGCCGATGTCGTGCAGCCAGCGGGCGCGCGGCGAGAACTGGTTCTGGCGGCCCTTGTACTTCATCACCGAAGCGCTCGGGCCGAAATAATAGTTCGACTCGGCGTCGCGCTCGCGGTGCGACAGCTCGGCCGCCAGGTCGACCGCGCCGAGACGGTATTCGGCGAAGGCGTTCACGCGGTCGGTGTCGAGCGAGCCGAAGTCTTTCGGGGTCCGGGTCTGGCGCGGATCGGCCTCGAACTGGGCCAGGGTCAGCGAGCCCGGCAGGCGCGCATCCTGGCGCGCGCTCTCCACGCGCACGCCGGCGCGGCCGCCCGTGTACGCGAGCTGCAGGCCGGCCGAGACGCTATTTTGCGTGAAGGCGTTGTTGGCGCGGTAGTTGGCGTTGTCCTGGCGCGCCACGGCAACGTCGGCGCTGATCGGGCCGGCCACGTGCGCCAGCTGCGCGCGCAGGTCGCGCTCCCTGAACTGGCCGGCTTCGGCGAACACCGAGCCGTGTGTGCCCGGCTGTGCATGACGGGCATCCTTGCGCGTCACGATCTGGATCACGCCGCCGGTCGCGCCCTCGCCGTACAGCACGCTGCTGCCGCCGCGCACGATCTCGATGCGCTCGACCGTGTCGATCGGAATGGTCGACAACACGGAATTGCTCAGCTCGTTCTCGTTCAGGCGGACGCCGTCGACCATGATCACCATGTTCTGGGCGCTGTTGGTGCCGAAGCCGCGCAAGTCGAGCGCGAAGTCGGGCGAGGAGTCCAGGCTCTGGCGCCCGAACACGCCGCCGATCTTGCGGATCGCCTGGTTGACGTCGTTCACGCCGGCCTGGCGGATCTCGTCGCGGGTGATGACGGTGGCGCCGATCGGCTCCAGGGATTCGGCGCTGGGAAAGCGCGAACCCGTGATCACGACGGTGGCCGGGGCGGCCTCGTCGGCATGGGCGGCAACCGGAATGGAAAACGCGGTGGCAATAGAGGTGGCGCAGGCCAGCGCAAGCGGCTTCAAGGAATTCATCGATTAATCGTGTTCGAGCAGTGTTCGAGCGTTAGGCCGGCGCGCGTCCCCGCACACCGGCTCGTCACGGAAGCGCGGCGATGCGCCCGCTTCCACCTGTCCTGGCCGGTATCCGGGCTCGCAAGACAGACCGCCCCACCTTCCTATGCGCAGTGACAGCACACAGTGGTTTTAGAGGCGGCCAGTCGCCGTGAAGGCGACGCTTGTTTACCGTTGCGGGGGCAGCACACGTTGGCGCGGTGCCGGGGGCACCTGCGCTCCGTGTTTCCCGTTTAACTGCACGCGATTGAAGCCGCGTGCGGGCACCAGAACCGGCAAATTATAAACCTATTAAGCAACATCCCTTGCCAATTTGTAGGCTTGTATGGGTTTTCTGACAGTATTTTCGCATATAGTGTGAACACAAATACAACTTAACAAAATTCAATTCCAAATTTTTGGGGGTCCTGCATGAGATTGGGTTCCACAGTACTGCGTAGGTGCGCGCTCGCCGCCCTGCTGGCGGCGGGGGTGGCGGTCACCGCCGAGCTGCTCGCCGAACCGGGCGGCGCAGCGGCCGCGTCCAGCGCGCCCGCGCCTTCCCTCGACGGCATTGCCCTGGCGGCGCCGCATGCCGCGGCGGTGAACGTGCCCAGCAGCCCGAACGCCTGGGGCGGCGCCCGCACCGGGAGCGAATCGACGCTGTCGGACCGGGTCGTCCACTACGACATCGACGCCACCCTCGACCCCGTCAAGCACACGGTGACGGGCCGCGAAAAACTCACCTGGCGCAACAGGAGCAGCGTGCCGGTGAAGAGCGTCTACCTGCACCTCTACATGAATGCCTTCGAAGGCACGGGCAGCACCTTCTTTACCGAGAAGCGCGAGCGCGGGTCCGGGTTCCGCTCCGGCGTCGACATCAAGGATGGCGAATGGGGCCACATGCTTCTACGCAGCGTGACCCAGGGCGAGGCCAGCGTGCCCTGGACTTTCGTCCACCCCGACAACGGCCCGGCCACGGACCACACCGTGGTGCGCTTCGACCTGCCGGCCGCGGTCGCGCCAGGCGCCTCGACCACCTTCGACATCGACTTCCACACCCAGCTGCCGCGGGTGATCGCGCGCACCGGTTACTTCGGTAGCTTCCACCTGGTCGGCCAGTGGTTTCCCAAGATCGGGGTACTGGAACTGCCGGGCGAACGCGGGGCCACGGCGCCGCGCTGGAACGCCCACGAAATGCACCTGAACTCCGAGTTCTACGCCGACTTCGGCAGCTTCGACGTGCGCCTGACGGTGCCGAAGGAGTACACGGTCGGCGCCACCGGCGAGCCGCAGGGAGCGCCGGTCGAGAACAAGGGCATGCTGACCCACCGCTACGTGCAGGGCGACGTCCACGACTTCGCCTGGACCGCCGACAAGCGCTCCGCCAAGCCGATGGTCGAGACCTGGACCGGCCGGAGCAGCCCGCAGGTCACCGTCACCGTGCTGTATCCCCCGGAGTATGCGGCGAGCGCGGCGCCGGCCATGAAGGCGGCCAAGGATTCGCTGAGCTACTTCTCGAACACGCTCGGCCCCTACCCCTACAAGACGCTCACGGTCGTGATCCCGCCCTACAACGCGGAAGAAGCGGGCGGCATGGAATACCCGACCTTCTTCACCGCCGAAGGCTATGCGCAGGTCGAGCCGGGCACCGCCAACCAGTACCTGCTCGACTTCGTGACCATCCACGAATTCGGGCATGGCTACTTCTACGGCCTGCTGGCCACCAACGAGTTCGAGGAACCGGTACTCGACGAAGGCCTGAACGAGTACTGGGACCTGCGCATGGTCCGCGACCGCGGGCAGCAGGTCTTCGCCGGCACCCCGCTCACCCGCAAGCTCGGCTTTTCCCCCGGCTTCCAGGCCTTCGCCGCCGAGCGCATGGGCACTCCGCGCGGCGATCCCGCCGATGCGCCCGGCCAGAACGCCTATGACCGCCTGCAAGGCATCGGCCCGGTCTACAGCCGCACCGCGACCCTGATGCGCGACCTCGAAGCGCGGGTCGGCAAGGAGCCGATCGAACGCGCCTTCAAGGAATACTACCGGCGCTGGAAGTTCCGCCATCCGAGCACCGCCGACCTGCGCGAGACCCTGGCCGACGTCACCGGCCAGCGCGCCGCGGTCGACTCCGTGTTCGCCCAGCAGGTCTATGCGGTGACCAAGGTCGACGACCGCATCGCCGATTTCAGCAGCCGCGAACAGCTGCCGTTGCCGGGAACGCGCCAGGTGGGCAGCAGCTGGGTCGAGGACAAGCAGGCCGACCTCGACAAGCGCATCGAGAAGGAGCGCGAGGCATGGAAGAAGGCGCATCCGAAGGCGAAGGAAGGCCTGGGTCCCTACCCCTTCCGCACCGAGGTGCTGGTGCGCCGCTACGGCGCCGCGGTGCCGCAGACCGTGCTCGTGAAATTCGCCGACGGCAGTGCGGAAACCGTGCGCTGGGACGGCACCGAGTCCTGGCGCAAGTTCAGCTGGACCAGGCCGGCGCGCGCCGTCTCGGCCGAACTCGACCCGCAGCGCCTGCACTACCTCGACGTCAGCAAGCTGGACGACAGCCGGACACTCAAGCCCGACGCCCGCGCCTCGCGCCGCTGGGGCATGGACGTCGCCGCCTTCATCGAATACCTCCTCACCCTGATCGCGACCGTATGATGAGCATCGACCAGACCCTCGACTCCCCTTCCCTGGCACCGCAGAACACCCGCGTGCGCCGCCGCAGCGGCTTGCGCCCGCTTCTAGGGGCCATGCGCGCCGCGCTGCAGTGGCGCCTGCTGCTGTGGTGGGCCGTGCTGCTCCTGCTGCCGACCCTGGCCGCCAGCCTGCCGGTGTGGCAGATGCTGGGCGCGAACCTCGACCACTCGGTCTACGCGGCCCAGCTGGCGGACAAGCTCGACATGCTCGCCATCGCCGACCTGCTAAGCAGTGCGCGCGAGCGCTTCGCTCCCGCCATCGGCAGCGGCGGCATGGTCGCGCTGGCGCTGACCCTGCTGCTGTCGCCGCTGCTGGCCGGGATGACGATCTACGCGGCGCGGGCTAGCCGCCGTCCCGGCTTCATCGACCTGCTGGCCGGCGGCGCCCAGGAATACGCGCGCATGTTCCGGATGATGGTGTGGAGCGTGGTGCCGCTGGTAGTGGTCGGCATCGCCGCCGGCCTCGCCTTCAAGATCGCCGGCAAGACGGCCGAGCGCGCGATCCTGGAAAGCGATGCCGACCGCGCTTTGCACATCGCGATGATCGTCTCGCTGGCCGTGTTCGTGCTGGTCCACGCCACCATCGACGCCGGCCGCGCCCTGCTGGCCAACGAACGCCGGCGCCGCTCGGCCATCGTGGCCTGGTGGGGCGGCGTGCGGCTGATGCTGCGCCGTCCGTTCTCGCTGCTGGGCGTGTACGTGGCGGTCACCGGTATCGGCCTGCTGCTGGCCGGCCTGCTGGTGCTGGCGCGCGTGCAGGTGCCGGCGCTGGGCGCGGGCGGCACCGCCGCCGCCTTCCTGCTGACCCAGTTGACGGTGCTGGTGCTGGGCTGGATGCGCAGCGCGCGGCTGTTCGCGATGATGGCGCTGGTGAGGGCGCGGCCGCAATAAGCTGCTTTGCACGCGGCGGGCGAGGATCGGCTACCATGGCCGTTTCAATATCCGCCGAGGAGCCGCCATGTCCACACGCCTGCCCACCTATTTCGTCTCGCACGGCGGCGGCCCGTGGCCCTGGATGAAGGACCAGTACGGCGGCGCCTACGACAAGCTCGAAGCCTCGCTAGTCGACATGCGGCGCCAGGCGGGCAGCCGCCCGAAAGCCGTGCTGGTGGTGACCAGCCACTGGGAGACCGATCAGTTCATGGTCTCGAGCGGCACGGCGCCCGCCATGATCTACGACTACGGCGGCTTCCCGCCGCACACCTACCAGATCAGTTATCCTGCGCCGGGCAACCCGCAACTGGCCGCCCGCGTGGCGGACTTGCTCACCGCCGCCGGCCAGCCGGCCGGGCTGGACCCGGAGCGCGGCCTCGACCACGGTACCTTCTCGATGCTCTACCCGGTCTATCCGGAAGCCGACATGCCTGTGGTGCAGCTGTCGATCCGCCACGGCTACGATCCGGCCGCGCACCTGGCCGCCGGACGCGCGCTGGCGCCGCTGCGCGACGAGGGCGTGCTGATCGTCGGCAGCGGCCTGTCCTTCCACAACCTGCGCCAGTTCGGCCCCGGCGGCGCGCTGGCCTCGCACGCCTTCGACACCTGGCTGCAGCACGTGCTGCTGGAACTGTCCCCGAGCGACCGCGAACAGGCGCTGCTGCACTGGAGCGAGGCGCCCTATGCGCGCCATGCGCATCCGCGGGAGGATCATCTGGTGCCGTTGTGGGTGGCGCTGGGTGCGGCCGAGCAGGAACCGGCGGCCTGCGTGTATCACGAGGACGCGTTCTTCGGGGCGCTGACGGTATCGAGTTTCAGGTTCGGGCAAACCGCTTAAGTAACGGGGCCTCGAGCAACGCGCGGTAGCTTGCTCGAGGTTCCCTCACGTACCGCGCTTGCCGCGCGCCGCTTCCTCGGCCTTTTGCGCCGCCTTCTCGGCCGCGATGCGCGCCTTCTCTTCCATCTCGATGCGGTGCTTTTCCAGCGCCGCCGCGCGGGTTTCCGGCGTCTCCAGGCTGATGCGGCCCAGCGCGCCCTGGCGATAGTCCTGCAGCAGCACGTGGGCCGCCTTTTCGTAGTCGTAGTCGCCGCCGCGCACGCGGAAGCCACGGCGCGCGGCCACGCCCTCGATCACACCGACCCCGTCCATGCCCTCCGTCTTGAAGCCGTAGCGGGCGCTCAGGAGTTGCGGGTAGCGTTCTAGCAGCAGCGTGCCCAGGAACTCGGCCACTTCTTCCTCGATCACGGCATTGGTGCCGACCGCATGGCTGGCGGCCAGCATCAGGCCGTCGCTTTCCATCGCAATCTTCGGCCACAGCATGCCGGGAGTATCGACCAGCACCGTAAACTTGTCCAGGTAGATCTTCTGCTGGGCCTTGGTGACGGCCGGCTCGTCGCCGACCTTGGCCACGCGCTTCTTCAGCAGCGCGTTCATCAGGGTCGACTTGCCGACGTTCGGTATGCCCATGATCATGATGCGCAGCGGCTTGGTCGGCACCCCGCGGTGCGGTGCCAGCGTCTTGCACAGCTCGGGAATGCGCGCCACGTCGGACGGCTTCTTGGTCGTCATCGGATAGGCCGTCACGCCTTCCTGGGCGTCATACCAGGCGGCCCAGGCGGCGGTCGCCACCGGGTCGGCCAGGTCGGTCTTGTTCAGGACCTTCAGGCAGGGGCGCTGGCGGAACTTGCGCAATTGCTCGACCATCGGGTTGCTGCTCGCCTGCGGCAGGCGCGCGTCCAGGACCTCGATGACCACATCGGTGTTTTCCATCTGCTCCGCGGCCTGCTTGCGGGCCGCGGCCATGTGGCCCGGGAACCATTGAATCGACATGCTTACTCTCAATAATCTGCGTACAAGGCGCTATTTTACGCTGGAGAAGCTGGTGAGCTCCTGTTCGGTGAAGGTCGGGTTCGCCACTGCCTGGCGCAGCAGCTCCGCAAAGTCGCCCTGCCGCAGCAGGGCCAGGTCCTGCTGCTGGCGCCCGAGTGCGCGCTGGATCAAGGGGTGGGCCAGCAGCCTGGCTTCCTTTTTCGGCGTGTTCGGAACCACGCCGGTGATCCTGATGGCGGCCTGGTCGGTGGCATCGTACTCGCGCCCGACCGCCGATTCGGCCTGGCTGGGCTCGTCCACCAGCAGGCAGCGGATCGCGTAGGCCAGCGAAGCCAGTCCGTCCTCGGCCATCTGCGTCAGCAACCCGCCTTCGGCCTCTTTTCCGGGAATCATCCGCATGACCTCGTCCAGCACCGCCGGCCAGGGCTGCTGGTCGGGGTCGTGCGCCAGGATGCACTGCCACAGCTCGGCGACGATCTCGCGCGCGCGGCCCTGGGTCGCCGGCGCGTGGAGGGCCGCGAAGCGCTCGCAGGCGGGCATGAGCCGGGTCGCGGCCGCAGTGGCGCAGGCCAGCCGCGCCGTCGGCGGGAATGCCGCGAGTGCGGCCAACAAGTCCTGCTTGTCGTAGCTGAACATCGAATCTGCCATTGGCACATTCTACCGCGCAACCGGCTTTGGCTCACATTCGCTCGGCGGCAGCGGCTGGCCCGGGTCGAAGGCCTGCAGCTCCTTGCCCGCCAGTTTGACGTCCCTGGCGAACCCCAGTCCTGTTTATCGTCGAGGTTAGATATGGCTGCGTTGCGTCGGTTCACTCGACCGGCGCAGGGGACACGTTATCTCAATCCAGCTCCGCCAGCGCCTTGACGTGCGCGGCTACGCTGCGCCCCAGGGCCGACAGGTTGTAGCCGCCTTCCAGGCAGCTGACGATGCGCCCCCCGGCGTACAGGCGGGCGACCTCGACCAGCCGGTGGGTGATCCACGCGTAGTCCGCCTCGACCAGTGCCATGCCGCCCAGCTCGTCTTCCTTGTGGGCGTCGAAGCCGGCCGAGATGAAGATCATCTGCGGGCGGTGTGCATGCAGGGCCGGCAGCCATTGTTCCTGCACCAGCTTGCGCACCACCTCGCCGCCGCTGTAGGCCGGCACCGGGATGTTCACGCTGGTGGCGGTGACCGGGGTCGGCTCGCTGTACGGATAGAAGGGATGCTGGAAGAAGCTGGCCATCAGCACGCGCGGGTCGTCGTGGAAGGCTTCGTCGGTGCCATTGCCGTGGTGGACATCGAAGTCGACGATGGCGACCCGTTCCAGTCCGTGCACCTCGAGCGCGTGGCGGACGGCGATGGCGACGTTGTTGAACAGGCAGAAGCCCATCGGCTCGCCGGGACGCGCGTGGTGGCCGGGCGGGCGGATCGCACAGAAGGCATTGTCGACGGCACCCGCGATCACGTCGTCGGTGGCGGCCAGCGCGAGGCCGGCGGCGCGCAGGGCGGCCCGGTAGCTGTCCTTGCACAGCAGGGTGTCGCCGTCGAGCGGATAGTGTTCGCCGGCGCCCGGCAGGTTGTCGCGCACCAGGTCGAGCGCGCCCTGGCTGTGGTTGCGCAGGATCGCCGCCGTATCGGCCGGCGCGCCGTCGCGGCGTTCGACCAGACCGTCCAGGCGCGCCAGGATCAGCTGGTCCTCGATCGCCTGCAGCCGCGCCGGCGTCTCGGGATGCCAGTCGCCCATCTCGTGCAGGGAACAGTCGGGGTGGCTGTAGATTGCTGTACTCATTGTGCTGCGCTCATCCGTATCACATGGGATCGGCGTTCTCGCATAGAATCGAAAGGCCGAAAAAATTGCCGATAGCGCTAATCTACCATGCGCCCAGGCGCAACGAGAAAAAGCCATTCATGTTCAAACAATTGCATTCAGCCGCACGCCAGGTCGGGAGAATCGTGGTGGGCAAGGACCAGCAGGTCCGCCTCGCCCTCACCTGCCTGCTGGCCGGCGGCCACCTGCTGATCGACGACGTGCCCGGGGTCGGCAAGACCACGCTGGCGCATGCGCTGGCGCTGACGCTGGGGCTGCAGTTCAACCGCGTGCAGTTCACCAGCGACCTGCTGCCGGCGGATGTGGCCGGCATCTCGGTGTATGAGCGCGAGAAGAACGGCTTCGTGTTCCATCCCGGCCCCATCTTCACCCAGGTGCTGCTGGCCGACGAGATCAACCGCGCCACGCCCAAGACCCAGTCCGGGCTGCTGGAAGCGATGGAGGAGCGCCAGGTCACGGCCGACGGTGTCACGCGCGCCCTGCCGGAACCCTTCTTCGTGATCGCGACCCAGAATCCGGCGCACCAGATCGGCACCTTCCCGCTGCCCGAGTCCCAGCTCGACCGCTTCCTGATGTGCCTGTCGCTCGGCTATCCCGACGCCAGCGCCGAGCGCGCCCTCCTGATGGGCGAGGACCGGCGCGCGATGCTGAAAACCCTGCAACCGGTGATGCGGCCCGAAGAGCTGCTGGATGCGCAGCGCTCGCTGCGCGCGATCCACGCTTCGAGCCCGCTCATCGATTACCTGCAGGCCCTGGCCCAGGAATCGCGCTCGGGCAAACTGTTTGCCGAAGGGCTGTCGCCGCGCGCCACCCTGGCCCTGCTGCAGGCGGCGCGCGCCTGGGCCGCGCTGGAAGGACGCGACCACGTGATCCCGGAAGACGTCCAGACCCTGCTGGTGCCGGTGTGCGCGCACCGCCTGCGGCCGCTGAAGTCGGCGATCGGCGGCGGCAGCGCCAGCCGCGACCTGGTGCTGCAGCTGCAGAAGCTGGTGCCGGTCTGAGATGGCGAGCATGAGATGAGGACCGTGGCCGTGGCCAGACTGCCGCTCGGCGCCCGGGTGTTCGGCTGGCTGCGCGGACGGCGCAGCACCTGGCGCGAGCGCAGCACCGCGCGCGACCGCGGCGAAGTGGAGCTGAACCAGCGCCGCGTGTATGTCCTGCCGACCCGCGCCGGCCTCGGCTTCGGCGCCCTGCTGCTGGCGCTGCTGATCGGCTCGGTCAACTACGACCTGGGCCTGGGCTTCGGCCTGACCTTCGTGGCCGCCGCCTGCGGGCTGGTCGACATGTTCTATACCTACCGCAACCTGGCCCACCTGCACCTGCGCCCGGGCCGTGCCAGCGCCGTGTTCGCGGGCGAGGAGGCGCCGTTCGAGCTGCTGCTGGCCAACCGCACACGGCTCAGCCGGTTCGCGGTCTGGGTCGACGTCGATACCGCGCAGGACCCGCGCCATGCGGTCGACGTGCCGGCGGGCGGTGGCGCCACCGTGGTGCTGTCCGGCGCCAGCAGCCGGCGCGGCTGGATGCAGGCGCCGCGCGTGCGCCTGGCGACCCGCTTCCCACTCGGCCTGTTCAACGCCTGGAGCTACTGGCAGCCGGACAGCCGCGCGCTGGTCTACCCCTTCCCCGAGCAGGACGCGCCGCCGCTGCCGGTCAGCGGCTACCCGAGCCCGGACGGCATCGGCAGCGCCGGCAGCGACGATTTCGCCGGCGTGCGCAGCTACCAGCCGGGCGACCCCTTGCGCCAGCTGGCCTGGCGCCACATCGCGCGCCTCGACCCCTCGCTCGGCGGCCAGCTGGTGACCAAGCAGTTCGAAGGCGGCGCGCTCGACGAGCTGGTGCTCGACCTGGACGCGCTGCCGCCCCGGCTCGACCTGGAATCGAAACTGTCGCGCCTGGCGCGCTGGGTGCTGGAGGCGGAGCTGCGCGCCCTGCCCTATGCGCTGCGCCTCGGCCGGCAGAGCATCGAGGCGGCGCTCGGCCCGGCCCACCAGGCGGCCTGCCTGGAAGCCCTTGCGCTGTACGGCGGCGCCGGCGAGGACCGATGAAAGCCTCCCGTCTCCCCCTGCCGCGCTTCTCGTCCCCGCTCTCGCGCGACAAGCAGGACACCCTGCTGCTGCTGGCCAGCACGGTGCTGGTGCTGCTGCCGCATACCGCCCACCTGCCGCTGTGGGTGACGCTGCTGTGCGGCGCCACGCTGGCCTGGCGCGCCCTGCTGACCCTGCTGGGGCGGCGCATGCCGGCCAACCTGGTGCTGGTGCCGCTGGCGGTGGTCGCGATGGCGGGCGTACTGCACACCTACCACACGCTGCTCGGCCGCGATGCGGGGGTCGCCATGCTGGTGCTGCTGGTGGCCTTCAAGATGCTGGAGATGCATGCGCGGCGCGACCTGTTCGTGGTGGTGTTCCTGTGCTTCTTCCTGGTGCTGACGAATTTCTTCTACTCGCAAAGCATCGGCACCGCCCTGCTGATGCTGGCCTCGATCGTGGCCCTGCTCACCACCCAGTTGTCGTTCCAGCTCACCGGCGCGGTGCCGCCCTTGCGCTCGCGCCTGCTGATGGGGGCGAAGATCCTGGCGCTGGCGGCGCCGCTCGCGGCCCTGGGCTTCGTGCTGTTCCCGCGCATAGACGGACCGCTGTGGGGCCTGCCCGACGATGCCCATGGCGCCCGCAGCGGCCTGTCCGATACGATGGCGCCGGGCCAGGTCTCGACTCTGGCGCAGTCGGACGCGCCGGCCTTCCGCGTGAAATTCGACGGCCCGCCGCCCGCCCAGCCGCAGCTGTACTGGCGCGGACCGGTGCTGGGCGCCTACGACGGCCGCACCTGGAGCCGCCTGATGCCGCGCCCCTACCGCGGCCGCAAGGCCCCGCAGGCGGTGTCGCTGTCGGTACGCGGCGAAGCGCGGCGCTACCAGATCACCATGGAGCCGTCGAACACGCGCTGGCTGTTCGCGCTCGAGATGCCGGGCGCACTGCCGCAGCTGTCGAGCGGAACCGCCGGCGCAAGCCCGGAACTGGAACTGCAGGCCTCCGCTCCGGTGCGCGAGCGGATCCGCTACGACCTCGCTTCCTACGTGGACTTCAGCCTGCAGGCCGGCGACACCCTGGACAATGCCTTCGAATGGCTGCTGCTGCCCTACGGCCGCAACCTGAAGGCGCTGGCGGCCGGCCGGCGCCTGCGCCAGGACTATCCGGAGCCGATGCGGCGGGTGCAGGCGGTGCTGCGCCAGTTCGCCACCGGCGGCTATTCCTATACGCTGGAACCGCCGCTGCTGGGAGCAGAAGCCGTCGACGAATTCCTGTACGACACCCGCTCCGGATTCTGCGAGCACTATGCCGGCGCCTTCGTGTTCCTGATGCGCGCGGCCGGCATCCCGGCGCGCGTGGTGACCGGCTACCAGGGCGGCGAGCTGAACCCGATCGACGGCTATTTCACCGTGCGCCAGTCCGACGCCCATGCCTGGAGCGAGGTCTGGCTGCCGCGGCAGGGCTGGGTGCGGATCGATCCGACCGCCGCGGTCTCGCCGGACCGCGTGCAGCGCGGCCTGGCGCGCGCGCTGCCGGCGCCGGCGCCGTTCGGCTTCGAGGGACTGGGGCGGCTGCTGCAGCCGGACCCGGATTCGCTGCTGGCCAGGGTCCGGTATGCGATCGGCGCCGCCAACAACGGCTGGAACCAGTGGGTGCTGAACTACACGCCGCAGCGCCAGCATGCATTGATGGAAAGCCTGCAGGACAAGCTGTTCAGCTGGCGCAGCGCGGCCCTGTTCGCGCTCGCCTGCGCAGTGTTGCTGCTGGCAAGAAAATTGTCGCGGCAAGGCCGGGAGGACCCGGTCGATCGGCTATACTCGGCCTTGTGCCAACGCCTCGGCCAACTGGGCCTGCCGCGTGCGCCGGACGAAGGGCCGACGGCTTACGCCGCACGCGTCGCTGGTGCCGCCCTGGCCCCCGAGCCGAAGGCCGCCGCGGCCGAATTCCTGCGTCGCTACAGTGCCTGGCGCTACGCACCGCCAACGCAGCCACAGCCGCATGGCGCCGGCCTGCCGACTATCCTGAAAGAGTTGCTGTCCCGAGTTCGATGAAATCCTTTGTTCCGCTGTTGCTTGCCTTCGCCATCGGCACCGGGCAAGCGTCCCACGCCGCCGCCGCCTCCTCGCTCCACCACGCCAAGGCCGCAAAGACCGCCAAGGCCGGCAAGGCGACGAAAGCCAAGGCCGCCAAGGACAAGGCCGCGCAAGCCGTAGCGGCAGCCGCTCCCGTGCGTCCGCGCATCGACTACGACGGCGAGCAGGTCAACTTCGGCGAATGGCAGGCGGTGCGCGATTTCGAGGACGAGATGGTGAACCGCCAGGGCTTCGACCGTGCCGAGCTCGACGCATTGGTGGCGAAGACCCGCTTCATCGATTCCGCGGTCCAACTGGTCAAGCCGGCGCCGCCGGGCAAGCCGAAGAACTGGCAAGCCTACAGCGAGCGTTTCATCGAGCCGATCCGCATCAATGCCGGAGTCCGCTTCTGGAACGAGAACGCGGCCCTGCTGGAGCGCGCCGAGGCGCTGTACGGCGTGCCGGCCGAGATCATCGTCGGCATCATCGGCGTCGAGACCATCTACGGCCGCGACACCGGACGCTTCCGCGTGGTGGACGTGCTGACCACCCTCGCCTTCGCCTATCCGGAAGCGCCGAACCGGCTCGACCGCATGGCCTTCTTCCGCAGCGAACTGGAAAACACGCTGCTGCTGGCGCGCAAGGAAAACATCGATCCGTTCTCGCTGCTGGGGTCCTTCGCCGGCGCGGTCGGCATGCCCCAGTTCATGCCCGGGAATATCCTGAAATACGGCGTCGACTTCGACGGCGACGGCATCGTCGACCTGCGCAACTCGGCCGCCGACGCGATCGGCAGCGTGGCAAATTTCCTGGTTGCGCACGGCTGGGACCGCAACGCCACCGGGCCTTCCGTGTTCCCGGCGGACGTCGCGCCGAGCCTGGCCTGGCAGCCGCTGCTGGGCGGCCTGGAGGCGCGCTGGCAGCCATCTGAGCTGCAGGGCGCCGGCATCGTGACCCGCACTTCCCTGCCGGAACAGCGCCAGTACGGCCTGATCGATCTGCAGAACGGTGCCAATCCGGCCGAGTACTGGGTAGCGAATGCTAACTTCTTTGCTATCACTAAATACAATCGAAGTTATTTCTATGCCATGTCAGTGGTCGAACTGGGCCGTGCGGTGCACTTGGCGCGCGGCCTCTAAGGCTTGATCGGCTAGAAACTTTGTATCTCTTTGTAACCCCGTAATAGTGTTACTGCTGAGTTAATGCCGTACTGACAAGCACATACCCCCGGGGGTATATTGATTTCCTCAGGTTAGTTCTGCGGGGAAACAGACCTTTCATCCCGATACCCCCACCATTCTTGGCTTTTCGTCATTCCGTTTGGAAACGTACAGCAGCGCATCGAGAATTGCCTTACACTTAAGTTTAAATAAAAAGCAATTAATTTTTTAGTGAGTTTGTGAGAGAATTGCATTGTGGCTATTGTTGCAGCAGGACAACGAACCGAGCAGACACGCCTGAACCTTATTGCTCTTAAGTACTAAATTGGAAATTAGTTGTATAATTTAGTAGATATTTTCGAAACCTTGTTTTAGAACAAAGCCGCCAGCGAGCTCCTTCAACCCAAAAATAGGAATATTGACATCATGACGAACCAAGTCGGCATTGATATGAACAGCGATTCGGAGAATGACGAACTGCTGCAGTACAACCCGAACCGCCTGCTCGACACCCTGATCGAGAACCTGCGCCTGAAGAACGACGCAGCCCTGTCGCGCGCGTTGGAAGTGGCACCGCCGGTCATCTCGAAGATCCGCCACCATCGCCTGCCGGTCGGCGCTTCGCTGCTGATCCGCATGCACGAAGTCAGCGACCTGTCGATCCGCGACCTGCGCTACCTGATGGGCGACCGCCGTGCGAAATTCCGCATCAGCGACAAGCAGTTCAAGCCGAAAGACAAGGACAACAACGCCGGCGCCGGCGCAGAATAAGCGTGGGCGCGACTACGGACGGCGGCAGAACGTGCCGCCGCACCGTCATCAGTATCGACAACTGCATCTGCACCAGGTCGTCCTCGTGAGGGGAGACACCCAGCGCCCAAACTTCGCGCCGGGAGCAAGACATTCAAGAAATCAGGCGGGGAACACACCCGTCGACAGATAACGATCACCGCGGTCGCAGACGACGAACACGATCGTCGCATTCTCGACGGTCTGCGAAATGCGCAAGGCGATTTCGCAGGCCCCGGCCGCGGAAATACCGCAGAAAATCCCTTCCTCGGCCGCTAGCCGACGCGCCATCTGTTCCGCCGCAGCCTGGGTCACGTTCTCGACCTGGTCGACGCGCGCGCGGTCGAAGATCTTCGGCAGGTAGGCTTCGGGCCACTTGCGGATGCCGGGAATGGACGACCCTTCTTCCGGCTGGGCTCCGATGATGCGGATCGCCTCGTTCCGCTCCTTCAGGTAGTGCGATACGCCCATGATGGTGCCGGTCGTGCCCATCGCGCTGACGAAGTGGGTGACGCGGCCATCGGTGTCGCGCCAGATTTCGGGACCGGTGGTCTCGTAGTGGGCGCGCGGGTTGTCCTCGTTGGCGAACTGGTCCAGGATGATGCCCTTGCCGTCCTTCTGCATCTGCTCGGCGAGGTCGCGCGCATACTCCATGCCGCCGGTCTTCGGAGTCAGGATGATCTGGGCGCCGTAGGCTGCCATGCTCTGGCGGCGCTCGATCGACAGGTTGTCCGGCATGAGCAGGAGCATCTTGTAGCCGCGGATCGCAGCCGCCATCGCCAGCGCGATGCCGGTATTGCCGCTGGTCGCTTCGATCAGGGTATCGCCCGGCTTGATCCGGCCGCGTTCCTCGGCGCCGCGCAGCATCGCCATCGCGGCGCGGTCCTTTACTGAGCCGGCCGGGTTGTTGCCTTCGAGCTTGCCAAGGATGACGTTATTGCGGGCCGCGGCGTCCGCGCCCGGGATGCGGACCAGCTGCACCAATGGGGTGTTGCCGATCGTGTCCTGGATGGTCTTGTATGCCATAGGTTTGCTTCTGCTTTCTCGCGATCTCAAAACACCATTCTAATCCGAGTTGCAATATGGCGTATTGGACGGGATCGGCAGAACATGATCTATGGCAATGTAGGGTGGGCGGCCCTCCGCCCACGCGTGACGCTGGCAAAACGCGAACGTCACGCGTGGGCACATGGTGCCCACCCTACGCATCAGCTGGCAGCTGCTGCCTTCGGATGCGCGTCCGATTTGCCTGCCTTGGCCGGCTTCGCGGCCTTGTCTTCGGTCTTGCCCTTGGCCGCACCGGAAGGCGTGGTCGAATGCGCGCCGGAAGCCGCGGCCATTGGCGCACCTTCCTTCGACTTGCCGTTCACCTGCAGGCCGGCTTCGGACAGCTTGGCGGCGCGCTTCTCGCCCACGCCCTTCACGCGCTTCTCGAAATCGGCCCAGTCCTTGAATTCGCCCTTGGCGCGCTCGGCGATGATGGTCTTCGACATGGCGGGGCCGACGCCCTTCACCGAATCCAGCGCTGCGGCATCGGCCTTGTTGACGTCGACCTGGGCGAATGCCATGCCCATCGATGCCGCCAGCGCAGCGATTGCGAGGAACAGTTTCTTGATCATCTGCTTATCTCCGTTGGTTGGATTATGGGGCGGCAGGTGCCACCCATCTGTATTAACGGACCAGCGCGCCGGACGTTGACGTCCGGCGCTTACAAAAGATCAAGCGCTCAGCCGTGCGAGCCGTCGGTGCGACGGCGGTGCGCGAACAGCTCGTCGCGGGTGACGGTGGCGGTGCCCAGCTTGCCGACCACGATGCCGCCGGCGCGGTTGGCGGTGGCCAGCGCTTCGGCCAGCGGCGCGCCCGAGCCCAGCATCGCGGCCATGGTCGCGATCACGGTGTCGCCCGCGCCGGAGACGTCGTAGACCTCGCGCGCGTCGGCGTGCACGTGCAGCACCTCGTCGGCCGTGTACAGGCTCATGCCCTCTTCCGAGCGGGTCAGCAGCAGAGCCGTCAGGCCCAGCTCCTCACGCAGCGTCTGCGCCTTTTCGGTGAGCTGCTCCTCGGTCTTCCAGCTGCCGACGATGCGCTTGAGCTCGGACTTGTTCGGGGTCAGCATGGTGGCGCCGCGGTAGGGCGTGAAGTCGTCGCCCTTCGGGTCCACCATGACGGTCTTGCCGGCCTCGCGCGCCATGCGGATCATCTCGGCCACGTTCACCAGGCTGCCCTTGTTGTAGTCGGACAGGACGATCACGTCGTAGTCCGGCAGGATGGCCTTGAACTGGGTCAGCTTGTCGCGCAGCGTGGTTTCGCTGGGTGCTTCCTCGAAGTCGATGCGTACCATCTGCTGCTGCCGGCCGATCACGCGCAACTTGACGATGGTGGAAATCGCCTCGTCGCGCTTCAGGTAGCTGTCGATGCTGGATTCGCGCAGGATCTGCTCGACCTCGTCGCCGGCCTCGTCGTTGCCGACCACGCCCAACAGGCCGCAATGGGCGCCGAGGGCGGCGGCGTTGCGCGCCACGTTGGCGGCGCCGCCCAAGCGGGCTTCGCGGCGCTCGATGCGCACCACCGGCACCGGGGCTTCCGGCGAGATGCGCGCGACGTCGCCGAACCAGTAGCGGTCGAGCATCACGTCGCCCACGACCAGCAGGCGTACCTTCTCGAGTTCCGGCGCCTCGGCCTGGCGGTAGCTGTCGGTCGGCAGCAGGCGGCTTGGAATGTCCTTATACATCGGCGGACCTCACTTGCTGGTCAGGACCGAGCGGCCGATCCCGTGGTATTCGATGCCCTGCGCAGTCATCAGGGCCGGTTCGTAGAGGTTGCGGCCATCGATGATCACGGGGTGCTTCAGGCGTTCCTTGATCTGCTCGAAATCCGGACTGCGGAAAGCCTTCCATTCGGTGACGATCAGCAGCGCCTCGGCGCCTTGCAGCGCGTCCATCGGCGCATCCTTGAATTCGACGCGCGCCAGCTTTTCCTCGCCGAGCGCATCATGGCCGAAATCAAGTGCCAGCACCCGCCGCGCCTCGGCCATCGCCACCGGGTCGTGCACGGCAACGGTGGCGCCGCGCTCGACCAGTTCCTGCAGCAGCACGCGCGATGGCGCCTCCCGCATGTCGTCGGTGTTCGGCTTGAAGGCCAGGCCCCAGACGGCGAAACGCTTGCCGGACAGGTCTTCGCCGAAGCGCGCTACCACCTTGCGGCCCAGCACGTGCTTCTGGCGTTCGTTGACGGCTTCCACGGCGCTCAGGATCAACAGGTCCTGGCCGTACTGGCGCGCGGTGCGCTCGATCGCCTGCACGTCCTTCGGGAAGCAGGAACCGCCGTAGCCGGCGCCGGCATACAGGAAGCTGTGGCCGATGCGCGGATCGGAGCCGATGCCGTGACGTACCGCCTCGATGTCGGCGCCGACCTTGTCGGCCAGGTTGGCCAGCTCGTTCATGAACGAGATGCGGGTCGCCAGCATGGCGTTGGCCGCGTACTTGGTGAACTCGGCCGAGCGCACGTCCATCCAGTAGGTACGCTCGTGGTTGCGGTTGAACGGCGCGTACAGCAGCTTCATGAGCTCGCGCGCGCGCTGGCCGTTGGGCGAGCTGTCGTGGCCGATGACGATGCGGTCCGGACGCATGAAGTCCTCGACCGCGGCGCCTTCCTTCAGGAACTCCGGGTTCGACACCACGGTAAACTCGGTGTTGGCCAGGAGGCGTCCGCTTTCGGCCCCCCGGACCGCAAGCTCCTCGCGGATTGCCGCGGCAACGCGGTCGGCGGTACCGACCGGCACGGTCGACTTGTCGACGATGACCTTGAAGCCGTCCATGTGGCGGCCGATGCTGCGCGCGGCGGCCAGCACGTACTGCAGGTCGGCCGAGCCGTCCTCGTCCGGCGGGGTGCCGACCGCGATGAACTGCAGCTGGCCGTGCGCCACGCTGGCGGCGACGTCGGTCGAGAAATGCAGGCGGCCGGCGGCGCGGTTGCGCGCGACGATCTCTTCCAGGCCCGGTTCGTGGATGGGGATGCCGCCGTTGTTGAGCAGGTCGATCTTGCGCTGGTCGACGTCGAGGCAGAACACATCGTTGCCGAGTTCCGCGAGGCAGGCGCCGGTGACGAGGCCGACGTAGCCGGTGCCGATAATCGTAATCTTCATATTCTTAATTCATCAATTCATGACATTCAGTTCTTCGGTACGGCGAGGGGGATAAGTCTCCCACCTGCTGCATCCCGGGCATTGCCAATAATACTGGCGTGCCTTGAAACCGCAGTGGCTGCACTGGTAGCGTGCCAGCTTCTGGGTGTATCCGTGGACGAGGTTCTTCACCATCGACAATTCTTCCCAGACATTTGCCGGGGCATCCATGAGGCGTGCCTCCAGCAATTTATCCAGGCCAAGCAGTGTCGGGTTGCGACGCAACTCCTCCACCACAAGCTGTTTGGCAGCGTCGACGCCGTTCAGTTCGATGACGGCCTTGAACACTACCTCGATCAGATCAATGGATGATGCTTCCGACAGGTAGGAACGCAGCAGGTTGACGCCCTCCTGCGGCCGGCCGACCTTGCGGTAGCCATCCATCAAACGTGCCGCGACCAGCGCCACGTGGGGCACGCTCTGCTGCTCGACGCGGCGCCAGGTCTTGAGCGCGCCTTCGATGTCGCCCTGGGCGGTCTGGGCGTCGCCGTACAGCATGGTCGCGCGTACGCTCTTGCGGTCGGCCTGCAGGGCCTTGTCCAGCAGCTGCATCGCGTCGGCCGGCTGCATGTGGACCAGCGCGTCCTGGGCCAGCTCGCAATAGAACTGGGCGATTTCCTTGTGCTGGGCGCCGGCGCCGGATTCCTGCAGGCCCTCGGCGGCGGTGATCGCGCGGCGCCATTCCTTTTCACGCTGGAAGATCTCGAGCAGCGCACGCCGCGCCTGCACGCCGTATTGGGTGTCGACCAGCAGGTTGAAGGTTTCCTCGGCGCGGTCCAGCAGGCCGGCCTTCAGGTAGTCCATGCCGAGTTCGTACTGGGCGTGCACCTGCTGCTCGATCGGCAGGTCGGGACGCGACAGCAGGTTCTGGTGGACGCGGATGGCGCGCTCGGTCTCGCCGCGGCGGCGGAACAGGTTGCCGAGCGCGAAGTGCATCTCGGCCGTTTCGGGATCCAGCTTGACGATCTCGATGAAGGCGTCGATCGCCTTGTCCGGCTGCTCGTTGAGGAGGAAGTTCAGGCCCTTGAAGTAGCCGCGTGGCAGGCTGCGCGATTCGGAGACGAGTTGCTTGATGTCGACGCGGGCGGCGATCCAGCCGAGGGCAAAAAAGACGGGGATGCCGAGCAGCCACCAGATTTCAAATTCCATGTGATTCTTGTTCTGTTGTGACGACAGCTCAGTGGGGCGTGACGCTGTCGGGTTGCGGGGCGCTCGCGGCGGTGCCTGCGGCGCTCTGCAGGGCCTGGATGGTGTTCTTGTGCTGGGAGCTTTCGCGGCGGTGGCGGAACACGGTGGGCGTGACCGCCAGGATGCCGAGGAAGGCACCGGCGATGAAGAAGGCCAGCAGCATTAGCACCAGCGGTCCGCGCAATTCGTAACCCAGGAAGAAATGCAGATCCACCGGATCGGTATTCTTGAGGGCGAAGCCGAAAAAGAGGACGAACAGGATGCATCCGAGGATGGCGGAAACGATCTTCATCTCAATAGGTCCTGTGAGGAATGACTGCAAAGGCGCAGTGTCGCATATTTGAAACGAGTTTTCAAAGAACCGGCCTGGACGAAAAAAAACGGCATCCAAAATAGGATGCCGTTTTCGTCTTCCTGCCGGAAGACTCCGCCAGACGGCAGACGACTCAGTCCTCGATGATCGGTTGCCCGACCATCGCGTCGACCCGCTCGCGCAACTGCTTGCCCGGCTTGAAGTGCGGCACCCGTTTTTCGGGCACCATCACCTTGTCGCCGGACTTCGGATTGCGTCCGATGCGGGGCGGCCGGCTGTTCAGCGCGAAGCTGCCGAAACCGCGGATCTCGATGCGCTGGCCGGTCGCCAGGGCGTTGGTCATCGCATCGAGGATGGTCTTGACAGCGTATTCCGCATCTTTTGCCACCAGCTGAGAGTAACGCTCAGCCAGGCGGTTGATCAGCTCGGACTTGGTCATCTGCGCGGTCCCGGGCTATTAGCCTTTATTGTCGAACTTGGCCTTCAGCAGTGCGCCCAGGCTGGTGGTGCCGGTAGCAGCGCTGTTGTCCGAAGCCAGCTTCTGCATGGCTTCCTGGGTCTCTGCGTTATCTTTCGCCTTGATCGACAGCTGGATGCTGCGAGCCTTGCGATCGATGTTGATGACCAGGGCTTCGACCTTGTCGCCCACTTTCAGGTGGGTGCCGGCGTCTTCCACGCGGTCACGCGAGATTTCCGAAGCGCGCAGGTAGCCTTCGACTTCGTCGCTCAGGGCGATCACGGCGCCTTTCGGCTCAACCGACTTCACGGTGCCGGTGACCAGGGTGCCCTTGTCGTTCAGCGAAGCGAAGTTGTTGAACGGGTCGCCTTCCAGCTGCTTCACGCCCAGCGAGACACGCTCGCGCTCGACGTCGATTGCCAGAACCACGGCTTCCAGCTCGTCGCCCTTCTTGAACTTGCGCACGGCTTCTTCGCCGGTTTCGGTCCAGGACAGGTCCGACAGGTGCACCAGGCCGTCGATGTTGCCCGGCAGGCCGATGAACACGCCGAAGTCGGTGATCGACTTGATCGAACCCTTGACCTTGTCGCCCTTCTTGTGGGTCATGCCGAAGTCGTCCCACGGATTCGCCTTGCACTGCTTCATGCCCAGCGAGATACGACGACGCTCTTCGTCGATTTCCAGGACCATGACTTCGACTTCGTCGCCCAGCTGGACAACCTTGTTCGGAGCCACGTTCTTGTTGGTCCAGTCCATCTCGGACACGTGCACCAGGCCTTCGATGCCCTGCTCGACTTCCACGAACGCGCCGTAGTCGGTCAGGTTCGTGACTTTACCGAACAGGCGGGTGCCTTGCGGGTAGCGACGCGACAGGCCGGTCCACGGATCGTCGCCCAGTTGCTTGACGCCCAGCGAAACGCGGTTCTTTTCCTGATCGTACTTCAGGACCTTGGCGGTGATTTCCTGGCCGACGGTCAGGACTTCCGACGGGTGACGCACACGACGCCATGCCAGGTCGGTGATGTGCAGCAGGCCGTCGATGCCGCCCAGGTCGACGAACGCACCGTAGTCGGTGATGTTCTTGACGACGCCGGTGACCACGGTGCCTTCCTTCAGCGTTTCCATCAGCTTCGCACGCTCTTCGCCCATCGATGCTTCGATGACGGCGCGACGCGACAGCACGACGTTGTTACGCTTGCGGTCCAGCTTGATGACCTTGAATTCGAGGGTCTTGCCTTCGAACGGGGTGGTGTCCTTGACCGGACGGGTGTCGACCAGCGAACCCGGCAGGAATGCGCGGATGCCGTTGGTCAGGACGGTCAGGCCGCCCTTGACTTTGCCATTCACGGTGCCGGTGACGATCTCGCCCGACTCCATTGCTTTTTCCAGAGCCAGCCACGATGCCAGGCGCTTGGCCTTGTCGCGCGACAGGATGGTATCGCCGAAACCATTTTCCAGCGATTCGATGGCCACGGAAACGAAGTCACCCACGTTGACTTCCAGTTCGCCCTGGTCATTCTTGAATTCTTCGATCGGGATGAAAGCTTCCGACTTCAGGCCAGCGTTGACGATCACGAAGTTGTGATCCAGACGCACGACTTCGGCCGAAATGACTTCGCCCGAACGCATGTCTTGACGCGACAGCGACTCTTCGAAGAGTGCTGCGAAGCTTTCCATGCCGGTTTCTTGATTTGCTGCAGTAGCCATGAGTTTTTGAAAGGTTAGCCAGCAGAACGGCGATATGCCATCTGAACTGGGTCAGGTTGAAACACACCCGGGAACGCTCCCGGGCACCACTAGCTGTGCGCCCACCAGTCGAGTACCAACGCCACCGCTTCGTCCACGGTCATGTGCGAGGTATCGAGGAGATGCGCACCCTCTGCCGGAGTCAAGGGTGCCACGGCGCGCTGGGTATCGCGCGCATCGCGGGACTGCAAATCTTCCAGCAGATCGTCCATATTAGCAGAAAACCCTTTGTCAATCAATTGCTTATACCGGCGTTGCGCACGTGCCTCAACGCTTGCCGTCAGGAAGACTTTCAGCTCGGCTCCAGGGAAGATCACGGTCCCCATATCGCGTCCGTCGGCCACCAGGCCGGGGGTCTGGCGAAAGCCCAGTTGCAGCCCGAACAACGCCTGGCGCACCCCCGGCAGGGCCGCGATCTTCGAGGCCGTGTTGCCGACTTCCTCGGCGCGGATGGCCTGGCTGACGTCTTCCGTCCCCAGGTAGATGTGGCCGCCGTTGAAGCGGGCCGGCAGGTGCTCGGCCACCTTCGAGAGCGCATGCTCGTCCGTAAGAAGCGTGCCGCGGCGCAGCGCCGACAGCGCGGTCAGGCGGTACAGGGCGCCGGAGTCCAGCAGGTGGAAACCCAGGTGGTCGGCGACGCGGTGGGCCACCGTGCCCTTGCCGGACGCGGTCGGGCCGTCGATGGTGATGACGGGGATATTCGAGTTTGGCATGCGTATATTATTTGTTCACCAATACGTAGGGTGAGCACCCCGTACCCACGCGGACGCCGGCATGATGCGAACGTCACGCGTGGGCACATGGCACCCACCCTGCAAAGCCGTCAGGATAAGTCGTCTTTGGCGATTGACGCAAACGTTTCGAAATAATCCGGGAAAGTCTTCGCCACGCACTTCGGGTCGTTGATGCGCATCGCGTTGCCGCGCCGCGCCTTGCCGTCCAGCGAAGCCAGCGAGAAGCACATCGCCATCCGGTGGTCGTCGTAGGTGTCGATGGTGGCCGGCGACAGCTCCGCCGGCGGGGTAATGCGCAGGTAGTCCTCGCCCTCTTCCACGATGGCGCCGACCTTGCGCAGCTCGGTCGCCATCGCGGCCAGGCGGTCGGTCTCCTTCACGCGCCAGCTGGCGATGTTGCGCAGCGTGCTGGGCCCGTCGGCATACAGGGCGGCCACGGCGATCGTCATGGCGGCGTCCGGGATATGGTTGAAGTCGAGGTCGATGGCTTTCAGTACGCCGTTCGAACGCGCCTCGATCCAGGTGTCGCCCCGCACAATCGTCGCCCCCATCTGCTCCAGCGCGTCGGCGAAGCGGACGTCGCCCTGGATGCTGTCGCGACCCACGCCCTCGACCCGCACCGGCCCGCCGGCGATCGCGCCGGCCGCCAGGAAGTAGGACGCCGACGAGGCGTCGCCCTCCACGTGGATGCTGCCCGGCGACTGGTAGCGCTGGCCCGGCTGCACGGTGAAGGCGGACCAGCCATCCTGCTCGACCGCCACGCCGAAGCGGCGCATCAGGTTCAGGGTGATCTCGATGTAGGGCTTGGAGATCAGCTCGCCCTCGACCTCGATGGTGACCGGCTGGTCCTTGGCCATCAGCGGCGCGGCCATCAGCAGTGCGGTCAGGAACTGGCTCGAGACGTTGCCGCGCACCGACATGCGACTGGCGTGCAGGTGACCGCGGCGGATCCGCAGCGGCGGATAGCCCGGGTTGCCGGTGTACTCGATCTGGGCGCCGACCGCGTTCAGGGCGTCGACCAGGTCGCCGATCGGGCGCTCGTGCATGCGCTGCACGCCATGCAGGGTGTAGTCGCCGCCGATCACGGCCAGGGCCGCCGTCAGCGGACGGATCGCGGTGCCGGCATTGCCCATGAAGAGGTCGGCCTCATGCGTGGGCAGGACGCCGCCGGCGCCGTGCACCACGTGGGTGCGCTCATCCAGCTGTTCCCACTGGATGCCGAGCGACTTGAGCGCGCCCAGCATCACCAGGGTGTCGTCCGAAGCCAGCAGGTCGTGGATGGTGGTGCTGCCCTCGCTGAGCGCCGCCAGCAGCAGCGTGCGGTTGGAGATGCTCTTCGAGCCCGGCAGGCGAACCGTGCCTTCGGCGTGCATCACCGGTTCGAGGTCGAGGTGTTCGGGGTAGAGTTTGGACTGCGTCATAGATTACTTTCCTGATTCCTGGTCCGGACTGGGCGGCGTCTCGAAGGTTTCGATCGCTTCGATCCATGCGCGGCGCGCGCGCTGGGCGTTGCCGTACACGGCTTCGAGCCCGGCAGCGTCGGCGTCCGCGAGGCGCGCGCGCAGGCCGTTCAATTGTGCCAGATAGGCATCCAGCTCACCGAGGAGCGCATCGCGGTTGGCCAGGCTGATGTCGCGCCACATCTCGGGCGAGGAGCCGGCGATGCGGGTGAAGTCGCGGAAGCCGCTGGCCGCATACTGGAACAGCAGGTCCGCATGCGGCTTGTTGGCGATGTCGTCCACCAGCGCATACGCCAGCAGGTGCGGCAGATGGCTGACGGCGGCGAACACCTTGTCGTGCTCGCCCGGCGTGAGGGTATGGATGATGGCGCCGCATGCGCGCCAGGCCGCGGCCACCTTGTCCACGCTGGCTGGCGGATTTTCCGGCAGCGGCGTCAGCACGGCCTTCTTGCCGCGGTAGAGGTCGGGGATGGCGGCATCCGGGCCGTTCGATTCGCGCCCGGCGATCGGGTGGCCGGGCACGAACTGGTGAATGCGCTCCTGCAGCACGGCGCGCGCGCTGGCGACCACGTCCGACTTGGTGCTGCCGGCGTCGGTGACGATGGTATGCGGCTCCAGCCACGGCAGCAGCGATGCGAGGATGCCGGCGGTCTGCGCCACCGGCGCCGCCAGCAGCACCAGGTCGGCGCCGTGCAGGGCTTCTTGCGGATCGGTGGATACCGCGTCGACGATGCCGAGCTGCCGCGCCCTTGCGAGCGCTTCACTGGAACGTTCGAGCCCGACGATCTCGCGCACCGCGCCGGCCGCCTTCAGGCCGAGCGCGAAGGAGCCACCGATCAGGCCGACGCCGACGATGACGACTTTATCGAACATTCAGGCCAGCGCCTTCTTCAAGGCCTCGCGCAGGGCGTCGATGAAGCGTGCGTTCTCTTCCGGCAATCCGATCGAGATACGCAGCCATTGCGGCAGGCCGTAGGCGCCGACCGGGCGCACGATCACGCCCTGCTTCAGCAGCGCGATGTTGACGCGATTGCCCGCACCCTCGTCCTCGCCCACCTTGACCAGCACGAAGTTGCCGTGCGACGGCACGTACTGGAGCTTGAGCTCTTCAAAGGCGGCGGTCAGCTGCCGGTAGCCGGCACGGTTGTTCTCGAAGCCCTTCTGCAGGAAGGCCTTGTCGTTCAGGGCCGCGATGGCCGCCGCCTGGGCCAGCGAATTGACGTTGAAGGGCTGGCGGATACGGTTCATCAGGTCGGTCACCGCCGGCTGGGCGATCGCGAAACCGACGCGCAGGCCGGCCAGGCCGTAGGCTTTCGAGAAGGTCCGCGAGACGATCAGGTTGGGGAACTTGCGCACCCACTGGGTCGACTCGAACTGGTCCTTCTGCTCCAGGTATTCGTTGTAGGCCTCGTCCAGCACCACGATCACGCCGGCCGGCACCTTGGCCAGGAAGGCTTCGATCTCGGCCGCCGGAATGAAGGTGCCGGTCGGGTTGTTCGGATTGGCGATGAACACCAACTTGGTATCCGCGTCGATCGCGGCCGCCATCGCGTCGAGGTCGTGGCCGTAATCCTTGGCCGGGACGACGATGCCGCGCGCGCCCACGCCCTGGGTCGCCAGCGCGTACACGGCGAACGAGTACTGCGAGTACAGCACCGCCTGGCCCTTCTGCACGAAGGCGTGGGCGGCGATCTCGAGGATGTCGTTGGAGCCGTTGCCGAGGGTGATCCATTCGGCCGGCACGTCGTAGCGCGCGGACAGCGCAGCCTTCAGTTCGAAGCCGTTGGCGTCCGGATAGCGGCCCAGCTCCGCGGCGGCAGCAAGCATCGCCTGCTTCGCCGACTCCGGCACGCCGAACGGGTTTTCGTTGGAGGCCAGCTTGACGATATTGGCTTCATCCAGGCCGAACTCGCGGGCGACTTCGGAGATGGGTTTGCCTGCCTGGTAGGGGGCGATGGCGCGGACGTATTCAGGACCGAATTGCGACATGGGGACTCTCGATAACTAATAAATAAGGGATCACAGGCCGACCGGGTAGGAGCCCAGCACCTTGAAGAAGGCGGCATTGGCCTTCAGCTCGTCGAGCGCGCGCGCGACCTGCACATCCTGGTGGTGGCCTTCGACGTCGACGTAGAAGTAGTACTCCCAGGTGCCGATGCGCGCCGGGCGCGACTCGAAGCGCGTCATCGACACGCCGTGCCTGGACAGTGGCGCCAGCAGGTTGTAGACGGCGCCGGCCTTGTTCGGCACGGCCAGCACCAGCGAGGTGCGGTCCTGGCCGGACGGGCCGGCGGCCTGGCATCCGATCACGGCGAAGCGCGTGCGGTTGTGCGGATCATCCTGGATGTGGGCCTGGACCACGCCCAGCTTGTACTGCTCGCCCGCCATTTCGCTGGCGATCGCCGCCACGGTCGGGTCCTGGCTGGCCAGCACGGCCGCTTCGGCGTTCGAGGCGACGGCGCGGCGCTCGACGTTCGGGTGGTGCAGGTTCAGCCAGGCCTGGCACTGGGCCAGTGCCTGCGAATGCGCGCATACGACCGTTACGCCGTCCATGCTGCCGGTCTTGCTCATCAGGCTGTGGTGGACCGGGATCGAGACTTCGCCGCTGATGATGGCGGTGGTGCCGAGCATCAGGTCGAGGGTGCGGTTGATCGCGCCTTCCGACGAGTTCTCGACCGGGACCACGCCATAGTCGGCGGTGCCGGCCTCGGTGGCGCGGAACACCTCGTCGATCGACACGCAGGGCAAGCCTTCGACGGCGCTGCCGAAGTGCTGGAACACGGCCTGCTCGCTGAAGGTGCCGGTGGGGCCGAGATAGGCGACCGTGACGCGCTTTTCCAGCGCGCGGCAGGACGACATGATCTCGCGGAAGATGGTCTGGACGTCCTTGTCCTTCAAGGGGCCGGGATTGTTGTCGGCGACCTTTCGCAGCACCTGGGCTTCGCGTTCGGGGCGGAACACCGGCGCATTGGTCTCGGCCTTGACGTGGCCGACTTCCTGCGCGACCTTGCCGCGGCGGCTCAGGAGGTCGAGGATTTGCGCGTCGATCGCATCGATCTGTTCGCGCAGGGGTTGTAGTTTGTCTGTCATTGTCTGCTCATTCATGGGAGTTCGCGCGCCGCGCATGGGCGCGCACCGCGGGCGTCAGCGCCCGGCGAACTCGTTCAAATAATCGACCAGGGCTTGCACGCCCTCGATCGGCATCGCGTTGTAGATCGATGCCCGCATACCGCCGACGGACTTGTGGCCCTTCAGTTGCAGCAGCCCGCGCGCCTTGGCGCCGGCCAGGAATTGGTCGTTCAGGGATTCGTCGCGCAGGTAGAAGGGTATGTTCATGCGCGAACGGCATTCGGGCGCCACGCGATTCCGGTAGAAATCGTCGGCGTCCAGCGCCTCGTACAGCAGGCGCGCTTTTTCGATGTTACGGCGCTCCATCTCGGCCACGCCGCCCAGCCGCTTCAGGTGGGCGAACACCAGCCCGGCGATGTAGATCGCGTAGGTCGGCGGCGTGTTCAGCATGGAGTCGGCCTCGGCCACCGCGCGCCAGTTGAAGACGCCCGGGCAGATCGGCAGCGCGTCATCCAGCAGGTCGTCGCGCACGATCACCAGGGTCAGGCCGGCCGGGCCGATGTTCTTCTGGGCGCCGGCGAAGATGACGCCGTATTTCGACACGTCGATGGCGCGCGACAGGATGTGCGAGGACATGTCGGCGACCAGCGGCGTATCGCCCTGCACCGTCGGCACGAAGTTGAATTCGACGCCGTCGATGGTCTCGTTGGTGCAGACGTGCAGGTAGGCCGCGTCATCGCTGAGCTTCCAGCTCTCCTGCGGCGGCACGCTGGTGAAGCCGCCCGCTTCGCCGGAGGCGGCGACGTTCACGTTGGCGTAGCGGCGCGCCTCCTTGATCGACTTGCTGGACCAGGAGCCGGTCTGCACGAAGTCGATCGTGGCCGGCTGGGGCTTGCGTCCCGCCAGGTTCAGCGGCACGAGGGAATTTTCGCCGAGTCCCCCGCCCTGCATGAACAGGATCCTGTAATTGGCCGGAACGTTCAGCAATTCGCGCAGGTCGGCTTCGGCCTGCTTGTAGATCGAGATGAATTCGGGGCCGCGATGGCTCATCTCCATGACGGACATGCCGCTGCCGTGCCAGTCGAGCATTTCGGTGGCAGCCTGTTGCAGCACTTCTTTCGGCAGGACGGCTGGGCCGGCGGAGAAATTGAAAACCTGGGTCACGCGCACCTTTCCTTTGCGTTGCCGCCTTGCGGCAGGCCTGTTGCTGTCCCGGCATCGAGGACAGGAGAGCTTGATTTTCGCACGAAACTTGCAAAAAATCCTTATGCGGTCTGATTTTTCGCCGCAATGCAGCAAATCGCGGTGAACGCCGGCAAAAAAAAGGCCCGCGCATCGCTGCACGGGCCGTCTCAAGTGGAACAGGACAGGATTACTCCGGTGCCGGCTCCAGCTCGACTTCGTCGACGTCGCTCTCGACCACACGCTGCAGGCCGGACAGCTTGGTGCCGTCTTCCACCGCGATCAGGGTCACGCCCTGGGTCGCGCGGCCCATCTCGCGGATCTCGGCCACGCGGGTGCGGATCAGCACGCCACCGGTCGTGATTAGCATGATCTCATCGGTTTCATTCACCAGGGTCGCGGCCACGACCTTGCCGTTACGCTCGGTGGTCTGGATCGCGATCATGCCCTTGGTGCCGCGGCCGTGGCGGGTGTACTCCAGGATCGGGGTACGCTTGCCGAAGCCGTTCTCGGTGGCCGTCAGGACCGACTGCTGCTCGTTCTCGGCAACCAGCAGCGCGATCACGTTCTGGCCCTCTTCGAGATTCATGCCGCGCACGCCGCGCGCGGTACGGCCCATCGGGCGCACGTCGTTCTCGTCGAAGCGCACGGCCTTGCCGGCGTCCGAGAACAGCATCACGTCGTGCTTGCCGTCGGTGAGCGCGGCGCCGATCAGGAAGTCGCCTTCGTCCAGGTCGACCGCGATGATGCCGGCCTTGCGCGGGTTGCTGAAGTCGCGCAGCGGGGTCTTCTTGACGGTGCCCAGGCTGGTGGACATGAAGACGTAATGGTCTTCCGGGAAGCTCGAGTTCTCGCCCGACAGCGGCAGCACCACCGTGATCTTCTCGCCGTCCTGCAGCGGGAACATGTTCACGATCGGCTTGCCGCGCGAGTTGCGCGAACCCTGCGGCACTTCCCACACCTTCAGCCAGTACATCCGGCCGCGGTTGCTGAAGCACAGGATGTAGTCGTGGGTGTTGGCAATGAACAGCTGGTCGATCCAGTCCTCGTCCTTGGTCGCCATCGCCTGCTTGCCGCGGCCGCCGCGCTTCTGGGCCCGGTATTCCGAGATCGGCTGCGACTTCATGTAACCAGTGTGGGACAGGGTCACCACCATGTCCTGCGGGGTGATCAGGTCTTCGGTTTCCAGATCGCTGGCGTTGTGCTCGATGGCCGAGCGGCGCGCATCCTTGCCATTCTCGGTGTAGTCGGCCTTGATCTGGCCCATCTCGTCCACGATGATGCTGGTGACGCGCTCCGGCTTGGCCAGGATGTCGAGCAGGTCGGCGATGTGGGCCATCACTTCCTTGTACTCGTTGACGATCTTGTCCTGCTCCAGGCCGGTCAGGCGCTGCAGGCGCATCTGCAGGATTTCCTGCGTCTGCTCATCGGACAGGCGGTACAGGCCGTCCGGCTGCATGCCGTAGTGCTTCGGCAGGTGTTCCGGACGGAAGGCTTCGATGCCGCCGGCGGCCCCTAGCTCGGTACGGCTCAGCATCTCGCGCACCAGGGACGAGTCCCAGGTGCGCTGCATCAGCTCGACCTTCGCGACCGGCGGGGTCGGCGCGGCCTTGATGATGGCGATGAACTCGTCGATGTTCGCGAGTGCGACGGCCAGGCCTTCCAGCATGTGGCCGCGCTCGCGCGCCTTGCGCAGTTCGAACACGGTGCGGCGGGTGACGACTTCGCGGCGGTGCGACAGGAAGCTCTCGAGCATCTGCTTGAGGTTCAGCAGCTTCGGCTGGCCGTTGACCAGGGCCACCATGTTCATGCCGAAGGTGTCCTGCAGCTGGGTCTGCTTGTACAGGTTGTTCAGCACCACTTCCGGCACTTCGCCGCGCTTCAGCTCAATCACCACGCGCATGCCCGACTTGTCGGACTCGTCGCGGATGTCGGAGATGCCTTCCAGCTTCTTGTCGCGCACGTTCTCGGCGATACGCTCGAGCAGCGACTTCTTGTTCACCTGGTACGGCAGCTCGTCGACGATGATGGCCACGCGGCCGCCGTCCTTGCCGTATTCCTCGAAATGGGTCTTGGCGCGCATCACCACCCGGCCGCGGCCGGTACGGTAACCGTCGCGCACGCCGGAGACGCCATAGATAATGCCGGCGGTCGGGAAGTCGGGCGCCGGGATCAGCTCGATCAGCTCGTCGATCGTGCAGTCCGGATTGCGCAGCACGTGCAGCGCGCCGTTGATGACTTCGGACAGGTTGTGCGGCGGGATGTTGGTCGCCATGCCGACCGCGATACCCGAGGAGCCGTTCACCAGCAGGTTCGGGATGCGGGTCGGCAGGACCGTCGGCTCTTTTTCCTTGCCATCATAGTTCGGCTGGAAATCGACCGTGTCCTTGTCGATGTCGGCCAGCAGCTCCTGGGAGATCTTGTCCAGGCGACACTCGGTGTAGCGCATCGCCGCGGCGCTGTCGCCGTCGATCGAACCGAAGTTGCCCTGCCCGTCGACCAGCGTGTAGCGCAGCGAGAAATCCTGCGCCATGCGCACCAGCGTATCGTAGATCGAGGCGTCGCCGTGCGGGTGGAACTTACCCATGGTCTCGCCGACCACGCGGGCGCACTTCAGGTAAGGACGGTTCCACACGTTGTTCATCTCGTGCATCGCGAACAGCACACGGCGGTGCACCGGCTTGAGACCGTCGCGCGCATCCGGCAGAGCACGACCCACGATCACGCTCATGGCGTAATCGAGGTAGCTCTTGCGCATCTCTTCTTCCAGAGAAATTGGAATTGTTTCTTTTGCGAATTGATCCATGGGCGGGTCGACTGCTTTCAGGCGATAAAGGAAGTTTCCAAGGGGTAGATTTTACCACGCGCGCTATATCAGCAGTGCATTTTGAAAGCAAGCCCAGCACGCCAAGCGTGTGCACGTTTGCCAGTTTGACACATGCCTGTCATAAACTTTCGTCAAGCTTACGATCCGTTCACAGCGCGTTGTTGCGCAGAAACAACGCGACAAATCCCATGCGCCGCAATTGGGCCGCCTCTGGTCGTGCGGATGTGGCGTATGTGGCAAAATGGCCGAGAAGTTAATTGCTTGTTTCACAATGCGAAACGGACACATCCGTGCAAGATGTTAATATTCTGCCTATGTGCCTGCTCATGCGTTTGCTGGCGCACTTTCGCAGCGCGAAGAATTTACCGAAAGGAAGAAAAAATATGAAAAAAATAGCAACCCTCATGCTCGCAGCTTCGGCAGCGATGGCCGGCAGCGTTTTCGCGCAAAGCGCAGCGCCGTATGCACCGCTGACGACCGACATCCAGGCGCCGAGGCCGTACAGCGCTTACGTGCAGGATGCCCGCGGCGTGATCGCGCGCAATCCTTTCGGCCTGTGCTGGCGTACCGGCTACTGGACCCCGGCCGACGCGGTCCCGGGCTGCGACGCACCGCTGTGCGTGGCGCCTGAGAAACTCGAAAACGGCAAGTGCGTCGCTCCGCCGCCGCCACCCCCGGTCGAAGCACCGGCACCTGCCCCGGCTCCTGCCCCGGCACCGGCTCCGGTCCCGACCTCGGAAAAGGTCAGCTACTCGGCTGACGCCTTCTTCGACTTCGACAAGGCCGTGTTGAAGCCGGCCGGCAAAGCATCGCTGGACGACCTGGTCAGCAAGCTGAAAGACATCAACCTGGAAGTCATCATCGCCGTCGGCCACACCGACTCGATCGGCACCGATGCCTACAACCAGAAGCTGTCGGTCCGCCGTGCAGAATCCGTCAAGGCCTACCTGCAGAGCAAGGGCGTGGAATCGAACCGCATCTACACCGAAGGCAAGGGCGAGAAGCAGCCTGTGGCCGACAACAAGACTGCCGCCGGCCGTGCCAAGAACCGCCGCGTGGAAATCGAAGTCGTCGGTACCCGCGGCACCCAGCAGCAGTAATCTGCCGCTGCGGGCTGCTTGCCCCGATCAAACCCCGCTGCGGCGGGGTTTTTTTATGCGCCTTTTCGCGACGCAACCGTCGCCCTGCGACATTTCCGCTATTATTCCGACCTATGACTACGCAACCGATGACGGCCAACGCCGACCCCTTGGAAATCCAGAAATTCAGCGAACTGGCCCACCGCTGGTGGGACCCGACGTCCGAATTCCGTCCACTGCACGAGATCAATCCGCTGCGCCTGGAATGGATCAACGCGCGCGTGCCCCTTAGCGGCAAGAACGTGATCGACATCGGCTGCGGCGGCGGGGTGCTGTCCGAATCGATGGCGCGCAAGGGCGCAAAGGTGACCGGCATCGACCTGTCGAAGAAGGCACTGAAGGTGGCCGACCTGCATAGCCTGGAATCGGGCGTCGAGGTGCGCTACAAGCTGATCGCGGCCGAGGACATGGCCGCCGAGGAGCCGGGCCAGTTCGACGTCGTCACCTGCATGGAAATGCTCGAGCACGTGCCCGATCCGGCCGCCATCGTGCGCGCCGCGGCCACGCTCGTGAAACCGGGCGGCCATGTATTCTTCTCGACCCTGAACCGCAATCCGAAGTCCTACCTGTTCGCGGTGATCGGCGCCGAATATGTCCTGCGCATGCTGCCGCGCGGGACCCACGACTACGCCAAGTTCATCACCCCGGCCGAACTCTCCGGCTTCATCCGCGCCGCCGGCCTGCAGCTCGATGGCCTGAAGGGCTTGAGCTACAATCCGCTCACCAAGATCTATTCGCTGAACCAGGACACCGATGTGAACTACATGGTGGCCTGTACCAAGCCGCTTTAACCCGAATCACGAATCCGCAGTCCATGACCTTTCCTTCCCGCCTGCCTGCGCCGCGCGCCGTCCTGTTCGACCTCGACGGCACGCTGGCCGACACCGCGCCCGACCTCGCCGCCGCGGTCAACTGGCTGCGCACCGAGCGCGGCCTCGCACCGACGCCGTACGAGGTGCTGCGCCCGACCGCCTCGGCCGGTGCGCGCGGCATGATCGGCGCCGCCTTCGGCCTGGCCCCGGGCGACGACGGCTACGAAGAGCTGCGCCTGCAGTGGTTCGACCGCTACCAGTCGGCGATGGCGGTGGAGAGCTCGCTGTTCGACGGCGTGACCGAGCTGCTGAAGGGCATCGAGCAGGCCGGCATGGCCTGGGGCGTGGTCACCAACAAGCCGATGCGCTTTACCGACCCGCTGATCCCGCAGATCGGCCTGGCGCATGCGGGCTGCGTGGTGTCCGGCGACACCACCGCGCACGCCAAGCCCCACCCTGCCCCGCTGCTCGAAGGCGCACGCCTGCTGGGCCTGGCGCCCGAGGACTGCTGGTACGTCGGCGACGACCTGCGCGACGTCGAAGCCGGCCGTGCCGCCGGCATGGTCACGGTGGCCTGCGGCTGGGGCTATTGCGGCGAGATTCCTCCGGCAAGCTGGGGCGCCGACTATCTGCTGGAGACGCCACTGCACCTGCTGCAAGTACTGCGCGAGACGCTCAACGCGGCGCGTGCGTCCGAAGCATCGGCCTGAACCGTTACACATATTTACGATTGATACAGGGACAGGTCTATCCCTACATGATTCCGGCCGTTAATCTACTCCCATAGAACAACGCAACATCTCAGGAGCAGACAACATGGAAGCGATCAAGACCACCACCAACCGTATCCACCCGCTGATGGCAGCCGCCGCGGCATCCGTGGTCATCGTCAGCCTGGTCGGGGCGGCGGCGATCACCGGCATCCTGCCGAGCTCGAACAGTGCGCCGTCGCCGCAAGCCGCGGCACTGATGACTTCGCAGAACGGCTATGCGCCTGCCTATGCCGGCGCCCCGGCCCCGGCCGCCGCTCCGGTCAACGCATACGTCCAGCCGATGCAGGGCCAGCCGGTCGGCTACGCCCAGCCGGTCCAGGGCCAGCCGGTCGCCTATGCCCAGCCGGTCCAGGGCGCGTATGCCCAGCCGGCAGCGATGTACGCGCAGTCCGCTCCGGCCGCCGCCCCTGCGCCGGCACCGGTGGTCATCAAGGAAACCGTGATCAAGGAAGTGCCGGCCAAGCATACTGCGCCCCATCAGCGCACGGTCGTGCACCACACCTATGCCCGCGACGAGTACTATGCCCCGGCACCGCGTCCGGCGCCGCAGCCGAACTACGTCGGTATCGGCACCGGCGCCGTGATCGGTGGCCTGATCGGTAACCAGGTCGGCGGCGGCAACGGCAAGAAACTGGCGACCGTTGCCGGCATCATCGGCGGCGGCATGCTGGGCAACCAGATGATCAACACCAACCGCTGATCTTCGCGCTCAGCTTGAAGAAGCCGCAGGTGCGCAAGCCCTGCGGCTTTTTTACGTCTTGCGGAAAACGCTGACGATGATGTCGCTTGGGAACAGGCGCAGCAGCGGAATCGAACACAGCACGGCCACGTACTGCAGGTAGAGCGACGGTCCCGACATACCGCCGGCGCAGCGGATCCGCTCCAGCAAGCCCTTGGCGCGCAAGGAGGGCAACTCCTGGGAATGGACACAGGCGAAGCCATGCCTGCCTACCAGGCGTTCAAGGTTGGCGGGACGGAAGTAATGAACGTGGGGCGAAGGCAGGCCCTTCTGCCACAGGCGCTCGAAGGGGCTGCGCCAGCCCACCTTGGCGAAGGTTTTCGACAGGCGGTAGAAGAAGCCGGCGCTGTTCGGCAGGTTAAGGATCAGCAAGCCGCCCTCGCCCAGGCGCGCATGGCAGGCGTCGAGCGCGGCGCGGATGTCGGGAATATGTTCGATGACGTCGTTGAAGACAATGATGTCGAAGCTTTCGCCGGCTTGGAGCGCATCCGGGAAATACCCCTGGCGCACAGGCAGGCCGCGCGCCAGGGTGCGCCCCCCGACCACCGCATCCGGCTCGATGCCGAGCACGTCGAAGCGCTCGCGGGCGGTCTCCAGGAACCAGCCATGGGCGCAACCGACGTCGAGCAGGCGGTGCGCGCCCGGCCGGGCCAATGCGCCTGCCAGCTCGACGATATCGCGGAAATTCTCCTGGCGCAGCGCCTTCAGGCCCAGCTCGCGCTCATCCTCGTCGACGGGTGCGCCAAGCGGCTTTTCATTGATCGCGCCCTGCAGAGCGGCGCTTTCGTACCCACATCCGCGGCAGGCCGCATGCCATCCGGCCAGGCCGGCGGTTTGCGGGGTGCCACATACGATGCAACTCATATGGTCATGGTCTCCATTGGTCTTCATTGGACATCTCCTGCGAGCCGATTGTAGTCCTTGTTTGACAACTAAAATCTATCGAAAGCTAACATTCGCTTGCAATTTCGAGAGAGGCGGATCACTGCACATCGCCCCGGTTTGGAGTACAATGAGCTTTCTTCGTTGGGGGGCGACCTGGTTTCGACGTGGGTTGCAAAGCAGCGCAGGGCATACCGAGGACTGGTTACCTCGTAAATACATCCAGAAATCAATAACTGCAAACGATAACTCGTACGCACTCGCAGCTTAATCGCTGCTAGCTCTACACCACCTCGCCTCTGGGGTGTGCCGCAAGGCAAGTAGAGTCATTTACAGAGGCTAGGAATCAACCGGGTTACTTGGTTGCTTCCGAAATTTAAGGTAACTCGCTAGTACACAGGGTGCACATCCCCGTTGTACTGGTTAAATTAAAAGATAGTGCTAAGTATGTAGAACTGTCTGTAGAGTGCTTGCGGACGTGGGTTCGATTCCCACCGCCTCCACCAGTATTCAAAAACAAAGCCCTGCCGGCGCAAGCCGGTGGGGCTTTGTTTTTGAATACCCGCATGCGCAGCCGGGCATCGAATCCACGTCCGGCACGGACGTGGGGCGGAGCCGGGAATTCTCGCCGCACCGCGGCGAGCCGGCGGAGCGACGTTGCGCTTGCAAGCGCAACGGCTCTCCGATTCGTCTGACCAAGCGAAATCGCGCAGCGATTTTTGCCTTTCGCCTCAAAAGAAGGGGGCTGGATTCGAACCAGCGTCTCCTACAGAAACCTATAGGAACCAAAGTTTCAACCTTTGGTGCCTTGAACCGCTCGGCCACCCCTTCTCTGCTAACCAATTTTAACTGAAAGTGGTATATCGCCAATATATATGGCCGTCCCACAAGAATTAACTACAATGTCAGGCTTACTGCCCAGCATAGGCTTTCGAACATCTGGCTCTGCAAGCCACGCAACAATGGATCTCGGCCCTGTCAGGACCTGCAGGGGTCCATGATTACGCCGCCGGTTTCGCCCTCGCTTCTTTGAAACCAACGCTTACTGATAGTCCACGGCCGCCGCTCCGTTGTCCAGCGTCACCGTGGCACCATGCGCGTCGGCGATGCTGCGCACGATCGACAGGCCGAGTCCGCCGCCCCGCTCGTCATGGCCGGTAACCCGGTAAAAGCGGTCAAACTCACGCTCCCGGTTGGCGGGCGGGATGCCGGGTCCGTCGTCGGCCACCCGCACCAGCACTTCCCGATCGGTACGGATGACGCTGACGCCGACCTGCCCTCCGGATGGGGTGTAGCGCAGTGCATTGTCAACCGGGTTGCCGGCCAGGATACGCAGGCTCTCGGCGTTGCCGGAGAAGCATGGCGGTGCGGCGTGCTCCTCGGTCCCGACGATGCCGAGATCAATCCTCCTGGCGCAGCCCTGTCGTAGCGCTCGCCGACGCAGGCGCGCACATGAACACGGACTTCCGTCTGAAACTCGACGGCAGCTACGTCTGGAAGTACCAGAACTACAGCCAGGCCCTGAACGCGTATGACGAGAACATTGCCGGCACCTGGGATTTGTACGACTTCCCGGCGTCGCGCCTGAAGACCGTCACCAAGCTATACATGAAGAAGGGTGATGTCGACCACTCGATCACCATGAACTACAACAGCGGCTGGGGCAACAACAGCAACTCCTCGCCGACCTACTGCGTCACGCAGAAAGTCGCCCGGAAAACATGGCAACCTGTAACCACGTCGGCAGCAACACCACCTTCGATTACTCGCTGACCTACTCGGGCATCGATCACGTCAAGCTGAGCCTGTACGTCAACAACATCTTCGAACAGGACTATCCGATCACCTGGCGCGACGGCTACGTCTCGCAGTTCCGCCGCGTGTCCGTCGCAGCAAGCTACAAGTTCTGATCGTCGCCCCTCGGCGTGATATCCGAGACCAGGCTCCGGCCTGGTCTTTTTTTTGCGGGATCCGCCTACGAAGTCGGCCCCGGATCGGTCCCCGCCGCCATCATCAGCTCCTTCGCCAGCGCGTCGTTGAACGCCGGCAGGTCGGCCGGCTTGCGGCTGGTGACGAGGCGCGCATCGATCACCACTTCGTCGTCGGTCCACTCGGCCCCGGCATTGGTGAGGTCGCGCTTCAGGCTCGGCCAGCTGGTGAGATGCTTGGCGGTGGCGATGCCGGCATCGATCAGGGTCCAGGGACCGTGGCAAATCGCGCCCACCGGTTTGTCCTCGACATCGAAGCCGCGGATGAAGTCGATCGCTTCCCGGCTCAGCCGCAGCATATCCGGATTGGCCACGCCGCCGGGCAGGACCAGGGCGTCGAAGTCGGTCGGATTGGCGTCGCGCACGTTCATCTCGACCCTGAATTTGTCTCCCGGTTGCAGGTGGTTGAAACCCTGCACTTCCTCGCCGGCATTCTTCGGTGACAGCAGCACCACGGTCGCGCCGCGCTCCTCCAGGTAGGACCTCGGGCTGGTGTACTCGATCTGCTCGACGCCGTCCGTCATCAGCATGGCGACGCGCTTGCCTTGCAGCGGCCTGCCTGCTTGCTCAACTTGTTCCATATACGCTCCTAGTCTGGGCCTTAGTGGGCGCCGGATTGTCCAGGCTGCACGGCGGCCAGTTCGCTCAGGATGGCCTGGTTGAAGGCCGGGATGTCGTCCGGCTTGCGGCTGGTGACGAGCTTGCCGTCAACCACTACCTGCTCGTCGCTCCATTGTGCACCGGCATTCCGCAGGTCGAGTTGCAGGGTCGGCCAGCTGGTCATGCGCTTGCCGGTGACGAGGTCGGCGTCGATCAGGGTCCACGGACCATGGCAGATGGCGGCGATGGGCTTGTTCTCGCGGCCGAATTCGCGGATGAAGGTGATCGCCTCCGTCGACAGGCGCAACTGGTCCGGATTGGCGACACCGCCCGGCAGCACCAGCGCGTCGAAGTCGCCCGGGCGCGCATCGCGCACGTCCATCTCGACCTTGAACTTGTCGCCCAGGTCGAGGTGATGGAAGCCCTGAATCTCCTCGCCGCTCGGCTTCGGCGACACCAGCGTCACCTGGGCTCCCTGCTCTTCGAGAAAGCTGCGCGGGCCCGTGTATTCGACCTGCTCCACGCCATCCGTCATCAGGATGGCGACGCGTTTTCCTTGCAGGGCGCGGCCCCCTTGTTGTTGGGAATTCTGTTGCATATAGGCTCCTTGTAGTCGATAGAAAGTTATCGCTGTGGGAGGGCCGATTGTAGTTTTGCCCGCTACCGGGCGGCGCGCGCGTGCCTGCCCGAAACTCAGTCGAGACCCAGTGCGTGCAGGCGCGAGCGCAGGCGGCGCACCTCGTCGCCGAGGTCGACCACCAGCGCGGCCACGTCTTCATTGGCGTCGAAATCGCGCTCGACGCGCAGCAGCCGGCGCGCGCGCAGCAGGTCGCCGCTGCGGAAGCGCCATTCCGTGATCTGCACCGCGGGCTGGCCGCCGAGGATGCCGGACTGCACCCGCCGCACGACCCAGTCCGGTTCGACATTGCAGGCGCGCGCCAGTTCATCCAGGGTCAGGGCGACGTCGTCGAGTAATACGCCGCTCAGGCTCGTCATCTCATGCATCGCTTATGCTCCTATGCGTTCGCGTGGGTTGAAGGCAAGCTCGCGCGCCATCTGCTGGTACAGCTCGCGCGCGCGGTCGCTGGTGGCCGGCGGCAGCACCACGTCGAGGATCAGGTACAGGTCGCCCGGCTGGGATGCCGGAATGCCCCTGCCCTTCAGGCGCAGCTTGCGGCCGCTCTGCGAGCCCGGCGGCACCGTCACCTCGACCGTACCGCCTGGCGTCGGTACCGGGATGCTGGCGCCGAGCGCCGCTTCCCACGGCGTCACCGGCACGTTCTGGTACACGCTGCTGCCTTCGACGCGGTAGCGCGGATCCTGGTCGAACTGGATTTCCAGGAACAGGTCGCCCGGCCCGGCGCCGCCCATGCCCGGATGGCCCTGGCCCGCCAGGCGCAGCTGCTGGCCCGGCGTCACGCCCTTCGGGATGTTCACGCTCAAGGTCTTTTCCTGCTGGCCGGCGCGCAGGCCAATGGTACGCGTCGCGCCCTGGTAGGCGTCGCGCAGGTCGATCGAGATGGCGGCGTGGATGTCCTCGCCGCGCATCTGGAAGCCACCGGCGCCCCCCATGCCCGCGCCCGCGCCCGCGCCGCGGCGCCGTCCGCGTCCCATGTGGGCGAACAGGTCGGCGAAGATGTCTTCCGCGTTGCCACCGCCGCCGCCGAAATCGTACTGCTGGCCCCAGTCCGGCGGCGGCTGGAATTCCTGGCCGTGGCGCCTGCCCTGGCCGAGCTCATCGTAGGCGGCGCGCTTTTCGGCATCGCCCAGGACCTCGTAGGCCTCGTTGATTTCCTTGGTCTTCTCGGTCGCGTCCTTGTGCTTGCTGACGTCCGGGTGGTATTGCCGGACCAGCTTGCGGTAAGCCTTCTTGATGTCGTCGGCGGACGCGGTCCGTTCGACACCGAGGGTTTGGTAATAGTCCTTGTATTCCACGAGCTCGCTCCTGGATGGTGGATTGGATGTTCAATTACTCACAATATGGCGGCGACTGTTTCCTTTTCAACCATGGCCGGCACCGATGGCGGAGCGCATGCACGGCGCATACGACTGCTGATCCCGCACATACGGCAGCACATTCCCCATCGTTCAACCAGCTAGGCATAACGGCTGAGCAGTGCTAAATTGGCAATACGAAGGTATTTCCCTGGGAGTGGCACATGAGCATGAGCAAATGGGTCAAACGGACCAGCGTCGCGCTGGTGGCGCTCGGCCTGCTGGGCGTGGCGGCAACCGTGGTCGGCAAGGCGCTGGGCGAGCGCAAGATGGCGCGCAACGTGGCGCTGCAGGTGCGGGCGCTGGACGTGGTGCCCGATCCCGCGCGCGTCGAGCACGGGCGCTACCTGTACAACACGCGCGGCTGCGCCGAATGCCATGGCGGCGACGGTGCCGGCAAGACCATCGTGAACGACGGCAGCATGCACGTGGTCGCGCCCAACATCACCGGCGGCCCGAACGGCACCACGGCCGGCTACAAGGTCGTCGACTGGGTGCGCACCGTGCGCCACGGCGTCAAGCCGAACGGCAACCCGGTCATGATGATGCCCAGCGAGGACTACAGCCGCCTGACCGACGAGGACATGGCGGCCCTGATCGCCTTCCTCCAGCAGATGCGCCCGGTGTCCGGCAACAAGGCGATGATCGACGTGCCGGCCCAGGTGAAGGCCTTGTATGCCTTCGGCGTGATCCAGGACGCGTCCGAGAAGATCGACCATGCGCGGGCGCCGGCTTCCGCGGTCGCTCCCGCCATCACCCCGCAGTACGGCGCCTACGTGGCGAACGCCTGCATCGGCTGCCACGGCGCGGCCCTGAGCGGCGGCAGGATCCCCGGCACGCCGTCGTCCTGGCCGGCCGCCGCCAACCTGACGTCCGGCAAGGGCAGTGCCATGGTCCGCTACCCGACCCCGGAGCTGTTCATGGACATGCTGCGCAGCGGCCACCGCCCGGACGGCAAGCCGATCAGCCCGGTCATGCCCTTCGGCTCGCTCAGGCAGATGAACGATACCGACGTGCGCGCCCTGTACGCCTATCTGAAGACGGTGCCGCCGCGCGAGGCCGGGCGGCATTAAGCAAGCAGTAGGGTTGATTGATGCCGGGGGCATCAATCAGGTGCCCACGCGGACGCTGCAGTTTGCGAACGTTACGCGTGGGCACGGGGTGCCTACGCCGGCCGCGCCCACCCTACGGTAGAATCATCGGTTTCGTTCGCAAACCGAGTCATGACGTCTACTGTTACCACCACGCACGCTTCTACCCCGATCCGCACCGAAATCGCGACCTTGTGGCGCCTGTCGTGGCCGATGCTGGTGGGCCAGCTCGCGACCGTCGGCATGGGCGTGGCGGACGTGGCGATGACGGGCCACGTCAGCGCGGCCGAACTGGCGGCGGTGTCGCTCGGGACCTCGGTGTGGTCGATCATCCTGGTGACGGTGATGGGCATCATGATGGCCGTAAACTCGGTGGTCTCCCACGAAATGGGCGCCGGGCGCTTCGACAAGATCTCGCATTCGGTGCGCGAATCGCTGTGGATGGGCCTGCTCGTCGGCGTGGCCGGCTGCCTGGCGGCGAATGCCTGCGCGCTGCTGTTCGACCACATCGGCCTGGAACAGGCGGTGGCCGACCGCGCCAAGACCTTCCTGCACATCATCAGCCTGGGCATGCCGGCCTTCGGCTGCTACCGCGCGCTGTACGGCTACACGACCAGCATCAACCAGACCAAGCCGATCATGATCATCGCGATCTGCGGCCTGCTCTACAACGTGATGCTCAACTGGGTGCTGGTGTTCGGGAAGTTCGGCTTTCCGCAACTCGGCGCGCTGGGCTGTGCGATCTCCACGGCCAGCGGCGTGTGGCTGATGCTGGCCGCCATGGTCGGCTGGATCAGGGTGTCCGGGGCCTACCGCGCAACTTATCCGTTCACCCATTGGGAAGGCCCGAACTGGAGTGAGATCGGCAGCATGCTGCGCCTCGGCCTGCCGATCGGCGTGACCCACTTCGCCGAGGTCAGCGCCTTCGGCATCGTCAGCCTGCTGGTGGCGCGCTTCGGCGTGGTGCAGGTGTCGGCGCACCAGATCGCACTGAACTTCATCTCGCTGGTGTTCATGGTGCCGCTGAGCTTCGGCATCGGCACCCTCACCCGCGTCGGCCAGGCGATGGGCGAAGGCAACCCGGTGCGCGCGCGCTTCGTGGCCTGGACCGGCACCGGCCTGTGCGTGTTCTTCGGCCTGCTGTCGGCGGTATTCATCGCCCTGTTCCGCTGGCAGGTCGCGGCCATGTACACCTCCGACAAGGCGGTGCAGGCGACCTGCGCGATGCTGCTGCTGTTCGCCGCCATCTTCCAGCTGTCGGACTCGACCCAGGTCGCGGCCGCCTCGAGCATCCGCGGCTACAAGGTGACGCGCTCGCCGATGCTGATCCAGATGATCGCCTTCTGGGGCGTGGCCCTGCCGGTCGGCTGGATCCTGGGCCTGGCCCCCGACTGGTTCCCGTGGGGCCCAAGCGCGCCGATGCAGGCCACCGGTTTCTGGATCGGCCTGGTGCTGGGACTGACGGTGGCGGCCGTCCTGCTGGCCTGGTCGCTCAACAATCTGTCGAAGCTGCGGGTACGCGAGGCCCAGGCAAAAGGCTGAGCGGCACTTACTGCGATGCCGCCCTCATGATGTCATGCTCGCCGGCCCTGCCGATATAGAGCAATTCGTTGGGCATCCGCTGAGGGCTCCTGAGGTGCTCAACGGTAGTTGCCGAGCTCGTTTTATAGGTCGGCAAGGATGTCTCCCTTTTCCTCCTGGGACATGTCGTCGTTCACGTCGGCAGTTTCGCGGTCGATCTGATCGAGATAGTCCTCGACGTCCCGGCCGTGGAGGTACCGAAAAAGCCATTCCAAAAACAAGACATCATTACAGCTTTTCATCCCTGAGTCTGGTATCGTCTCGTAGTTGCACAAAATTAATTTTTTACCCACGAGACAACCCATGCGCCTTCTTCTCTGCCTCCTGGCCGCCCTGTCGGCCGTTCCCGCATCCGCGGAACGCCTGACCCTGGACCGCATCTACGCCGACCCGGCGTTATCCGGTCCCGGCGTCCGTAACGTGCGTGTGTCGCCCGATGGCGAACGCGTGACCTTCCTGCGCGGCCGCGCCGACAACCAGTTCCAGATGGATCTGTGGGAATACAACATGAAGGACAAGACCACGCACCGCCTGGTCGACTCCAAGAAACTGGTCCCGCTTGAAAACCTGTCGCTGGAAGAAAAGGCGCGCCGTGAGCGCGCGCGTACCGCCAGCCTGTCCGGCATCATCAGCTACAGCTGGTCGCCCGACGGCAAGCAGATCCTGGTGCCGATCGCCGGCGACCTGTACCTGGTCGACGTCGCCAATCCGGACAATGCGCGCAAGGTTGCCTCCGGTAACGTGGGCGATCCGAAGATCTCGCCGAAGGGCCGCTACGTGTCCTTCGTGCGCGACCAGAACCTGGTCGTGATCGACCTGTCGAGCGGCAAGGAACGCCAGCTCACCCTTGATGGCAAAGGCAGCATCCACAACGGCGAAGCCGAGTTCGTCGCCCAGGAAGAAATGGGCCAGCGCACCGGCTACTACTGGGCGCCGGACGACTCCGCGATCGCCTATAAACGCTACGACGAAGCCCCGGTGCCGGTCGTGCGCCGCTTCGAGATCTTCGCCGACCGCACCGAAGTCATCGACCAGCGCTACCCGGCCGCCGGCGATCCGAACGTGCTGGTCGACCTGATGATCGTCGACCCGGCCACCGGCGCGCAGAAGAAGGTCGATCTCGGTGCCGAGAAGGACATCTACCTGGTGCGCGCCGACTGGAGTGCCGACGGGAAGACCCTGGTCTACCAGCGCCAGTCGCGCGACCAGAAGCGCCTCGACCTGGTCGCCGTCGATGCCGCCAGCCTGGCGCAGCGCACCCTCTTCACCGAAACCTCGAAGACCTGGGTCAGCATCCACGACGACCTGAAATTCCTGAAAAACCGCCCGGCCTTCATCTGGGCCTCGGAGCGCAGCGGCCGCAACCACCTCTACCTGTTCGACCTGAACGGGAAAGAGCTGCACCCGATCTCGAAGGGTGAATGGGGCGTCGACGCGATCCTGGCCGTGGACGAAGAAACCGGCAAGGTCTACGTGTCTTCGAACAAGGATGCGGTGATCGACAAGCAGACCTACGCGCTGAACCTGGACGGCAGCAATGCCGACAAGCCGGTGCGCATCACCAAGCTGGACGGCTGGCACGACGATACCTTCGCCAAGAACGGCAAGATCTTCGTGGACACCTTTTCCGATCCGAAGACCCCGCCGCAAGTGTCGATCCGCAAGGCCGACGGTTCGATGGTCGAGTGGCTCGAGCATAACGAGCTGAACAAGGACCATCCGTACGCGAAGTACGTGTCGAGCCATCTGCCGACCGAATTCGGCAACATCAAGGCGCACGACGGCCAGACCCTGTACTACTCGATGATCAAGCCGGCCAACTTCAACCCGGCCAAGCGCTATCCGGTCTTCCTGTTCGTCTACGGCGGCCCGCACTCGCAGCAGGTCACCCGCGGCTGGGGCAACCTGTTCAAGCAGTACATGGCGCAGCAGGGCTTCGTCGTGTTCACGCTGGATAACCGCGGTTCGTCGCGCCGCGAGCGCGCCTTCACCGACGTCATCTACGGCGAACTGGGCAAGCACGAAGTCGAAGACCAGCTGACCGGCGTCGACTGGCTGGCCAAGCAGAGCTTCGTCGATCCGAAGCGCGTCGGCGTGTTCGGCTGGAGCTATGGCGGCTTCATGACCCTGCGCCTGCTGGAAGCGGGGTCAAGCAAGATCGCGATGGGCGTGTCGGTGGCGCCGGTGACCGACTGGTCGCTGTACGACACCCACTACACCGAGCAGTTCCTGGGCACGGGGCCGAAGCAGAATCCCGAAGCCTACCAGCAGAGCGGCGTGTTTGCCCACCTGGACGGCCTGAAGTCGCCGCTGCTGCTGGTGCACGGCATGGCGGACGACAACGTGCTGTTCACCAACTCGACCCGCCTGATCGACGCGCTGGTGAACCGCAACGTGCGCTTCGAGCTGATGACCTACCCGGGCGCCAAGCACGGCATCTCGTCGCGTGCCGGCCAGCGCCACGTGTACGGGATGATCGAGGCCTTCTTCAAGAAGAACCTCGGTGGGACCGATGCGAAGTAAGGCGTAGGGTGGGGTTTTGAGGCTGGGGGCCTCAAAACGAACGTGCCCACGCCGACGTAAAAACAGCCGCTTCGAGCGGCTGTTTTTTTGCGATCAACCGCGTGGGCACGAGCTGCCTACGCCGGCCGCGCCCACCCTACGGTTCAGCTTACTTGGTCGCGTTGTGGATGGTTTGCTGCGCATCGCCCACCTTCTCCTGGGTCTTGCCCTCGACCTGGTTCTTCAGGCCTTTCACCTGCTGCTCCTGGTTGCCGACCAGCTTGCCGGCTTCTTCCTGGATCTTGCCACCGATGTCTTGCAGTTTGCCTTCGACTTGATTCGAGTTCATGGTGCTCTCCTTTCATTGACTGTGACTCCATGATAAGAATGCTCGATGGACGGTTCCGTTCGCGCACGCACATAGCTCAGCCGCGCGCCGTTCCGGCCAGCACCAGGATAGCATTTTGTCATGAACGACCAAGATCCCACCCCGCCCGCCGGCGATGCCGCCACGCCGACGCCCGTGCATCGCCGCCTGATGCGCCGCTTCGCCCTCGTCGACGGGATCGCCGCCCTGTTCCTGGCCCTGCTGGCCGGCATCTACTACGCGGCCAATGCCCTGCTGCTGGTGTTTGCCTGCATCCTGTTCGCCATCTTCCTGTACGAGCTGAGCGCCATCCTGTGCCGCCGCTTTCACATCAACCGCAAGCTCGGCCTGGTCATCGTGGTGGTCCTGCTGCTGCTCATGATCGGCCTGGGCGGCTGGGCGATGGCGCCGCGGATCGCCGAGCAGGCCAACCAGCTGGCAAAGGAGATCCCGGCCTCGCTGCAGCGCCTGCAACAGATGGTCGAACACCATCCCCTGCTCAGGCGCATCGCCAGCGAATTGCCGCAGCCCAAGCAGCTCATGCAATACCTCGGCCGGATGGCGCCGGACGCCGGCCTGTTCTTCGGCGGCGTGCTGGGCGCGATCGCCAACATCGCCATCATCCTGTTCGTCGGCATTTATTTTGCGTTGTCGCCACGCCGCTATATCGACGGCTTCATCAAGCTGGTCCCGCCGCGCAAGCGCGAGCGCGCCGGCCAGGTGCTGGACGAAATCGGCGGCACCCTGGCGCGCTGGCTGCTCGGCACTTCCTGCTCGATGCTGATCGCCGGCACCGCGACCTCGATCGGGCTGAGCCTGCTGGGCGTGCCGCTGGCGCTTATCCTCGGCATCATCGCCGGCCTGCTCGACTTCATTCCCTACCTCGGCCCGATCATGGCGGGCGTGCCGGCGGTGCTGATCGCCCTGTCGGTGGACCCGCAACTGGCCCTCTACACGACCCTGCTGTTCCTTGGTATCCAGATGATGCACGGCTATGTCATGCAGCCGATGATCGATTCCTGGGCGGTATCCCTGCCGCCGGCCCTGATCATCGTGATGCAGCTGGTGTTCGGCACCATCTTCGGCTTCGCCGGCATCGCGCTGGCGACGCCGTTGACGGCAAGCCTGATGTTGCTGGTGAAGATGCTGTACGTGCAGGACATCCTCGGCGACCGCGACGAGGACAAGCGCGATTCCTGATCCCCTGCGGGAACGGCGTGCCCACGCCCTTCATCTAATGCCGCACGCAGAAGCACCGCCGCGCGCAAGCCGCTGCTTGCGATAGCCGAAAGCGGCGCTGCTTCCCTGGCGTAGCGTGTACATGAAACGGCATCGTCCGTTCTACAAAGGAGACCACCATGCTGACGCGCCATGTTCGCAGGCCAGCCGTTCTCATACCGCTGGCCGTTCTTGCCGCCTGCGGAGGCAGCAACCACCACCCGCCACCGCCGGAGTCGGATGCGGCGCTCATCGCCAAGGGCAAGGAAGTATTCCGGTTCAACACCTACGGCGACGAGGCCAAATGGACCGATACCTTGCGCATGCATGAAGTCATCGCCGCGGTGGTCGACCCGACCACCGCGCTGGCGGTCGGCCTGAAGGTCGACGCCGACGCTTTGCCGGCGGACGTACAGCAGGGAATCAAGAACGGCAGCGTGGACCTGAAGAGCCCGCAGACCACCATCACCCTGCTCAAGCTGAACGCCGTCGTCGGCCTGGCCGGGCAGGTGGAAACGGTCGGCGGCAAGGATGTGCTCAAGCGCGTCGGCATCACCTGCGCGCTGTGCCATTCGACCGTCGATAATTCCTTTGCGAAAGGAATCGGCAAGCGCCTGGACGGCTGGCCGAACCGCGACCTGAACCCGGGCGCGATCATCGCGCTCTCGCCCGTCCTGAGCGCCGCGCAAAAGGCCGTGTACAACTCCTGGGGGCCAGGAAAGTATGATCCGCGCTTCAACATCGACGGCAAGAACGGCCCGGTGGTGATTCCGCCGGCCTATGGTTTGAAGGACATCCACAGCATCACCTATACCGGCGACGGCGACGACGTCAGCTACTGGAACCGCTACGTGGCCGTGACCCAGATGGGCGGGCTGGGACACTTCGCCGATGCGCGCATCGGCGTAGACATCACCAACGGCAACGTCAACCTGGTGGAGCCATTGCTGCCGGCGCTGCGCGCCTACCAGCTCTCGCTCGATGCCCCGCCGCCGCCGGCGGGCAGCTTCGATGCGGTGGCGGCCGTGCGCGGCCAGCTGCTTTTCAATGGCAAGGGTCAATGCATCAGCTGCCACAGCGGACCGAAGTTCACCGATGCCAACGAACGCCTGCACGAGGTCTCGGAAGTGGTGAGCGAACCGGAACCGAATGGCGCACCCAGCTATGCCTCGCGCAGCGCGACCAAGAAATACCGCACCTCGCCCCTGCGCGGCGTGTGGCAGCACCCGCCCTACTTCCATAACGGAAAGGCGGCGACGCTGGAAGATGTGGTGAGGACGTATAACGAGCGCAAGGCGCTGGGCTTGAGCCCGGACGAGGTGGCGGACCTGGCGCAGTACCTCAGGTCCTTGTAAATCGGAAGCAAATAAGAAGACAGCCGCCCGAGGGCGGCTGTCTGGAGGGTAGCGCCTAGGCAACGCAGATCAGCGATTACCCTTGGGGCTGATAACGTCTTTCACATCCCCAACTTTTTCCTGCACCTTGCCTTCGACCTGTTTCGATTGGCCTTTGGCTTGCTGCTCGCTGCTGCCAACGGCATTGCCGACACCTTCCTGAATCTTGCCGCCAATGTCTTTGGCCTTGCCTTTGATCTGGTCCTCGTTCATATGGACACCTCCTTTCAGTAAGTTAACGAACCCTCGATCCGCTGCGCATCCCAGCCGGTGGACCGCCGGAGCTGGTGGTGGTGTCGAGGTCCCGTCGCAACCGCCCGGCTGTCGAGCGGCACGATTCCATCTTGGGCCGATTGCGAGCCATACTCTGTTCGCCGGTTAACGTAGTGGAATCAATTTTTACGCCACACACTGGCCAGCCAGGGCTGTTGATCGCGCGGGAGACCGGCCGGCCGGTAGTAATGCTGGATCGGCGCGAAGCCGGCCTCGACCAGGAAGGCTTCCCAGGACGGATAGTCGTGGAAACTTCCCCAGCGCGGGCCATTCCAGCCCTCTTCGTTGTTGCCGCGCGGGTTGGAACTGAACAGCACGCCACCCGGCTTGAGGGCCTCGCGCAGCTCGCCCAGCACCTTGGGCAGCAGGCTGCGCGGCACGTGGAACAGCGAGGCGTTGGCATAGATGCCGTCGAACAGGCCGTCCGGCAAGTCGAGGTCGAGGAAGTTCTGCAGCCACACTTCGCAGCCGCTATAGCTCGCTGCCATTTCCACGAACCGGGGACTGCCGTCCAGGCCGATGGCGCGGTGGCCCAGTTCGCGGAAAGTCTTGAGGTCGCGTCCCGGGCCGCAGCCGAGATCGAGGATGGTGAAAGGCGCTTCGGCCTCGATCGCGTCCAGCAGGGCGGCGATGTTCTGGCTGACGTCGTGGTCGATCGTGCCGGCGAAGAAGCGCGGTGCCACCTCATCGTAGTGATGCAAGGTGCGTTCGGAAATTTCCCGGAAGTCGGAATCGTGGTCCATGTAAGGATGCGGGCGCAGCATGCGCCGCCTGATGTCGAGATAATGCTGCTGCATGAGCACCTGCGGTAAGGAATGCCAGGCCATTCATTCTAGGCTGGCCTCCGTAGCGCAGGTGTCCGTTACCTTCTACAAACTTTTACCAGGCTTTACCATACCCGGACGCGGTCTTCCGGCGCCAAATACAGCTTCTGGCCTGGCTGCACGTCGAAGGCCTTGTACCAGGCGTCCAGGTTGCGCACGGTGGCGGCGCGGTACTGCGGCGGCGCGTGGCCGTCGGTCAGGATGCCGCGGCGCTCGGCCGCTTCGCGCGCCTTGTTGCGCCAGCTGTGCGCGAAGCCGGTGAAGAACTGGCGGTCGCCCTCTTCGCTGGCGCCTTTGCCATCACCTTTGGCCGAAGCCACGCGGTAGGCATCGTAGGCAGCGGCCAGGCCGGCCAGGTCGGCCAGGTTTTCCGACAAGGTCAGCTGGCCGTTGACGGCGAGGTCCGGGAACGGCTTGTAGCTGTTGTACTGCTCCACCAGCTTGGCGGAAGCGGCCTTGAAGTGCTCCATGTCCTGCTTGGTCCACCAGTCGCGCAGGCGGCCCTGGGCGTCGAACTGGGCGCCCTGGTCGTCGAAGCTGTGGCTGATCTCGTGGCCGATGATGGCGCCGATCGCGCCGTAGTTGGTGGCGTCCGAAGCCTTCGGGTCGAAGAACGGCGGCTGCAGGATCGCGGCCGGGAAGTTCAGCGCGTTCTGCAGCGGCAGGTTGACGGCGTTGACCAGTTGCGGCGGCATCGACCATTCGGTGCGGTCCGGCTTGCGGTGCAGCTTGGCGATCTCCTGGGCGGTATGGAACTCGTCGGCGCGCAAGGCGTTGCCGAAGGCATCGTCGGGCACGACCTTCAGGCCCCCGTACGACTTCCACTTGTCCGGATAGCCCACGCCCACGTACAGGGTGCGCAGTTTTTCCTTGGCCTGGGCACGGGTGGCCGGCGCCATCCAGTCGAGCTTGTCGACGCGCTTGCCGAAGGCGTCGACGATATTGCTCACCATCTGCTGCAGGCGCAGCTTGTTCTGGGCCGGGAAGTACTTGGCCACGTAGATCTTGCCGACCGCCTCGTCCATCGCCTCGTTGGTTGCCCCCAGCGCGCGCTTCCAGCGCAGCGACTGCTGCGGGGTGCCGCTCAGGGATTTTCCGTAGAAATCGAAGCGCTGGTCCGCGAAGGCCTTCGGCAGCACGTTGGCCAGCTGGTTGATGCGGTGGAAGGCCAGGTAATCCTTCCAGGTGGCCAGGTCGACCTTCTGCACCAGCGCCGCCTCGCCGACTACCGCCGACGGATGCCAGACGATGAATTTCTGCTGGTCGCCCAGGCGCGCGGCTTTGAAGAAGGCCTTCCAGTCCATGCCCGGGGCCTTGGCGGTGAAATCTTTCACGGTCCAGGTGTTGTCGGCCTTCTGCACGTCGGCCGAGTCGGCGCGGCTGCCGTGGGTGTTCGCGATGTCGACTTCCAGCGCGAACACCTTGGCGGCGCGCGCTTCGGCATTGTCGTAGCCGGCGAGTTTCAGCATCGTCGCGATGTGCTGCTGGTACTTGGTGCGCAGCCCGGCCATGCGCTCGCTGTTGTCCAGGTAGTAGGCGCGGTCCGGCATGCCCAGGCCGCCCTGCAGGATGTAGGGCATGTGGCGGGTGGGGTCGTGCAGGCCTTGCGCGACCCACAGGCCGAACACGTTCTCGGTGAAGAAGTCGGTGTTGTTCAGCGGGTCGACGTCGGCGCGGATCGACTCGCCCAGCGTGCGCACGAGGCCGGCCTTGTCCTTGATGGCGTCGATCTTCGCCAGCAACGGCTTGATCGGGGTGACGCCCTTGCCCTCGATGGCGGACTCGTTCATGTAGGTCCGGTAGTAGTCGGACACCTTGCGCGCTTCGAGGTTCAGGTTCTTGTCGGCGGCCAGGTCCTCGATCATCTTGACGATGCGCTGGTTGGTCTCTTCCGCCAGTGCGCCCATCGCGCCCCAGGAGCTGCGGTCGGCCGGGATCTCGGTCTTGGTGAGCCAGTCGCCGTTGGCCCAGGCGAAGAAGTCGTCGCCGGGACGGATGGCGGCGCTGGCCTCGGTTTGATTGGCCTGTGCCTCGGCCTTCGGCGCGCCGGCGCCGGCCTGCTGCGCCTGGGTCGGCATCGACATGACGGTGGCGCCACACAGGGCGAGCACGATCGCGGTCTTGACTGGTGTCCATCTGGTCTTCATGGAGTTCCCTTCCTGGTGAGTGATGTTGTTATTGTAGTACCGCCTGCTCATTTCAGCGCCTCGCGTACTTGCGGCAGCAGGCGTGCCTTCTGCGCCGCGCGCACGCGGATGCCGCTGGCGACGCGCTGCGCTTCGACCTGCGCATCGGCTTCGAAGTTCTGGCGCACGAAGTCTTCCATGCGCTGGGCGTCCCGGGCGTTCGAGGAGGCGCCGACGATACCCGGGAAGGCACGGTTGCGGCTGACCGCATCCTGGGTCTTCATCAGCTGCTCGCGGTTGGCGACGGCGAAGTTCCAGGCCTGGTCCAGGTGCTCGCGCCCCACGCCCTGCACGATGCGGGCGACCATGGTCGGCGGGGTGGACGGCGCCAGCGCCATCCGCAGCGCCCTGTCGGCCAGCGCCGGATCCTGCGCCTGGATCATCGCGCCGAGCAGGCGCGCGCGCTCCTCGTTGTTCTGGGTCCGCTGCATGCGCTCTTCGATCGCGGCGAAGGCCGGGGCGTCGGCGTAGCGGCCGGCGGCGGACAGCACGAAACCGATCATCGCCGGACTGACCGCTGCCGGCTCCTTCAGCCAGCGCTGGAAGCGGCTGCGCGCCTGGGCGATCGCCTCCTCGTCGCCGGCCCGTGCCAGCGCGCCGGCCAGCAGCGCGCGCAGCTGGGCGTCCTCGGCGCTCTCGCCCGGCTTCTCGTCCCAGCCCAGCCTGGCCATCTTCGGCCTGACGAAGCCGACGATGAAGCGGAGTACCGCCGGGCCTTCCGGTTCGCCGCGCGCCAGTGCATCGAGGAAGTTCAGGTCGGACAGGATCGCCTCCCAGACCGCCAGGCGCGGATCGTCGCGCAGCTCCCCGGCCAGCGTCAGCCAGGGGTCGAGCGGCATGCTGCCGGCCGTGACGTGGGTCCAGGTATCGTTCAGCAGCTTCAGGCGGGTGGCGTCCGGCAGGCGCGCGGTCTGGCCGGCCAGGGCGTCGAAGCTGGCGCGGTCGTACTGGATGCGGAAGTAGCCGACGCTGTGCGGATCGACCACCAGCGTGCCCTCGCAGCCGGGCAGCGTCACCCTGGTGCTGGCGCCGGTCAGCAGCGTGGTCAGCGCCTTGCCGTTCACGGTGCCGACCTGCAGCGGCACGTTCCACAAGCGGTTTTCCGTGGCCGGTTCGTCGAGGCGGAACTGCTGCTGGCTGAGGGTCACCTTGCGCTTGCCCTCCTCGCAGGCTTGCGCGACCTTGATGAGCGGGAAGCCCGGCTGGGTGGTCCAGTCCGCGGCCAGCTTGCCGACCGGCTTGCCGGACGCCTGCTCGAGCGCCGTCCACAAGTCGGCCGAGGTGGTATTCGAGTACTGGTGCTTCGCCATGTAGGCGCGGATGCCTTTGCGGAAGGCGTCTTCGCCCAGGTAGGCCTCGAGCATGCGCAGGAAGGCCTGGCCCTTCTCGTAGGTGATGTCGTCGAAGGCGTCGGCGGCCTGGGCTTCGGTCTCGACCGGGGTCTGGATCGGGTGCGTGGTCTTGCGCGCGTCGAGGTTCATCACGCGCTCGCGGTCGCCGATGTTCGCCAGGTACGGGCGCCACTCCGGGTGGAAGTGGTCGGTGGCCTTGGACGCCATCCAGGACGCGAAGCCCTCGTTCAGCCACAGGTTGTCCCACCAGGCCATGGTCACCAGGTTGCCGAACCACTGGTGCGCCATCTCGTGGGCATTCACCGAAAACGTCATCTGGCGCACGTGCTCCGGGCTGCTCTTCGGGTCGTACAGCAGGGTGTTTTCGTTGTAGACGATGGCGCCCCAGTTCTCCATCGCGCCATTGAAACCGTTCGGGATCGCGATCTGGTCGAGCTTGGCCAGCGGGTAAGGCAGGCCGAAGTAATTGTTATAGAAGTGCAGCAGGTCGCGGCTGGCGCCCAGCGCGAACGCGCCCCTGTCCTTCTTGCCCTCGGTGGTGACGACGCCGATCTCGACCCCGTCCTGCTTCGCACTGATGCGCTCGAACTCGCCGGCAGCCAGCACCACCAGGTAGCTCGGCATCTTCGGGGTCGGCTTGAAGCTGATGCGCTGCTTGCCGCCGGCGATCGCTGCCTGCTGGTCGACCGGCGTGTTCGAATACGCCTTCAGGCCGGCCGGCAGGTCGACCGACAGGCGGAACTTCGCGCGGAAGGCCGGCTCGTCCCAGGTCGGCAGCATGCGCCGCGCATCGGTCGGCTCCATCGTGGTGGCGATCAGCTTCTTGTCGGCTTTACCGGCCTGGTAATTCACGTAGAACAGGCCGCGCCCTTCGCGGTTGATCTTGCCGCGGAACGTGAGGTCGAGCCGGTAGCGGCCCGGTACCAGTTCGCGCGGCAGGGTGAAGCTCAGGGTTTCCTGCTTGTCGTCCAGCACCGGCGCCAGCGCGAGCGCCTCGATTCCCTTACCCGTCAGGCTGGCGCTGTCGATCTCCAGCGCGGCGGCGTTCAGCATGATGGTCGAGGTCGGCTTGAGCACCTCGATCTCGATCGTCTCGTTGCCGCGGAAGGTATTCGCGTCGATGTCCGGCGCCAGGTGGGCCTGGTACTCGAGCGGGATGACGTTCTTGGGCAGCTTGCCCGGCGTCTTATCAAAAGAATATGGTGCCTCTGCATGGGCGCCGATGGCGGCGATGGCCAGCGCGGTAGCGCCGAGCGCCTGGAATCGTCTCATGGACTGTTCTCCCTTTTTTTCTCTCTGTCTTGTTATCGTCGGCGCTGCTGTGGCGCACCGATCCAGCTTGCACTATAAGCAAGGGACAGAGCAAGGATGACAGGATTGCGACGAACTGCAAAAAGCCGCGCTGGAATGCACGATCCGGGGAATAGTAGGCGTTTCGGCTATCTGCTCCCGGCGCTGGCTTCCCCGTGAAGCGGGCAGAATCTTGTTGTCGAAAAAAAATTTGAAAAAAATCTTTTGAAAACCCTAAAGTTCCCAAAAGCGTGGCCGATAACGACCAAGATACCCGGCAATCCGGCCGGAATTCATGCCTCCTGGTGCACCATGACGTCCAACGAAGTCCTCGCCATGTACGAAAACATCGCCGCCCTCAGCGGCCGGATGGCGGTCGCCGCCCGCGATGGCGACTTCGACGGCCTGGCCCGCATGGAAATCCAGTGTGCCCTGCAGGCGAGCGCCACCAAGTCGGGCGTGCCGGCGCTGGAAGGCACGCAACGCCTGCGCAAGATCGACCTGCTCAAGCAGATCATGGCCAACGACCGCGCCGTGCGCGACGTGACCGAGCCGTGGCATGGACAACTCGAGCGGGCGATGAGCGCGCACTGAACTCAAGCGCTTTGCCATGCAAACCCCTGCGATTCGCGTCCCAGGGGTTTTTTAATGGGTGGAGAGCTTCATCAGCACCAGTCCGCTGACGATCAGCGCGGCCGCGCACAGGCGGACCAGGCTGAACTGCTCGCCCAGCAGCACGATGCCGACGACGAAGGCGCCGACCGCGCCGACGCCGGTCCAGATCGTGTAGGCCGTGCCCAAGGGCAAAGAGCGCATCGCCAGGGACAGCAGGCCGAAGCTTGCCGTCATCATGACGAGGGTAATGAGGGAATACGTGAGATGGGTGAAACCGTTCGAGAGCTTCATCGAATAAGCCCATACGACTTCGAAAAGACCGGCAACGACCAGCAAGACCCAGGGCATGACAGCTCCTCCAGAAGAGCCGGGCCGTCCCGCATGTGTTCCCGACATGGGCGAGGTCGTCCTCGTCCGCCTATTCTACCGGGAAGCTGCCGCTGAGTCAGCCGGTGAGCGGCCTGCCTTGCGCGGCCACGATCGCCGCCAGGTTGTCCTCGATCCATTCCGCCAGGTCGGCCAGCTTGCGGCTGATCTCCTCCCCCATCGGGGTCAGCCGGTACTCGACCCGCGGCGGCGCCATCGAATGGGCGATGCGCTGCACGAAACCGTCCTGCTCCAGCCAGACCAGGGTCTGGGCCAGCATCTTCTCGCTGATACCGCCGACCCTGCGGCGCAGCTCGCCGAAGCGCTGGGTGCCGTCACCCAAAGCCACCAGCAGCAGCACGCCCCAGCGGCCGGTCACATGCTTGAGCACCTCGCGCGAAGGGCAACTATCGGAAAACACATCGCCACGCGGCGCGTGGTCCGGGGACATGTCGTTCATTTTCTCTCCTTGCCAATCATGACATCCTAAGCCATGCAGGCGAACCCGGCCGTTCGCCTCATTTCAAGCGTGCGCAGGCATGCTCGGGCAAGAAAAAACCCGCGACGGAGGATCCGTGCGGGTTTCGGGAATTGGGGAGAGCGATCGCCAAGCATCCCCTGGCGTCGCCTCTTGCCGGTTGCCTCCGGCGTCCGCCTGCCACTGTAGGCAGGCAAACCGCTTCCGGGTACAGGCGTTTCTTCAACGATCATCCGGTTGTCGCGCCACGCTATCGGTGGTGGCTGCGCCGGATCCTGAGCCGTTTCGTGGTCATAAAGATCACATGAGACTGAGTATAACGTAAATTTTAATCTTGTGTAGACGAGTTTGTGCGCGGCTATTCAAGGGTCGGCTCGGCCGCTTCCGCGCCTGCTTTCGTGCGCGGGGGAAAACTCCCGCGCAGCCGGTCGACCAGGCGCGGCCGGGCCGGAATGTCGACCTTGCGCACCGGCCTGGCGCGGCGCCGCAGCAGCAGGAAGGCGCCGCCCAGCGCCAGCAGCAAGGCGGCCGCGCCGCCACCGATCCAGCCCCACGGCAGGCCCTCGTCCGCTTCGGGCGCCCTGGGCTTGCGCGGCACCAGCGGCTTGATCGCATGGATGGGCTTTGGGCCGGCCGGCGCGTGGACCGCCCCGGGTGCGGGTGCGGGTGCTGGTGCGGGTGCGGGTGCGGGCGTCCCCAGCGTGGCCTGCAGCGATTTCACTTTCCCCTCCAGCACGCCGATCTGTTTGTTAAGCTCGGCATTCTTGGCGTCGAGGGCGGCGCAGACCTTGGCCTGCCCTGCCTGGAGTGCGCAGGCCGCCGGGGCGGCTGGCTGTGCGTGGATGGGCAGCGCCAGAGGCGCCGCTGCGGGAAGCAGCGCCTTCGGCTTCGCGCGGACGGGCTCGGGCTTGCGCACGGCGGCGGACCGGGACGCCGGCACGGCCACAGCCTGATGCGCCGGCATGGGCGCCGCGGCCACGGCCTGATGCGCCGGCATGGGCGCCGCGGCCGGCGGAACGGGCGCCGGCTGCGGCGCCGGTTCCGCGTGCGCTACTGCCGCCGGGACCGGCGCCAGGACGGGCTCGGGCGCCCGCACCGGGGCCGGATTCGGGTCCGGCGTCAGCCACAGCGTGGCCAGGCGCACCGACCGCTGGCCCTTGTCCTGCAGCTCCAGGTAGAGGTGCAGGTGCTCGGCATCGACCGGCCGCAGCGAGGTCACGTGCAGGAACTGGCGGCCGTCGCGCCGCATCACCGCCAGGTTCACGCTCGCCAGCACCGGCGGCATGGCGATGCCGGCACCGTTGTAGACCTCGGGGCTGGCCAGGCGCACGCTCACCCTGGCTGCCGGGTCGTCGATCATCCCCAGCTCGATGTCGGCCACCAGCGGCTGTCCGATGTGGGACGACACCCGCGCCTCGCCCAGCTCGGCGGAATGAGCGCAAGCAAGGGCACCGGCGAAAGTGGCGGCGACAGCGAGCGTGGACAGGAAACGGCGGGAGCAGCGGAGCATATGGGTGACGAATTCGAAGCCTTAACGTCATTAACGGCCGTTGCGGTACACTCTTTAGCGATACTTCCCTACTAACAAAAAGTCAGGACGAATCTATGGAAAACAGGATCGAGAAGGACAGCTTCGGCCCGATCGAGGTGCCGGGCAGCCAACTGTGGGGGGCGCAGACCCAGCGCTCCTTGCACCACTTCCACATTTCGACCGAGAAAATGGCGCCCGAGCTGGTCGCCGCGCTGGCCCAGGTGAAGCGCGCCGCCGCCGCCGTCAATCGTTCGCTCGGCAAACTGCCTCAGGACAAGGCCGACGCCATCATGCGCGCCGCCGACGAAGTGCTGGAGGGACGCCACCCGGGCGAGTTTCCGCTGTCGGTCTGGCAGACCGGTTCCGGCACCCAGAGCAATATGAACATGAACGAGGTGCTGGCCAACCGCGGTTCCGAACTGTTGGGCGGTGAACGCGGCGAAGCGCGCCTGCTGCACCCGAACGACCACGTCAACATGGGCCAGTCCTCGAACGACATGTTCCCGACCGCGATGCACGTGGCGGCCGCCACCGCCGTCGCCAAGGACTTGCTGCCCGCGCTGGCCAGGCTGCGCGGCACGCTGGAGCTGAAGTCGCGCGACTTCGCCGGCATCGTCAAGATCGGCCGCACCCACCTGCAGGACGCGACCCCGCTCACGCTCGGCCAGGAATTTTCCGGCTATGTTGCCCAGCTCGAGTTCTCCGAGCAGGCGATCAAGGGGAGTCTCCCCGGCCTGCTGCTGCTGGCGGCCGGCGGCACCGCGGTCGGCACCGGCCTGAACGCGCATCCGGAATTCGCGAACCGCATCGCGGCCGAGCTTTCCTCGCGCACCGGCTTGCAGTTCAAGAGCGCGCCGAACAAGTTCATGGCCCTGGCCGGCCACGACGCGATGGTCGCGGCGCACGGCGCCTTCAAGACCCTGGCGACGGCCCTCATGAAGATCGCCAACGACGTGCGCTGGATGGCCTCCGGCCCGCGCTCGGGCCTGGGCGAGATCACCATCCCCGAAAACGAGCCGGGCAGCTCGATCATGCCGGGCAAGGTCAATCCGACCCAGTGCGAGGCGATGACGATGCTGTGCTGCCAGGTATTCGGCAACGACGTCGCCATCACCGTCGGCGGCTCGCAAGGCAATTTCGAACTGAACGTGTTCAAGCCGATGATCGCCCATAACTTCCTGCAGAGCGTACGCCTGCTGGCCGACGGCATGCGTTCCTTCGACGAGCACTGCGCCCAGGGCATCGAGCCGAACCGCAAGCGCATCGGCGAACTGATGGAGCAGTCGCTGATGCTGGTGACCGCCCTGGCACCGCATATCGGGTATGATCGCGCCGCGCAGATCGCCAAGACCGCCCAGCACGACGGCCTGACCCTGCGCCAGGCGGCGCTGCAGTCCGGCTTCGTCAGCGAGGAACAGTTCGACCAGTGGATCGTGCCGATCGAGATGACCCGGCCGCATCCGGGCTAAGATCAGGCTTTATCCGTCGTCCCCGCGAAGGCGGGACCTAAGCTGAGCCGATTGAAGACGCTTAGCTTGGGTCCCCGCCTCCGCGGGGACGACGTATTTGCGGGGACGACGTATTTGCGGGGACGACGTATTTGCGGCAGACGTTTTTGGGCAGGCTCTACAGTACGCCACCCGTTTTTAACCGAGGATAGAATGCAAACAACAACTTTTGAACTGACATCCGAGTTCATTGAACTCAACCAGCTGCTCAAGCTCGTCGGCTTCGTCGACAGCGGCGGTGCCGGCAAGATCATGGTAGCCAGCGGCGTGGTGTCGGTCGACGGCAAGAAGGAACTGCGCAAGACTGCCAAGATCCGTGCCGGCCAGGTCGTGAGCGTTGGGGATGTGCGGATCACTGTCCGCTAAAAAAGTTCCTCTTTCGCTCACAAAAAAGCGGTGCGTCCTGTCGGATGCACCTGCCGGTCGCACCGGATTAGCCGTCCCCGGCTGTAGGGGTGACGTTTGCGCGCTGACAAACTTGGGCAGTCCTCCTTCTCTATATTGAAGGCGTAACAATCGGCTAAAGGTGAGGAAGATGGATACCCCAGACCCAAGCTCAATGACGCAGCAGAGGCTCATCGGCGACCTGCGTCTCGTTATCGAAAATGCGGAAGAACTGCTCAAGAACACCGACCATTACACCGGCCTCGTGTACCAGAGCGCGCGCGCCAAGCTGGCCATGGCCTTGAATGCGGCCAACGAAGAACTGGCCCGTTTCGAGGAGGAACAGCTGTCCCGGATGATCGAAGCCACCCGGGCCGCCAATGAGATGCACCACGATAAAACCGGCGAAGAACGCGTCCTGCGCGCCTTCCGCTATCACTGAAACCCCCAGGGCCACCGTACCTGCGCCGGCCCCGCCTTACGCCGAGGGCGGGCCGGCTTCCTGAACGATCCCCGTCAGCACGCCACTCTTCAGCCAGCCGTCCAGCCAGTCCGCGATCGGCGCCTCCTCGTCGACGTCGAAGGCCGCATCGAAGGCGGCGCCGAAATGCGCCCCATCCGCCAGCCGCGCCAGCGCCGCATACTCTGCCGCGCCGAGCTCGCGCACGCTCACCTGCCAGTGGGCGCGCAGCACCAGGGCGTGGCTCGCCTGCTTCATCTGCGCGGGAGCCGCGGCGCCGTCCGGCTGCAGGGACAGCCACAGCGGAGCCGTGGCCCAGCCTGATGCATGCAGGCGCAGCGACGGATGCAGGATCGCGCGGCTGGCTCCGAACTGATCCGGACGCAAGCCGGCCAGCACCGAGCGCGGGCCGGATGCGGAAGGCGCCGGCGCATCCGGCGCGTACCAGGATTCGTGGACCGACCATTCGAGACGGGCAAGGTCCGGCAGCCAGGGGCGGTCCTCATCGCCAGCAAGAACATCGGCAAGGCCGGCGCCGAAGCGGTTCAGGTCCGGGTCCTGCGCCGGCTGAAGCCGGCCATAGGCGCGTGCCAGACCGTCGAACCGTTCCTCGCCCAGCAGCCGGCGCAGCACCGGATAGGCCGAGGCCAGCGCGCGGCGCCAGGCACTGCTGAGATTGCCGCGGTAGATACCGAGGCGGCCGGCATCGCCCTTGAGCCGGGGTGCCAGCAGCGGTGCCAGCGCGGGGTCGACCAGGGCGGCGCCGAAGGCCTGTTGCAGCTCGGCCAGCCCGCCGTCGTCCGTTGCGGGCTGTGCCACGCTGGTAAGCGGCGCAGGCGCTCGGGACGCAAGGCTTCGCACCGGCTCGCCCGCCACCTCGGCGGCAATACGCTCGGCTTCCCTCGCCTCTTCCAGCAGCACCTCGAGCGCCGGCACGTCCGTGTCCCACTCGACCAGGGCCGGCACGGCGCCGAAGCGCGCCAGCGCCTCGCGGTACAGTGTCCACACGGGTGGCGCGATGCGGTCGCCGTGGTGGTCGATGACGGCAAGCGCGGTGACGAGATGGCCGCCCAGATGCAGTTCGCCGACCGTCCCCGGCGGCAGGCCCGCCAGCGCATCCAGGGCTGCGACGGCATCCTCGCCGTGGTTGCACTGGTTGACGTACAGGTTGTTGACGTCGAGCAGGATGCCGCAGCCGGTGCGGCGTGCCAGCGCGGCCAGGAATTCGGCTTCGCTCATCGCGTCACCGGCAAAGCGCAGGTAGGTGGAAACGTTTTCGACCAGGATCGGGCGCCGCAGCGCGTCCTGCACCCGCTCGACGCGGGCGGCGACCAGGCCGAGCGCGGCGGCATCCAGGCGCAGCGGCAGCAGGTCGTTGAGCTGGCGGTCGCGCAGCGCGCCCCAGCTCAGGTGCTCGGAGACGAGGGCCGGCTCGATCGCCGCGGCCAGCGCACGCACGCGTTCCAGGTGCTCCTCGGAAAAGCCGTGGACCGAACCCAGGCCCAGACCGACGCCGTGCAGGCTGACCGGATAATCCCGGCGCAGCGATTGCAATACATGCCAGTCCCAGCCCGAGCGGGCCAGGTAGTTTTCCGTATGCACTTCAAGCCAGCCGAGCGCAGGGCCTTGCTCCAACAGCTGGCGGTAGTGCGGCACGCGCAGGCCGATGCCGACGCCGCGTGCCGCAAGCGCATGCATCACGGCCTTATTTGTCACGGCCTTATTTGTCTTGCTTGCCCTGCTGCTGCGGCGGCGTCGGCTTGCCGCCGGCTTTCCCGCAGCTGCCCTTGGGAACGTTGCGCCATTCAGCCGGATTGTTGTCGACCGCCGCCTGGCCGGCGCAGCCATGCGTAGCCGTGCCGCAATCGTTCTGACCGGCCTTGGCCGCGCCATAGCATTTTTCCTGTTCGCCCTTGGCCTGCATGTCCATCTGGCCCTTGGCGGTCGCATTCGCGGCGCACACGCTCGCGAGCGCGGCAGCAAGCAGTGCTTGTCGTTTATTCATGAATAGGGATTCTCCTTCGGAATGCGTACACCGGCGGGGACGGCCTTGTGCGGCTGCGCGGGGCAGCGATGGTGGCGGCAAGAGCGGGTCTATTGTGTGGCCTGCCCTCGCGCCGGGTACGTGGAATGCATAACGCGCCGGGCCGCGATTCTGTTGACGCGCCCGCTTATTTTTTGCCGGCGCCATCGCCGGACCGGTGCCGATTTGGTTCAGGCAGTGGTGTTGACGTTCTTGCCCAGGTGCGCCGGCAGATTTTGCGACAATTGAGGCGCCGGCGCGGCCGACTGCACCGCGTCCAGCAGCTGGGTGGCGGCCGATGCCTGGATGTCCTGCGCCCGCTTGAGAACGGCGATGCTGACGTCCTGCCGGGTTCCGGTATCGGCGATGCTGGTGGCGAGCTTGGCAACTCCCATGACGTCCATGACGGTCTCCTGTGTGAGGGCCCAATGCGGGATATCCTCATGTAACGGCAGGCCGGGGCAAAACTTTAGGCTGCGCTCACCAGACGACGCTTGATCCAGCGCAATACGGTTGCCGGCTGGTTCAGGTCGAGCCAGGCGACATCCCGCGCCAGGCCGGGCGGCGCGGCGACGCTGGACGCCACCGCGGCGATCCGCGCATCCTCGGGATACAGTGGCGAGCGGCCGAGCTCGGGACGGAACACTTCGAGCTTGGGGATCGCCGCCCACTTGTAGCCTTCGACCAGGGTCAGGTCGGCCGGCGCCAGGCGCGCCAGGTGTTCTTCGAGCGCGGGCTCGGGGGCGCCGCGCAGCTCGTGCTGGATCGCGAAGCGGTAGGGAGACGCGATCATCACCTCGGCGGCGCCGGCCGTGCGCAGGCGCGCGCTGTCCTTCTGCGGCGGCTCGAGCACGATGTCGTGGTGGCTGTGCTTGATGACGTTGACGCGCAGGCCCTCCGCCGCCAGCTGGCCGACCAGGTATTCCAGCAGCGTGGTCTTGCCGCTGCCGGACCAGCCGACCACGCCCAGCACCCCACCCTGCCCCGCGGCGCCGGCCTCAGTAGGCGACACGGTAGCGCACGCCGCGGAAATTCATCACGGCCGCCTTCGGCAGCAGTTTCTCCAGCACCAGACCGGGCGCGACTTCCTCGCCTTCGTGGCGCAGGGTCTTGTCGACGATCAGCAGGCGGTCGGCCGGGTTGGCCGAATACATATAGCCGCCGAAGTTCACGCGCGGCACCTCGCGCTGGGTCGCGTCCGGCAGCTGCTGCAGGTAAGGCAGGCTGTCTTCCAGCGCCGGCGCGGCAGATGCCACAGCGGCGCGCGGCGCTGCGGCGGCGGACCGCGGCGGAACCGGCGGTGCCGTGGTCGCAGCCGCAGCACGCGGCGGCGCGGCGGACGCCAGCGCGTCCCGCCCTGCCCTGGCGGCAGCGGACGGCGCCGGGGATGGCACGGCGCGCGCAGGCGCCTCGGCCACGTGTGGACGCGGCGCCGGCGGTGGCGCTGGCGGTGCGCTCACCACCAGCGTGTTCGACGCGGCGCCCGCGGCCATGGATGGTACCGTCGCTGCGGGCGTTGCGCGCGTCGCGGGCGCGGGGGCAGCGGCCGGCGGCACGGACGCCGCCACCTGCCCGGCAGGCGCCAGCACCGCGGGAGCCGCTGCCGGCGCGGCCGGCCCTGGCCCGCGCTGCCACAGGAACAGCGCAGCGGCGGCCACCACCAGCACACCGAGCCCCAGGCCGATGAACAGCGGCTTGCGGCTGGCGGCAAGGCCCGGCTGGGCCGCCTGCGCCGGCTGCGGCGCGTGGATGGTCGGCGCATTGCCCAGCTGGCGCTCGGCCTGCGCCTTCTTCAGGGCTTCGAGGATGTATGACATATTATTTTCCCGTCCCGTTGGCGGCGAGCAGGTGCGGTTCGTCGACCCCGCTCAGCTGGTTCAGGCGCATATAGGTGCGCGGACCGGCCACCCCGTCCGCCTTCAGGTTCTGTCCGGACTGGAAGGCGCGCAGCAGGCGCCGCGTGGGCTCGTCGAGCGGCCGCTCGGCGGGCGGAGCCTCCAGCTTGTTCAATTGCGCCAGGCGCCCGGCGATCCAGTCGACGTCGGCGCCGGTGTCGCCGGGATGGACCTCCTCGCGGAAGGCACGCGGCACTTTCCACAAGGTCGTGTATTCGCCGTCGAAGCGGGTCGCCAGCGCGGCCAGGCTGACCTTCTGGCGTTGGCCGTTGACGCTCAGCGTGGCGCTGTTCTCGTCCATCGCCGTCAGCACCGCATAGCCCAGCTTCTGGCCGTCGTGCAGGGCGACGATGGCCGGACGGTCGAGCAGGCGCAGTTCGTACAGGCCGCCGCGCCCCTGGTAGCAGCGCAGGTTCAGCTTCGGCGCGCCCTGGCAGGGTTGTTCGGTCGGCAGTTGCTGGCCCCATAGCGTGCCCAGCTCGCGCAGTGCTTCGGTCTGGGTTGCCAGCAGCAGCGGTTTGGCGGACGCAGTGCCCGTGTCGGCCACCCTGGGTGTCGCTGCAGGCTGCTGCGCACGCGGCTTGGCCACGGCGGCGGCGGCAACAGGCGCCCGCGCCGGCGCGGACGCATGCGGCACCGCCTGCCACGCCGCGGCGCTGAGCGCGGCCCCGGCCAGCACCCCGCCCGCCACCAGCGGCCAGCGCAGCGGCGCCGCAGCGCGCCCGCCCGGCGCCGGACCCTCGCCGGCGAACACTTCCTGGGCGGCGCGGCGCAGGATCTTCGGCGTCACCTCACGGCTGTTTTCGACGTAGGCGCCGAGCAGCGCGCGGTCGCACAGCAGGTTGATGCGGCGCGGCACCCCATGCGTGAGGCGGTGGATCAGCGGCGCCAGCGAACCCGGAATCGGGTTGCCCGGATGTGCCCCCGCCACCGTCAGGCGGTGCGCGACGTAGGCGCCGGTCTCGGATGCGGACAGCGGCCCGAGGTGGTAGCGCGCGATCACGCGCTGGGCCAGCTGTTCCAGCTCGGGCTGGGCCAGCATGGTGCGCAGCTCGGGCTGGCCGATCAGGATGATCTGCAGCAACTTGCGTTCGCTGGTCTCCAGGTTGGTCAACAGGCGCAGCTGCTCCAGCACCTGGGGCGACAGGTTCTGCGCCTCGTCGATCACCAGCACGTTGTTGTTGCCCTGGGCGTGGCTGTCGAGCAGGTAGCCGTTGATGGCGTCGACGTAACCCTTGACGCCGAGCGTGCCGGCGGATGCGGGCGGCAGTTCGATGCGGAACTCGTCGCAGATCGTCAGCAGCAATTCCTCGACCGTCAGCTTGGGGTTGAAGATATAGGCCAGGCGGCAGTTGTCGGGAATCTGCTCGATGAAGCAGCGGCACACGGTGGTCTTGCCGGCGCCGATCTCGCCGGTGAGCAGGACGAAGCCGCCGCCGCTGCCGATCCCATACAGCAGGTGGGCCAGCGCCTCGCGGTGGCGCTCGCTCATGAAGAGGTAGCGCGGATCGGGCGCGATCGAGAACGGCTGTTGCTTCAGGTTGAAGTAGTCTGTGTACATGCTAAGGCCGTGCCGGAAGCGGTTTGAACTTCGCGCAGTATATTTTGCTTTTGGCCCCTGCACTATAGTAGGCAATCGTGCTGCCGGCATGGGAAACCCGCAAAGGGTAAGGCGACGTGTCCGTCGCCAGGTGGCGCACGCCGGCGGCGGCGCGGACCGCCTGCTCGAGCTGGTCCGGCGGCACTTCGGCCACCGCGGCCACGAAGGCCAGTTCATTGGTGTCGTCGCCGACCATCACCTCGCTGACGGGGGTGCCCCACAAGCTGGCCTCGCCGGTGCGGAACCAGTAGGCCCCGCCCTCGTGCTTGTACGGGGCGCCGAAATGGGCGCTCAGCCAGGAATAAAAATACCTGTTGTCGACCTGCCCGCGGCACAGCAGCGCGCTGCCGATCACGGGGCCGAGGGTGGATGGCTGCTTGTCCTGGGCCTGGGCGGACGCCGCGCCGGCGGCGCACGAGAGCAACAGCGACACCAGCGCCGTCCGCGCGGGCAAGCTCACAGTTTGGACAACCATGCGCGGTTGGCGGCGATCTTCGCCTTCACCGACGCCGGCAGCGCATCGTAGCAGCCTGGATGCTGTTTCAGGGCGTGCTCGCGCACTTCCTTTTCCATGCCGTTGACGATGAAGACATAAACGGCGGCACCTTCCGCATTCTTGCGTGTGCCCAAATAGCGAATCACGAATTTCTCCCTTTCACGAACCATCCATTATGACATTTTCAGGCCGAGGTGCTGCCGATCGCACGGTAGCTGTCGTCATTGCGATCGAGCCACGTCTGCAGGAGGGCACGATTGTCATGCTGCCATGGATGGAAACGCGGCGCCAGGTAATCCAGGCCGGGCTTCAACAGGTGCCAGGCCAGCCCCTTGCGGCCGAACCAGGCGCGCGCCGCACTGGCCCAGGTACTCCAGCGCCAGGCCGCGCGGTCGCGCCGCAGGTTGTGCATGGTCTGGCGGCCGCTATCCCAGAAAAAGATCAGGCTGACGTGCAGGTACCAGAGCACCCGCTTCCGGTAGCCCCCGCCGGCGGCCCGGTAAACGTCGAAGGCGACGGCCTTGTGCTCGCTCTCCTCGGCCGCGTGCCAGGACCACAGGGTGCGCATCTGCGGGTCGGCGCCGTCCAGCCATTCGGGGTGGCGCAGCACGTAGTCGGCCAACATCGCCGTGTAGTGCTCGAACGCGCAGGTGATCGCAAGGCGGTCGAGCGCCGGCAGCTTCGAGACGAGTTCGATGCGGGCGCGGATCTCCGCTTCCAGCGTGTAGCCGAAGCCCTGGCGCGCCAGTTCCGCGTTGTACTGCTGGTGGACGAAGCGGTGGCTGGCTTCCTGGCCGACGAAGTCCTTCACCTCGGCGCGCAGGGCCGGATCGGGGATCGCGTCAAGCGGGGCCGCGCGCACGCTGTCGATGAACATCTGCTCCCCGAGCGGGAAACTCATCGACAGCGCGTTCATGAAGGCGGTGCGATACACGTCGCCGCCCAGCCAGTGGCGCGCGAAGCCGCTGGAGAGGTCGACGTTCAGCTTGCGGACGGTGAGCGTGGACATGTGCCAAATATACCCCGTCCGGCCCCGCTGTTCTGCCGTTGATCCCGCGTTTTTGCGCGTCCGTCGGTTTTCGCATGCAGGCACTCCGGGCTTGCCCTATCGTTCAGGCTCCCGGCACCGCCGACATTCCATCGATAACGAGAAGAACGAGATCATGAAGACCGCCATCAAGCTCACCGCCATCGCCGCCGCCATCGCCTGCGCCAGCATCGCCAGCCACGCCAGCTTCGCCCAGGCGCCGGCACAGGCCCAGGCCACCGGCATCGTCACCGAACAGCGCCAGGTCGGCGCCTTCGACGCCATCGAACTGTCCGGCCCCTACCACGTCGTGATCGATGCCCAGGCGCGCCAGGCGGTGCAGGTCTCGGGCGAGCGCAAGCAACTCGACGAGATGGAAGTCGCGGTGCGCGGCGCTACCCTCATCGTGCGCCCGGCCGGCAAATTCAGTGTCAGCTTCGGCTTCGGCAAGCGCCGCGACATTCCCACAGTCACCATCGGCGCCACCGGCCTGAAGAGCCTCAGGATGAGCGGCAGCGGCGACGTCGAGCTCGACCGTGCCAACGGCGAGCGCTTCACGCTGATCAGCACCGGCCCCGGCGACCTGCGCGCGAGCGGCGCGGTGCGCCAGTTGGCGCTGGAGAGCAGCGGCAGCGGCGACCTCGACCTGCGCCGCCTGCAGGCGGGCGACGTCGAGGTCGACATGCACGGCCCCGGCGACGTGCGCCTGGCCGCCATCGGCAACGCGCTGGCCGCCCGGCTGAGCGGTTCGGGCGACCTGACGGCGGACGCGCTGCGCGTGGTGAAAGTGACGGCGCGGATGCGCGGCCCCGGCGACCTGAAACTGTCCGGCACCAGCCGCGAACTGAACCTGGAAAGCAGCGGTTCGGGCGATTTCGAAGGCTGCGACCTGCTGGTCGAAGGCGCCCACAGCGTGCAGCGCGGACCGGGCAATGCCTGCATCGGCGGGAACATCCGCCGCTTCGACGCCGAAGTCCACGGTTCGGGCGACTTGAGCGTGCGCGGCCTGCAGGCGGCGTCCGGCCAGTTGCGCCTGGCCGGCCCCGGCAACGCCCGCATCGACGGCAGCGTCGGCGAGCTGAGCGTGGAGGTGAGCGGCTCGGGCGACCTGAACGGCGACAAACTGAAGGTCGACAAGGCCATCGTGCGCAGCCGCGGCCCCGGCGGCGTGAAGCTGCAGAACGTCAGCGACACCCTGGACGCCGAACTGCACGGCTCCGGCGGCCTGGCCGCCAGCATGTCCGGCAAGCGCCTGCTGCTGAAAATGGACGGCCCCGGCGACGCCCGCATCGACGGCAGCGTGGCGCAGGTGAGTGCGCAGATCAGCGGTTCCGGCAGCCTCGAAGGGCGCCGCCTGGAGGCCGGCCAGACCGACATCTCGGTGCGCGGCCCGGGCAGCGCGGCCGTCAACGTGATCGGCAGGGACAAGGGCAGGACCGCCCTGCTGGTCGACCGCAGCGGATCGCGCCAGATGGCGAATTAAAACGGGCTAAGCCTTGTGCTAATGTAACCGTTCATGACAAGAGCAAGGACACCCATGAAGTCACCAAGCACCCGCCTGGCGCTGATCTGCGCGCTGGCTGCGGCAAGCCTCGCCCAGGCCCAGACTGCGCCGGCGCCGGCCCCGGCCCCGGCGCCGCAGTATCCCGCCCTGCCCTCGGAGACCCCGGCGGAATTCAAGGCGCCGACCGAGGGCTTCAACTACGTCAAGCGTAGCGTGATGATCCCGATGCGCGACGGCACCCGCCTGAACACCGTCATCATCGTGCCGAAAGGCGCGACGAATGGGGGGAACAAGGCGCCGATCCTGCTGACCCGCACGCCCTACGACGCGGCCAGCATGACCAGCCACGCCGACAGCTCGGACCTGGAGAGCATCCTGACCGGCTACGACAACGCCGCCGACGTGATCGTGCAAGGCGGCTACATCCGGGTGGTGCAGGACGTGCGCGGCAAGTACGGTTCGGAAGGCGACTACGTGATGAACCGCCCGCTGCACGGCCCGCTGAACCCGACCCCGGTCGACCACTCGACCGACACCTGGGACACCATCGACTGGCTGGTCAAGAACATCCCCGAGACCAACGGCCGGGTTGGCATCATCGGCATTTCCTACGATGGCTTCCTGCCCCTGATGGCGCTGGTGAACCCGCACCCGGCGCTGAAGGCCGCGGTGCCGATGAACCCGATGGTCGACGGCTGGATGGGCGACGACTGGTTCCACCACGGCGCATTCCGCCAGATCAACCTCTCGTATATCATGGAGCAGGTGGTCACGCGCGGGAACACGGCCAAGTGGTATAGCACGAACTACGACGACTACGACATGTACATGCGCGCCGGGTCGAGCGGCGAGCTGGCGCGCCGGCGCGGCCTGGAACAGAGCGGCTTCTGGCGCAAGCTGGTGCAGCACCCGGCCTACGACGCGTTCTGGCAGCAGCAGGCGATGGACAAGATCCTGGCGAAGCAGCCGGTCACGGTGCCGACCCTGCTGGTGCACAGCCTGTGGGACGCCGAGGACATCTACGGCCCGGTCGCGGTCTACAAGGCGATCAAGCCGAACGACAGAAATAACCTGGTCCACCTGTCGCTGGGACCGTGGAACCACGGCGGCGCGATCGGCGACGGTAGCAGCCTGGGCGCGCTCAAGTTCGGCAGCGACACCGCCCTGTACTGGCGCCAGGCGGTGCTGCGGCCCTTCCTCGAGCGCCACCTGAAGGGCAACGAGTCCGTCCCCGACATCCCGACCGTGACGGCGTTCGAGACCGGCACCAACCAATGGCGCACGCTGGCGTCGTGGCCGAGCGGCTGCGCCGATCAGGCCGGCGGCGCCTGCGCGATCAGGCAGGTAGCACTGCGCCTGGCCGGGCAGCAGAAGGCGGTACTCGGCGGCCCTGCGGATGCCAGGGCCTATGACGAATACGTGTCCGATCCGGCCAAGCCGGTGCCCTTCCGCCAGCGGCCGATCCCGCCCTACGGCTACGACGAAGCGAAGGGCCAGTCCTGGCCGCGCTGGATGGTGGACGACCAGCGCGAAGCCTCGGGCCGTACCGACGTCGCCACCTTCGTCTCGGACGTCCTGGGCGCGCCGGTGAAGATCAGCGGCGAGCCGGTCGCCAACCTGGTCGCCTCGACCAGCGGCACCGATTCCGACTGGGTCGTCAAGCTGATCGACGTGTATCCGGACCAGGTGGGCAGCCAGCCGGCAATGGGCGGCTACCAGCTGATGATCTCGGGCGACATCTTCCGCGGCCGCTACCGCGAAGGCTACGACAAGCCGAAGCCGCTGGCCGCCAACCGGCCGCTTTCCTACCGCTTCGGCCTGCCGACCGCCAACCACGTGTTCCTGCCGGGCCACCGCATCATGGTGCAGGTGCAGTCGAGCTGGTTCCCGCTGTACGACCGCAATCCGCAGACCTATGTGGAGAACATCTTCTTCGCCAAGCCGGACGACTATAAAAAAGCGACGCAGCGGATCTACCACAGCAGCTTCATCGAACTGCCGCTCGTGGAAGCGGCGCCCTGACGATGGCCACCCCGAGGACGCATCGTGGCAGCTGCCATTGCGGCGCGGTCTCCTTCGAGGCCGACCTCGACCTCGGCCAGGGGACGATCCGCCGTTACACGCGTCTGCCCCTGCACGCTCTGCACCAAGCAGCGCAACTGGGCGGCGATCGTTCCCGCGGACGCCTTCCGCCTGCTGCGGGGCGAGGCGTCGCTGTCCGAGTACCGCTGCAATACGCGCACCGAGCAGCACTTCTTTTGCGCGACCTGCGGCGTGCGCCCGTTCGGCAAGGGCCTCTCCCCGCGCTGGGGCTCCTACGTGGCGGTCAGCGTGCACTGCCTCGACGACGTGACGGCCGACGAACTGGCGGCGGCGCCGATTTCCTGGCTCGACGGCAGGAACGACAACTGGAGCGCTTAGCGCATCGCCATGCCTTTATCGGTCCCGTTCAGGGCCGGGTCGAGGTAGCGGACCTTGCTGCGCACATAGAAGGGCCGCATGTGGACCGGGTCGGTGTAGATCGGTTCACCAGCAGCGGTCATGGTCGGGCAGATGCCATCCTTGCAGATCGTGTCGACCGGATCGATGGCGGTCGCGCCGGTGGCCTGGGCGATCCGCAGCAGCCGATTGCGCGGCTCGGCGTTGTCGTTGTAGAAGCGTTCGACGCGGAACGGTTCCATGTCGGTGCGCGGCTTCATCTGGCCGAAGCGCGAGCCGGTGATCATCGAGCGCGGGTCGAACAGGTTGCCCGACGGCGGCTGCAGGATCAGGAAGACGCGCTTGCCGGCATCGACCAGGCGCGCGATCGACTGGTGCAGGGCGGCGTAGGCCGCTTCGTGCGCGGGCTTCGCCGGAAAGGTCTGCAGGCCGCCGCCGACCGGCATCTGCACGTCCACCTGCCAGTCCGCGAAATACCCGTACCACGATGCCGCGATCACGACGGTGTCGACTTCCTTCGCTGCCGCCAGCCGCCAGGCGTCGCTCACCGAGGTGGTGCAGGTCGGGTAGCGCAGGCGCGGCAGGCGCACCGCGCCCTCGATCGGCGGGCAGCCGCCCTGGGTGGCGAAGATCACCTGGCTGCGGTTGAAGCGCGCCTCGCGCAAGCCTGCCGACACCAGCGGCGCATACTGCTCCATGACGGAGTCGCCGACCAGCACCGTGGTGCCGCTGCCTTTCCCGGCAAGCTGCTGGAATAGCGAGCCGTGGTAGCGCAGCGGCTTCATCGCCGGATCCGGGAAGCCGAGGTCGTTCAGCGCCCCCATGTAGCGGGCCACCTCGGAGGCCTGCATGCGCTCGCGCAGCAGGCCGCCCTTGACCATGATCCCGAGCACCCCGAAGCAGGCCATCGCCAGCACCAGGCCCTGGATCGCGCGGCGCCGGTCCGGCGCCTTCTGCACCGGCCGCTCGACCAGGTGGTAGGTCAGGAAAGCCAGCGCCAGCGCCGCCAGCACCAGCGCCGCCTTCATCGTCGGCTGCGGCTTCTCGCCCTCGATGATGTAGCCGAACGACAGCAGCGGCCAGTGCCACAGGTAGAAGGGATAGCTCACCAGGCCGATCTTCACCATCAGCCTGTTGCCGAGCAGGCGCCGGTTGATGAAGGAGGTATTGCCGGCGGCGATCAGCGCGCAGGTGCCCAGCACCGGCAGCAGCGCCCAGGCGCCCGGGAAATCGGCCTGGCCCTTGATCAGGACCGCGCCCAGCGCCAGCAGCGCCACGCCGATCGCGGACACCAGCCAGGGCATCGGCAGCAGCGGGCTTTTCTTGGTCATCGCATACGCCACCAGGCCGCCGGACGCCAGTTCCCAGAACCGCGAGACCGGCGAGAAATAGGCTTCGGCCGGATGGTGGAAGGTGGCGTACAGCCCGTACAGGAAGGACCCGGTCAGGGTCAGGGCCAGGAAGGCCAGGATGCCGAACCTGACGCGGAAGCACAGCGCCAGCACGACCGGCCACACCAGGTAGAACTGCTCCTCCACGCCCAATGACCACAGGTGCAGCAGCGGCTTGGTGACGGATTCGTTGTCCCAGTAGCCGGCCTCGCCCCACAGCACCAGGTTCGACAGGAAGGCCGCGGCCGCCGCGATGTGCTTGCCGAGCTGGCTGAATTCCTGCTGCAGCAGCACGTACCAGCCGAAGGCCAGCACCGCCAGCACGACGGTGATGAGGGCCGGGAAGATGCGCCTGATCCGGCGCACGTAGAAACCGCGGATCGTGAACCGGCGCTGCTTCAGGTCCTTCAGGATGATCGAGGTGATCAGGAAACCCGAGATGACGAAGAACACGTCGACGCCGATGAAGCCGGAGCGCAGCCACTTGGGCCAGGCATGGAACAGGACGACCAGGCCGACGGCGACGGCGCGCAGGCCATCGATGTCCGGGCGGTAGGAAATCGCGTGTGCGGCGCTTGCCTGGAGAGATCCGGTGCTGTCTCGACGAACATCCATGTGTTCACCTCCACATGACGCATCCCGACAGTCTTGCTCAACGATTATTTGGTGTCAAACCGGGTGTCAATCGTGCGCATCAACGCGCTTGGCTGTGACTATGATGGGAAGCATGACTCCCAACACCTCCACCACCCTGCGCCACGTCGTCCTGTTTGCGTTCAAGGAAGGCGCCACCGTCGAACAGATCGATGCCATCGTCACCGGCTTCGGCAGGCTGAAAGATCTGATTCCCGGCATCACCACTTACGAATGGGGCAGCAACGTGAGCCCGGAAGGCCTGAACCAGGGCTTTACCCACTGCTTCACGCTGACTTTCGCCAGCGAAGAGGATCGCAACGTCTACCTGCTGCATGAGACGCACCAGGCCTTCGTCGACACGCTGGGTGCCTGCCTGGAGCGCTCGCTGGTGATTGACTACTGGGCGCAATGAGCGCCGCCTGAACTGCGCCTGCGGCTCATGCCGGCGCCTTGGCCGATGGTGTGATTGCAGAGCTTCGGTTTTTTCGAAGCGATCGTTCCAAAAACTGCCGTTTTTCCGATGCGGCGCTTGGGTTATGCTTCCGCCTTGGAAACATAACCTGATCGGGATAAGCAGTCATGAAACGCATCATCCTTTTTATCGCTACCAACCTGGCCATCATGCTCGTGCTGGGCATCTCGGCAAGCTTGCTCGGGGTGAACCGCTACCTGAGCGCGAATGGCCTGAACCTGGGCGCCCTGCTCGGCTTCGCGGCCCTGATGGGCTTCGGCGGCGCCTTCCTCTCGCTGTGGATGTCGAAGCCGATCGCCAAGTGGTCGACCGGCGCACGCGTGATCCGGCAACCCGGCAACGCGACCGAAGCGTGGCTGATGAACACGGTCGCGGCGCAGGCGCAGCGGGCCGGCATCGCGATGCCGGAAGTGGCCATCTACGAAGGCGCACCGAACGCCTTCGCCACCGGCGCGACCAAGAATTCCTCGCTGGTGGCGGTGTCGACCGGCCTGCTGCAATCGATGACGCACGAGGAAATCGAAGGCGTGCTGGCGCACGAGGTGGCCCACATCGCCAACGGCGACATGGTCACGCTGACCCTGATCCAGGGCGTGGTCAACACCTTCGTGGTATTCCTGGCGCGCGTGGTCGCCTACGCGGTCGACAGCTTCCTGCGCCGCGACGAAGAAAGGAGCGGCCCGGGCATCGCCTTTTACGTCACCTCGGTGGTCTGCGACCTGCTGTTCGGCCTGGCGGCCAGCATCATCGTGGCCTGGTTCTCGCGCCAGCGCGAGTTCCGCGCCGACCGCGGCTCGGCCAACATCATGGGCACGCCGCGCCCGATGATCGCGGCCCTGCGCCGCCTGGGCGGCATCGAACAGGGCGAGCTGCCGCGGAACATGGCCGCCTCCGGCATCGCCGGCGGTGGTATGCTGTCCTTGTTCAGCACCCACCCGTCCTGCGAAGAGCGCATCGCAGCCCTGCAGCGCGCGTAAGACGGGCTCAAGAAGGAGACCAGGAACCACATGCGGTATTCGCCATTCGCGCAGTCCGCGCTGCCCTTGCTGTTTGCGATCGGACTGGCGTTCGTGCTCCAGCACTTCCTGGGTTCACTCGCCTGGGCCGGCCTGCTGGCGGTGATCACCTGGCCCTTGCACGAGCGCCTGCTGCGGCGCGGCTGGCCGCGTCCTCTCAGCGCCGCGTTCCTGGTCCTGCTGCTGGTGGCGGCCTTTGCCGGCCCTTCGATCCTGCTGTTCAATGCCCTCAGCAGCGAGCTGGCGGGCGTGCAGCACCTGCTGGCCCACCTCAATGCGGACGGGGTCCCGGTGCCGGCCTGGCTGGAACGCCTGCCGCTGGTGGCCGAGCCGGCGATCAAGTGGTGGAACGAGCACCTGGCCCAGCCGGGCGGGATCAGCATCCTGGCGCGCAGCACGGTCGGCGACATCATGCCGCACCTGACCGGCGCGGCACGCACCTGGGGCTCGAACATCCTGGCGAACGCCCTGTACCTGTTCCTGGCCCTGCTCACCCTGTTCATGCTCTACGTGCACGGCCCCGCCGTGGTGCGCTATGTCGACCGCGCCGGCGAACGCCTGCTGCCGGCCCACTACCCCACGCTGCGCTGGGTGTTCCCGCTGTCGGTGCGCGGTACCGCACTGGGCTTGTGCTCGGTCGCCATCCTCGAAGGGGTCGTGCTCGGCATTGCCTACGCACTGGCCGGGGCGCCGGCGCCGGCCCTGCTGGCCGTGATCACCGGCTACCTGGCCCTGGTGCCGGGCGGCGCGCCACTCTCGTTCACGATGGTGTCGCTGCTGCTGCTGGGGCAAGGCCATTCGGGCGCCGCGCTGGGCCTGTTCAGCTGGGGCGCCGTCGAGCTGTTCATGGTCGACAAGTTCATCCGTCCCAAGCTGATCGGCCGTGCCGTCAACCTGCCCTTCCTGGCGGTGCTGTTCGGCCTGCTCGGCGGCGTGTCCACGCTGGGCGTGATCGGCCTGTTCGTCGGTCCCTTCATGATGGCGCTCCTGTTCGGCTGGCTGCGCGCGGGCCGGCAGGACAATACCACTGACAATACCAGTCGTCCTCTTAAAGATCAGCAACTTAGCTGATAGCCGCACAGAACCGGTGAATACCACTTAAATACCTGTTGACAAGCTTAACAGCCGCTCCTATAGTGCGCTGACCTTTCCGGCACGAGCTTCAACATGATTGATTATCTGATCGGCGTCGACGGCGGCGGCACCGGCACCCGCGTGCGCCTCGCGCGCGCCGACGGCGCCGAAATTGCCCAGGGCGCCGGCGGCCCCTCCGGCCTGGGCCTGGGCATCGCCCGCGCCTGGGACGCGGTCCAGCAGGCCGTGGCCGCAGCCTTCGCGGCCGGCGGCGTCCAGCAGCCTTCCCCCGAACGCCTTGCCATCGGCCTCGGCCTGGCCGGCGTGCACAACAAGCAGTGGGCGGCCGAGTTCACGGCCGCCAATCCCGGCTATGCGGCGATCCGCCTCGAGACCGACGGCTTCACGACCCTGATGGGCGCCCACGGCGGCGCACCCGGCGCCATCGTCGCGATCGGCACCGGCAGCGTCGGCGAAGTACTGTTCGCGGACGGCACCCGGCGTGAAGTCGGCGGCTGGGGCTTCCCGGCCGGCGACGAAGCCAGCGGCGGCTGGATCGGCCTGCGCGCCATCGCCCACATCGAACAGGTGCTGGACGGCCGGCGCCCACGCAGCGCCTTCGCCGACAGCGTGATCGAGGCCTGCGGCGGCCATCGCGACGCGATCCAGGTCTGGCTCGGCAAGGCCTCCCAGACTGCCTACGCCAGCCTGGCCCCGCTGGTGCTGCGCCATGCGGATGACCCGGCGGCCGGCGACCCGGCGGCGCGCGCGATCCTGCTCGACGCCGGCCGTGAAGTCGCCGCCATCGCCCATGCGCTCGACCCCGACGCCGCGCTGCCGCTGGCCCTGTGCGGCGGCCTGGGCGCCGCGCTGCGCAACTTCCTGCCCGCCGGGCTGCTGGCCCGCGCCACGGCGCCGCAGGGCGATTCGGCGGCCGGCGCATTGCGCATGATCGCGCTTCATATCAAGGACCGCCAATGAAAGGCAATATCCTCACCCCCGGCGGCTGGATCCGCGGCGAAGTCCGCGTCAGCAGCGGCGAACCGAACACCATCGCCGCCATCGACGGCCAGCCCGCCGATCCCTCGGCCAACGGCGACGACTACATCCTGCCCGGCTTCATCGACCTGCACGTGCACGGCGGCGCCGGACGCGACATGATGGAAGGCGGCGACGCCCCGCACGTGATCGCGCGCCTGCACGCGAAGCACGGCACCACCAGCCTGCTGGCCACCACCATGACCGCGCCCGTCGAGGACATCGAACGCGCATTGAGCGCCATCGGGACCGCCTGCAAGGAGCGCGGCAAGGACGAGGCGCGCATCCTCGGCGTGCACTTGGAAGGCCCGTACATCAACTCGGGCAAGCTGGGCGCCCAGCCGCCGTTCGCGCGCGAAGCCTCGATGGAGGAAGTCAGGCGCTTCAACGATGAAGCGCCGCTGCGCCTGATTACCGTGGCGCCCGAGATCGACGGCCACCTGGCCCTGGTCCGTCAAATGGCCGACGCCGGCATCCGCGTGCAGATCGGCCACACCAACGGTTCCTACGAGGATGGCGTCAAGGCGCTGGAGCACGGTGCGGCCGGCTTCACCCACCTGTTCAACGCGATGCCCGGCCTGCACCACCGCGAACCCGGCATGGCCGGCGCCGCGCTGGCGCATGGCGAGTATGCCGAGATCATCCCCGACCTGCTGCACGTGCACCCGGGCGCGATCAAGGTCGCGCTGCGCAGCATCCCGAAGCTGTTCTGCGTGACCGATTCGACCGCCGCCGCCGGCATGCCGGACGGCCAGTACATGCTGGGCCGCCAGGTCGTCCATAAATGCATGGGCGGCGTGCGCCTGGCCGACGGTACCCTGGCCGGCAGCACGCTGACCATGGACCAGGCGCTGCGCAACCTGGTCTCGATCGGCCTGTCGATCGAAGACGCCTCGCGCCGCGTGTCCACGAATGCCGCCGATTATTTAGGCGAAAGCCGCCGCGGGCGCCTGGCGCCGGGCTGCTTCGCCGACCTGGTCGTCCTCGACCGCAACTTGTGCATTAAAGCTGTCTGTATCGAAGGAGAATTGTGTGAGCTCTGAACCCACCTCGCTGATGCTGGAAGAAGCCGTATCCGCCGCCGATTGCGTCGCCCTGCAACTGTCGAACGACGTCGAGCGCTACGCGGAACTCGGCCGGCGCCTGGCATCGACCGACTTCCACAACGTGGTGACGGTGGCACGCGGCAGTTCGGACCACGCCTCGAACTATTTCGCCTACCTGACCATGGCGCGCCTCGGCCGCCTGGTGACCTCGCTGCCGATGTCGCTGGTGACGCTGTATAAATCGCCGCTGCAGACCAGGGGCACGCTGGCGGTGTCGATCTCGCAGTCCGGCCAGAGCCCGGACGTGGTCGAGCCGATCCGCTACTTCCGCGACGGCGGCGCCACCACGGTCGCGCTGGTCAACGACGTGGAATCGCCGCTGGCCGCGGCCGCCGAATGGGCGCTGCCGCTGCATGCCGGCAAGGAACTGAGCGTGGCCGCGACCAAGAGCTTCATCACCAGCCTGAGCGCGGGCGCGCGCCTGGTGGCCGAATGGCAGGGCGACGATGAGCTGAAGGAAGGCCTGCGCGCCCTGCCCGACGCCCTCGGCCGCGCGGCGCACACCGACTGGTCGAAGGCCATCGACGTGCTGGCGCCCGCACGCAACATCATGGTGGTCGGGCGCGGCATCAGCTTCCCGGTGGCGCTGGAAGCGGCCCTGAAGTTCAAGGAGACCTCGGCGCTGCAGGCCGAAGCCTTCTCCGGCGCCGAGATCAAGCACGGCCCGATGGCGCTGATCGAGGAAGGCTATCCGCTGCTGATCTTCGCGACCCGCGGCCCGGCCCAGGCCGGCCAGGTGGCGCTGGCCGAGGAGATGCGCGGACGCGGCGCGCGCGTGCTGCTGGCGGCGCCGCAAGACGTGCCGGGCCGCGACCTCGACCTGCCGGTGGCTTCCACGCCCGACCTCGATCCGCTCGTCGCGATCCAGGCCTTCTACGTGATGGCGGCGCAACTGGCGAAGGCGCGCGGCCTGAACCCGGACCAGCCGCGCCACCTGAGCAAGGTCACCAGAACGAATTGAATCGACCGGATCGAATACGATGAGCGATTACAGGAAACTCGCCGGCCAGCTGATCATGATCCGGCTGTTCGGCACCGAACTGGACGAGGACAGCGCCGCCTTCATCCGCGAGCACAAGGTGCGCGGGGCCTGCCTGTTCCGCCAGAACATGACGGACGCGGCCCAGCTGACCCGTTTCACGGGAGCCCTGCTGGATGCCATGGGTCCGCAAGCCCTGATCGCGCTCGACCAGGAAGGCGGCGCCGTGGTGCGCTCGCTGTGGGTGCCGCCGCCGCCGTCGGCGATGGCGCTGGGCGCGGCCGACGACCCGGCCTTGGCGAAGGACGTCGGCGCCGCCGTCGCCCGCGCCGTGAAGGCCATGGGCTTCAACTGGAACTTCGCGCCGGTGCTGGACCTGAACAACAATCCGCTCAACCCGGTCATCGCCGAACGCTCCTTCGGCGCCGACCCGGTGCGCGCGGCCGAACTGGCGATGGCCTGGATGGACGGCAGCGAGCTTGAAGGCGTGGCCTGCTGCGTCAAGCATTTCCCCGGCCACGGCGACACCCACGTCGACTCGCACCGCGACCTGCCCACGGTCGACAAGATTCTTCCCGAGCTGGAACGCTTCGAGTTCGCGCCCTTCCGCGCCGCCGCCCCGCATGCGCCGGCCGTGATGACCGCCCACATCGTCTACCCGGCACTCGATCCGCAGCACCCGGCCACCATGTCGCGTGCGATCCTGACCGACCTGCTGCGCGGGACCATGGGCTACGAGGGCGTGATCATCACCGACGGCATGGACATGCACGCGATCGCGCACCGCTACGGCGCCGGCCAGGCCGCCGTGAACGCCCTGGCGGCCGGGGCCGACATGGTGATGGCGATCGGCAGCCGCGAGACGCAGGAAGAGACACTGGATGCGATCGCCGCCGCGATCGCCGACGGCAGGCTGCCGATGGACGCCGTCCAGGCTCGCCTGGACCGGCTCGACAAGCTGGCGCAGGCGCATCCGGCCGGCAGCGCCCCCTACGCGACCGACGCCGAAGACCGCGCCCTGATGTCACGCGCCTGGCGCCGCGCGCTCACTACACGCGGCACGCCGCCGCGCCCCGCGCCGGGCAGCCGCCTGCGCCTGGTCGCGCGCCAGGACGTGGTCAGCGACGGCGTATCGGAAGCCGGGGTGCCGGCGGCGCAGATTGCCGCCTCGCTGGGCAAGCTGTACGACGTCGAACTGGCGACCTTCGCCGATCCGGAAAGCTTCGCCTGGGACGCCCTGCCGCAGGACGGCCGCCTGACGGTGCTGGCGTCCACGTCGCGCCGCCGCTACGGCCCGCATGCACGCGCCACCTGGCGCCCCGACCTGCACCTGGCCCTGTGGAACCCGTACCAGGCGCTCGACTTTGCCGCTCCCGCCCTGATGACCTACGGCTTCGCGCCGCCGGCACTGGAGGCCGTCAATGCCTGGCTGGCGGGCGAGATCGAGGCCGAGGGCGTGTGCCCGGTGCCGGGGTTTTGATTGCTGGAATGCAGGTGCGGTAACGCATTGTAACGACGACTCCGCCCCTGCTCCGGCTGGGGCACAATTGTCCGGCCCCCATTCAGCGGTTTGTGGGACAATGCACGCTTTGTCATAGTTTCATCATCGTCATTAAAGAGAAGGATTATTCATGTCCCAATTCCGTTTTGCCCGCCTAGCCCTGATGCTGGCCGCCATTGGCCTGAACGCTGCGCCGGCCCTGATGCACGGCGCCTACGCGCAAGACAAGAACGCCCAGGCCGCCGCCCAGCCGAAGCCGGATACGGTCCGCCCGGAATTGTTCAAGCTGCTCGACCCGGCACAGGTCAAGCCGCTGATGGATGCGAAGAACTACACGGAAGTGCAGAATCGCGTCAACCAGGCCGAAGCCTTCCCGGACAAGACTCCGTATGAAACCTATGTGCTGAACCGCATGAAGCTGTCGCTGGCCACCGCCAGCGGCAACGAGCAGGCCTCGATCGCGGCACTGGAAGCGATCCTTGCCTCGGGCAAGCTGCCGGATGCCGACAAGGCGCAGTTCACCCAGGCCCTGGCCGGCATGTACTACAACGCCAAGAACTATCCGAAAGCCATCGAATGGTTCAAGCGCTTCCAGGCTGAAAACCCGAACTCGGACGCGGCGACCGCGCCGCTGGTGCGTTCCTACTACCTGAGCAACGACTTCGCGAACGCGATGAAGCTGCTGCGTCCGCAACTGGAAGCCGCGCAAAAGAGCGGCAAGGCACCGTCGTCGGAAGACCTACGCCTGTACGCCTCGGCCGCCAACCGCGTCAAGGACGACAACGCCTACCTGTACGGCCTCGAGCAGCTGATCACCTACTATCCGAACGACGATTACTGGATGGACACGATCAACCGCGGCGTCGTGCGCAAGCCGGGCTTCCAGGAAGTCAACATCACCGACGTGCTGCGCCTCGAATTCGCGGCCGTCAAAGTGATGACGCCGGAGATGTACACCGAACTGGCCGAGCTGGCCCTGAAGGACGGCTTCCCGACCGAAGCCAAGAAGGTCGTCGACGCCGGCTTCGCCGCCGGCGCACTGGGCACCGGCAGCGCGGCCGCCCAGCACCGCCAGCTGCGCGACCGCGCCACCAAGGAAGCCGCCAACGACGCCAAGAACATCGCGTCCGGCGAAGCCTCGGCCGCCAAGTCCAAAACCGGCGCCGGCCTAGTCAACCTGGGCTGGGCCTATGTGACCATGGACCAGTTCGACAAGGGCATCGGTTTCATCGAGCAGGGTATCGCCAAGGGCGGCCTGAAGCAGCCTGACGAAGCCAGGGTGCGCCTGGGCATGGCCTACCTGCGCGCCGGCCAGAAGGACAAGGCAATCCAGACCTTCCAGACCGTGAAAGCGGGCGGCGGCCTGTCCGACATCGCCAAGTACGCCATCGTGCTGGCGAACCACCCGAACCCGGGCGGCAGCAACGCGAAGTAAGCTCGCCGAGCCGGCATCGGCATTGCCGGAAGGCGGTGCGGTCCCAAGGGCCGCACCGCCTTTTTCATTCCTGTGTTAGCTGGCGTACCGGCTACAACAGGACCCTGTTCCATAATCGGCGCGGAACCTCTTCCGAAAGGCCGGTCATGACCACCGTACGCAAGGGCCAGGCGCCCGCCAAGCTCGACCGAGACGAATTCCGCCTGCGCTTCTCCCGCAACTTCTTCGATCCGCTCTACGAGCAAGTGGGCCATGAACTGGCCGCCGTCGAGGAAGTGGCCTGGCAAGCCTACATCAAGTCGCACAAGGCGCCGTCGACCGTGAAGGCGGGGCCGGGCTTTGCCGATCCCGACTACGAGGTCTCGGTCGAGTGGATGGAGGCGCGCGACCGCCTGCTGGCCGCCGAAGCCAAGCAGAAGGAGCCGACAACGCTCAGCCGTATCCTCCTGATCAATGGGGCCGCGCGCAACGACGGCTCCTGCCCCGGTGAGATTTCCAAAACCTGGCGCCTAAGCAAAATGTGCGAGGAAGTCCTGCTGGCAGAGGGCTTCGACACCGACCTGCTCGACCTGTCCCTCCTCACTTCCGACTTCGACCGCCACATCCACCCGTGTAAAGCCTGCGTGTCGACCGCGATGCCGCTGTGTCACTGGCCCTGCAGCTGCTATCCGAACCACTCGCTGCACCAGAACAACGACTGGATGAACGAGATCTACGAGCGCTGGGTGCAGGCGCATGGCGTCATCATCCTCACCCCGGTCTACTGGTACCAGGTGCCGGCCGTGCTGAAGCTGATGATCGACCGCCTGGTCTGCGCCGATGGCGGCAACCCCGACCCCAGCTCGACCCACGGCAAGGAAGCGGAGGAAGCCAAGGCGCTGGAAAAGGACTGGGACTACCCGAAGCACCTGGCCGGGCGCGCCTACGGCCTGGTGGTGCACGGCGACGTGGCCGGCATCGAGGGCACCCGCCGCTCGCTGTCCGACTGGCTGGACTGGATGGGCCTGGTCTCGGCCAGCCCGACCTCGCAGCTCGACCGCTACGTCGGCTACTACGAATCGTATGCCGACAGCCACGCGACCCTGGACCGCGACACCGCCTTCCAGGAAGAGGTGCGCAACGTCGCGCGCGCGGTGGGCGCGACGGTGCGGGACATCCGCTCGGGCAAGCGGGTAGAGGTGAACCGCGGGCTGTCCAACCCGCGGCCAAAATAGAGGGTCAGAAAGGCGGTCTTTATTTGGTATGATCGGCGGATCATTCCACTCGATCCGCTTATCCGCCGCATGTCCTCTCTCGCGCAGTTGATGCACCACCTCTCCGCCACCAGCAACCTGCCGCTCTACCAGCAGTTGCAGCGCGCCCTGCGCGAAGCGATCGACCGCGGCGTCTACGGTCCCGCCGAGGCGCTGCCGGCCGAGCGCCAGCTGGCGTCCGAACTGGACATCTCGCGCATCACGGTGCGCAAGGCGATCGACGGCCTGGTCGAGGAAGGTTTATTGGTGCGGCGCCCGGGCTCGGGCAATTTCATCAATACGCGCATCGAAAAGAATTTCGCCAAGCTGACCTCGTTCTCCGAGGACATGCGCTCGCGCGGCAGGACCCCGCGCAGCGTCTGGCTGAAGCGTTCGGAAGGGACCGTGACGCCGGAAGAGGCGCTGCGCCTGCGCCTGTCGCCGGGCGCGGCGGTGTACCGCTTCCACCGCATCCGCTACGCCGACGACATGCCGATGTGCCTGGAATACGCGACCATCGCCGCCTCCGCCCTGCCCTCGCTGGATGCGGTCGACACCTCGATGTACGAGGCGCTGGAAGCGGCCGGCAAGCGCCCGGTGCGGGCGCTGCAACGGCTGTCGGCGCTGCTGCTGAACGCCGAGCAGGCCAAGCTGCTGCAATCGAAGGAAGGCGATGCCGGGCTGTGCGTCGAGCGGCTGGGCTTCCTGCCGGATGGGCAGGCGGTGGAGTTTTGCCGGTCCTACTTCCGCGGCGATATGTACGACTTCGTGGCGGAACTGAGCGCCACGTAATGTCATGATGGGCACGTGGTGCCCACGGTCGGGCGGCGATTACATTGCGGTGAGGCCGCCGTCGATGGCCAACTGGTGGCCGGTGACGAAGGACGCCTGCTCCGAGCACAGCCACAGGGCCGCGCTGGCGACTTCGGCCGGCTCGGCGATGCGGCCCATCGGGTGGGCGGCCTTGAGTTTCTTGTCGCGGCCCGGCTCGCGCTCGAGCATGCGGACCAGCATCGGCGTCTTCACGGCACCCGGGCACAGGCTGTTCACGCGGATGCCGGACTTGGCGTACTCCACGGCCGCGGTCTTGGTCAGGCCGACCACCGCATGCTTGGACGCCGCGTAGATGGCACGGTTCGGCGCCGCCACCAGGCCGCCGGCGTCGGCCACGTTGCAGATCACGCCGCCGCCTTCCTGGTTCAGCATCTGGCGCAACTGGCTCTTCATGCACAGCCAGACGCCCTTGACGTTGACGCTCATGATGCGGTCGAACTGCTCGTCCCCGCCCTCGGCCAGCGGCAGGGATTCCTCCTCGATGCCGGCGCCGTTCACGGCGACGTCGATGCGGCCGTAGTGCGACACCGCCTTGTCGACCAGCGCGTCGACCTCGGCGGCCGACGTTACATTCGTTTTAACGAACAAGGCCTTGCCGCCGGCCTCGACGATGAGCGCGGCGGTCATGTGGCCGCCGTCGACCGAATTGTCGGCAACCACCACGCAGGCGCCTGCGCGCCCGAATGCCAGCGCCATCGCGCGCCCGATGCCGCCGGCGGCGCCCGTTACCAGCGCTACCTTGCCGGCGTAGGAAATCCCGCTCGGCGGCGCCTTGGTCATGCCCTTCATGATGCTTCCTTCACAATATTTCAGCGCAACGTTTGCTGCCTATTAGCAATACTTCAAACAGGCAACATCATAGCGCCCGCACCGGGCATTGACCAAGTTTCTCAGCCTTTTCTTCAAATACAGAACGGCTGAGTGTTGCATTCATGCGTGTCTCAACGTGCCGGCTTGGCTTTGGCCAAGTCGCCCGCCATCACAACCGACAAGGTCGACGGATCAATGGCCTTGCGGAAGGCCGCGTTCAGCTGCGGCAAGGTGACCGCCATCATGCGTTTTTCGAACTCGGCCGACCATTCGTAGGTCTTGCCACGGTACAGGTAGGAAGTCCAGCCGGCCGCCAGTGCACCGTCGTCGGCACGGTTCTGGATCCTCTGTTGCATGAGACCGGATTTGGCACCGTTTAGTTCCGCAGCCGTGAAGCCATCCTTGAGGGCGCGCGCCAGTTCCTCGTGCACGGCGGCGTCGACCTTGGCCAGGTTTTGCGGCGCCGCGATGGCGCTGAGCGCGAACATGCCGGCGCGGTCGAAATCGCCCGCCACGAGCTGGGTGCCGCCGCCGTAGGACAGGCCTTCCTTCTGGCGGATGCGGTCGAGCAGGCGCGACTTCAGGCCGCCGCCGCCGCCGAAGATGTAATCGGCCAGCATCAGCGCCGGATAGTCGGGGTCGTCGATGTTCAGGTCGAGATTCATACGCGCGAGGTAGAACCCGTTCTCCTTATCGGGCGCGTTCAACATCTGGTGTATGGGCGCGATCTTCGCGTACTTGCGCAGCACGGGTGCCACGTGCATCGGCGCCTTCCAGCGGCCGAACAGGCCGTCGACCAGCGGCACGATCTCCTTGGCGTCGAAATCGCCGACGATGGCCAGTTCGGCCGGGTTGCTGCCGTAGTAGTCGTGATGGAAGGCCTTGACCTGGTCCAGGGTGGCGCCCTTCAGGTCGGCGATGTCCTCTTCGAGCGTGGTCTCGTGGCGGATGTCGCCCTTCGGGTAGATGTCGAAATGCTCGTTCAGCGCGCGCGAGGCGACGTTTGTCGGTTCGCCGCGGCTGGCTTCCAGGGCCACCAGCGACTGCCGGCGCAGCTGCTCGAATTCCGTTTGCGGGAAGCTCGGCTCCTTCAGCACATGGGCGACCAGTTCGAGGGCTTCCGCCAGGTGCTCGCGGGTGGTCTGGAAATGGGTCAGGCCGCCGGAGACCTTCAGCTTGTCGAAGGCGTCGGCCAGCTGCACGCGGTCGTAGCGGGCGGTGCCGCGCATCAGCATGGCCGCCGTCAAGCCCGGCACCGCGCCCTTGCCGAACAGGTTCTGCTCGTCACCGAAGTGCTGGCGCAGGTCGACCGTGACGGTTTGGCCACGGTTCTTCTTCGGCAGCAGGGCCAGCTTGACGCCGCCCGCCGTGGTGAGCGTGGTGCGCTTCATGATGTTGGCCTGGGTCGGCTCGAAATCCTCGGCGCTCAGGGTCGAGGCTTGCGGCTTGAAGTCCTTCAGCAGGCTTTCCACGCTCGGCGCCGGCGGAACCACCGCGCGCTGCGGATTATCGTCCGGCAGGAAGGTGCCGGTCACGCGGTTGTCGCGCTTGAAGTAGCGGCCCGCGGCCGCGGCCACTTGGTCGGCGGTGATCTTCCGGACGCGGTCCCGTCCGACGAAGAACAGGCGCCAGTCGCCCAGCGCGACGGTTTCGGACAGCGCCACGCCGACTTGCTGCGGATCGTTCAGGCTGCGCTCGAAACCGTTCAGGTAGCTGCGCTTGGTGCGCTCCATTTCCTCGGCCGTCGGCGGATGCTGGGCGAAGCTTTCCACTGCCTCGGTCAGGGCGGCGCGCACGGGTTCGATCGGCTCGCCTTTCTTGACCACGGCGCCGAAGTACTGCAGGCCGGGCGCATAGCCGGTCTGTGCGAAAGAGAACACCTGGCTGGCCTTGCCGGTCTCGACCAGCAACTTGTGCAGGCGGCCGGTCGGCACGTCGCCCAGGATGGTCGAAGAGAAGCTCAGCACGTCGCTGTCGTCGTGCAGGCCGGACGGCACGTGGTAGGCCACGGCGACGATCTGGACGTCGCCCTGGCGCCGCACCATGAAGCTGCGCTCGCCGTCCTGGGTCGGCTCGACGGTCCAGAAATCGGGCAGCGTGCGCTTGGGCTTCGGGATCGCGCCGAACAGCTTGCCGATCGAGCGCAGGGTCTGGTTCGGGTCGAACTTGCCGGCCACCAGCAGCACGGCGTTATCCGGCTGGTAATAGGTGCGATAGAAATTCTGCAGGTTCGAGATCTTGACGTTCTCGATGTCGCTCTTGTTGCCGATCGTCGCGCGGCCATAGGCGTGCCAGTCGTAGGCGACGCTCTGCATGCGCTTCATCAGCACGGACGACGGCGAGTTCTCGCCCTCCTCGTACTCGTTGCGCACGACCGTCATCTCGGAATCGAGGTCCTTCTTGGCGATGAAGGAATGGGTCATGCGGTCGGCTTCCATCTCCAGCGCCCACTGCAGATTTTCCGGTGAGGCCTGGAACACCTCGTAGTAATTGGTGCGGTCCAGCGAGGTGCTGCCGTTGAACTGCATGCCGCGGTCGGAAAACTGGGCCGTGATGTCGCGGTGCCTGGGCGAGCCCTTGAAAATCAGGTGTTCGAGCAGGTGGGCCATGCCGGTTTCGCCGTAGTTCTCGTGGCGCGAGCCGACCAGGTAGGTGACGTTGACGGTCACGGTCGGGCGCGAGGAATCCGGGAACAGCAGCACCTTCAGGCCGTTCGGCAGGCGGTATTCGGTGATGCCTTCGACCGACGGCCCCTGCAGCACGCCCTTCGGCAGCGTTGCGGGCGCATTCGGCACATCAGGCGTACTCGGCGCACGCTGGGACCAGGCCGGGCCGGCGCCGCTTGCGGCGAGGCTGCCGACGATCACGTATGCGGCCGCGCCGCGCTGCAGGAAGCTCGAGCTCATGTCACCCCGTCTGTTCTGTCATGTCTGTCGTAATGGGTGCCGTGCGATTCGTGCACGGCAGCGCAGCATGGTAACAGAGGCAGACTTAGGGCTGGCTTACCGGTTTGCAACCCAGCAATCCAATGTCGGTTAGTTGCAGTTTAAAAGGGTCGCAGTGCGGTAAAAAGCCCGGCTCTACTGCCGGGCCCGCCGTTCGTGCTGTTGCTGGTAGGGACTGATGCGGGACAGTTCTTCCATCTCTTCGGCCAGGAAGGTCAGCAGGTCGTCGGCACTGACGATGCCGGCCAGTGCGCCGCTGTCGGAGACGACCGGCACGCGCCGGATCCCGCGCAGGCGCATGCGTTCGATGGTGGCGTAGACGTCGTCGTTCTCGCCGGCCGTGAGCAGATCGTCGGTCATGATGTCGCCCACCTGCAGGCCGAGGGGGTCGAGACCGAGGGCGATGACGGAAACCACGATATCGCGGTCGGTGACGATGCCGACGGGAATGCGCTCACCGTCCGGCTCCTCGACCACGACGAGGTCGCCGACGTGATGCTTGCGCATGAGGAATGCCGCTCCCTGCACGCTTTCATCGCGGGAGCAGCACACGGTATCCGTGGTGCTGAGCTTTCCGACTTCCATCGCCTCCTCCATCGTCAAGCGCTTACGCTAACGCCGAAAGGTAGAACAGCTTTGACCTATATTAAACCAAAGCTGCGACGGAAGATCAAACGCCAGGTTTCTTTTCGCCGGGCGGCGGGACGTAGCAGGCGTCGACCACTTGCAGGTCGTTGTCCTTGGCGAAATTCACCACGAAGTGATAGGCCAGCGGTTCGACGCTCTTGAGGGCATTGTTCACCACCACGGACTTGACGCCGTTGACGACGGTCGGGTGGACGTAGGGCGAGAACTTCAGGTGCGCGTTGGGTCCGCCGCTGCCCGCTGGGCGGAAGCACGACATGACGCCGCACAGACGCTCAGCCCAGTCACTCGGGCGGAATTGCCTGCCTTTACTTGTAACGCCGAGAATGAAAAATTCGTCGGCGAGTTCTTTCGCGGTTTGCGGTAACTCGGCCATAGTGCTGCTTGCTGAAACATGAAGCGTGGATGAGAACAACCCCAGTATTATATCTTATAGAAGACCTGGGGACGAGCCTTTACAGTCTCGTCCTCTTCCGGAGTGTTTAACCAAGCAATACTGCACCGGAAAGCAGGAGCAGGAGCAGCATCCATAATAACAGCGCGCGCCAGACCAGGCCGACGGTGCTCTGGAGTGCGCGCACGCTTGGCTCCTCGCCCGGCAACACGTCGGCCTCGCTGTCGGAGAGCTCGACGGTGGCGGCATCGAGCGGCACGATGCGCGGTGCGGTTTCAAGCGGCGACCCGAGGCGCACGCCCATGGCGCCGCCGCCGGCCGCCAGGATGATGCCTTTCGACTCGTCGGCCCAGCGGCCGGCGAAGTTGCGCCAGGCATAGATCGCGTCCTCGAAGTTGCCGACCACGGCGAAGGCGATCGCGGTCAGGCGCACCGGAATCCAGTCGATCCAGTAAAAGGCGCGCGCAGCGAACTGGCCGAAGGCTTCGTTGCGCATGTGGTCGGGTTCGTTCCAGGCGCGCGCCAGGTATTCGGAGACGCGGTACATGACGGCGCAGGCGGGGCCGAGCGGCATCAGGAACCAGAAGAACACGCCGAACACGTTGCGGTGGGTCGTGATCAGCGATTTTTCGACGGCCAGGCGGGCGATCTCGGCGCTGTCCATGCCGACCGTGTCGATCCGGGTCCACTCCGCCAGCAGGGTGCGCGCGGTGGCTTCGTCGCCGGCGTTCAGGGCGAACTGGATCGAGGTGAAATAATGGCTGTAGTGGCGGAAACCGAGGGTCAGGTAGACGATCAGCACGTTCCAGGCGAAGGCCGCGAACACCAGGCCGTAATGCAGCAGCACCCAGTACACGATCGCGGTCGGCAGCATCAGCCCGGCCATCATCAGGAACCAGCCCAGCCGGCCATGGCTCACCTGGCCGGCGTTGAACCAGGCCTCGATGCGCATGGCGAAGCGCTTGATCTCGGCGTAGATCTGGTTATCTGCGCGCAGCGGCTTTAACTGCTCGATGAGCAGCGCGCACAGAATCGAAAAGAAAGTCATTCACGGTCCTTTGAATTGTTGCCAGGCTTCATTGCCCGCTACGATAGCGCAGAGGACCGTTTGAAGCAATGCGGCGTTCACCGCCCAATTCCGATCGGATGCCGTCCCCGCGCCGGCGGGGATCCAGGTTTTATGCTCGCAGGAGGTGAAACAGGTTGCGCAGCATGCCGGCCGTGGCGCCCCAGATGAAAAAGCGCTCGTAGGGCATGGCGTAGAAATTGCGCCGCCCTGCCCCTTCCGGCAGCTCGAAGGACATGCGCTGGTGGTTCATGCCGCTCATCAGGAAGGCCAGCGGGACTTCGAAGATCTCGGCGACTTCGTTCGATTCGGCGATGAGCTCGAACGGCGGTGTGACCAGGCCGACCACCGGGGTCACCAGGTAGCTCGATGCGGTGATGTGCTCGGGCAGCACGCCGATGATCTCGACGTGGCGGCGCGCCAGGCCGATCTCTTCCTCGGTTTCGCGCAGCGCGGTTTCGATCGGCGAGGAGTCGAGCTCTTCGACACTGCCGCCGGGGAAACTGACTTGCCCGGCGTGGTGGTTCAGGTGGGCGGTGCGCTGGGTCAGCAGGACCGTCAGGCCTTCGGGGCGCTGCACGATCGGCACCAGTACGGCGGCGCGGCGCAGCACGGGAAAACGCGTGCGCAAGTCTTGCGGCAGCTCCGGCTCCCAGGCTGCCGGATGCGCCAGGCGCTGGCGCAGCCAGGCAGCCTGCAGGCGCTCGGGCGGCAGGGCGGCTTCGCCGGCGATCGCATCGACGGGCAAACTTTGGGGATCGAGATGCAGTTTTACCAAAACGGACTCCAGAAAAGAAAAAGGCATCCGTTTGGATGCCTTTTCCATGCTACTAGCGCTATTACTGAGCGGCAGCGGCGGTCTTGCGGGTCGGCAGTTTCTCTTTGATACGTGCCGATTTGCCCGAACGCTCACGCAGGTAGTACAGCTTCGCACGGCGCACATCACCACGACGCTTCACTTCGATCGAAGCGATCAGCGGCGAGTACAGCTGGAAAGTACGCTCGACGCCTTCGCCCGACGAGATCTTACGAACGATGAAGTTCGAGTTCAGGCCGCGATTACGACGCGAGATGACCACGCCTTCGTATGCCTGGGCGCGCTTGCGGTTGCCTTCGACGACGTTGACGCTGACGACAACGGTGTCGCCCGGTGCGAAATCAGGGATATTGCGGCCGAGGCGCGCAATTTCTTCTTGCTCGAGTTGCTGGATCAGATCCATTGTATGACTCCTGTAACCATCTTGCCGGCGCTGTACTGGTTGCCCGGTAGAGGATGGGATTAAATATCGGGTTGTTACGCCCGCTTTTACACCAACACGGTGCAAATCTCAGTCGGCCGCCTGTTCCAGGCTGGCCAAAAACTTTTCATCGGCCTTCGTCAAACGACCGGCGCTGCGCGCCAGGTCCAGCAAGTCGGGCCGTTTCTTCGCGGTCGCCGCCAGCTGCTGCTGCCGGCGCCACTTCATGATCTCGGCGTGGTTACCGCCCATCAGTACCGGCGGCACGGACACGCCTTCGTACACTTCCGGACGTGTGTAATGCGGCGAATCCAGCAAGCCGTTGACGAAACTGTCTTCGACCGCCGAGGCGTCGTCGCCCAGCACACCCGGCAATTGCCGCACCACGGCATCCATCAGCGCCATCGCCGGCAATTCTCCGCCGGACAGCACGAAGTCGCCGAGGGAAATCTCCTCGTCGACGCAGCGGTCCAGCAAGCGCTGGTCGACCGCTTCGTAGCGGCCGCACAGCACGACCAGCCCGGGCTCGTCCTTCAGCGCCATCACGCGCTCGTGCGTCAGCGGTTTGCCCTGCGGCGACATGAACACCACGCGCGGCGCCGGCAAGCCCAGTTCGACCTGGCGCTGCTTTGCTGCATTGATCGTCGCTTCGAGCGGCTTGGCCAGCATCACCATGCCGGGACCGCCGCCATACGGGCGGTCGTCGACGGTGCGGTGGCGGTCCTGCGTGAAATCGCGCGGATTCCAGATCGACAGCTTCCACAAGCCCTGCTCGTGCGCGCGCCGGGTCACACCCGACTGCGTCAGTGCGGCGAACATTTCGGGAAACAAGCTCACGACGTCAAACTGCATCGGGACCTCGTCTCTTCAGGAACTTCGGGATGGGGTCAATAATCCAGGCCCCAGTCCAGGGTAATCAATTTTGCCTTCAGGTCGACGGTCTTGACGAACTGGTCCACGAACGGCACCAGGCGTTCTTCCGCTTTCGCTTCCGGCGCACTGGGGTCAAGGGGAGCCACGATACGCAAGATGGACTGCGGCCCGTTGCTCATCATGTCGGCGACCTTCCCGAGGGCTTCGCCCTGCAGGTTCACGGCATCCAGGCCGATCAGGTCCGACCAGTAGTATTCGTCTTCCGGCAGTTGCGGAAAATCCGCCCGCGACACCTGCACCGTTGCGCCCTTGAGCGCTTCGGCCACGTTGCGTTCGGTGACATCGACCAGGGTAGCGGTGACATCGCCGCTATGGTACTTCGCGCTGCGCACCTGGACGGGACGCAGCGCCGGCTTGTCGAGCCACCAAGTTTTCACGTTCAGCAGCGCATCGGCATCCGTCGAGTAAGGCGTGACGCGGATACCGCCACGAAGCCCGTAGGCGCCGGTGATGTGCCCGACCTGGACCAGGTCGCCGGGGATCTGGCCAAGCTCCTGTGGGACCTTGGCCCCTGCTGCTGAATCGGTCAAACCAGTAAAACCTTTGCTACTTGGTGTGCTGCTTAGGCAGCAACTTGCTGGCCAGCGACCAGACGAGCAACGGTCGGCGACAGTTGCGCGCCAACGCCTTGCCAGTAGGCCAGACGGTCAGCGGTGATGTTCAGGCCAACTTCCTTGCCCGAAGCCATCGGGTTGTAGAAACCGATGCGCTCGATGAAACGGCCATCGCGACGGTTGCGCGAATCGGTTGCAACGATGTTGTAGAACGGGCGCTTCTTGGCACCACCACGAGCTAAACGAATAACGACCATAATATTTCCAAAAAATTGTGCTGGACGGAGAAAGCCGACGATTATAGCGCGCCGCGCCGTGCCTCAGCAAGCGTTTGTATAAAAAACAAATAACCCGGCGCGCAGACCGGCCGAATCCAGCATTATCGCTCATTTTTCTCGCCAGCGCTACCATCGGCAAGGCCCGGCGACGGCCTGGTGGCGCGGCCAGCCGTTTTGCACGATACTGGAATCTTTCCTTTTCATAACAGCAGGAGCGCCCAGCTTCGATGTCGACACACAAGAACAAGATCCTCGCCACTGCCCTCGCTTTCATCCTCGGCGGCCTGGGCATCCACCGCTTTTACCTGAGGGGCGGCGTCGACCGGCTCGGCCTGCTGCACGTCTGCAGCCTGCCGGCGGCCGGCCTTGTCTACGGCCTGGGTCACGCGCCGAATCGATTCTGGGTGCTGCTGCCCATCTTCATCTCCTGCATCGCGGGCTTCGTCGAAGCACTCGCCATCGGCGTGACGCCGGACGAGAAATGGGATGCCAGGTTCAACCCGGCATCCGGCCGGCAATCGCGGTCGAACTGGCTGCTCGCCGTGCTGCTGGTGCTGACCATGCTGGTCGGCGCCACCGCCGTGATTGCGACGATCTCACGCCTGTTCGACCTGCTCTACACGGGCGGCGCCTACGGCTGACGCATCCACGCGCCGGCCGTCACAAGCCGCTGGTGCTCCAGTGGAAGCGCAGCAGCTCGGCGGGCGGCGTGCCGGTGACGATCACGATCTCCTTGTGGGCTTCGAGGGTGATATCGTCGGGATTCTGCGTGATCTTCGTGATCCGTTCGTTCTGGACCACGTAGAACGTCGGCGCGCCCGGCAGCCCGGCCACCTCGGCGGGGCTCAGGGTCTGGCCCCATAGCGAGAAGAACTGCCCCAGCGTGAAGACCTTGGGCACCGCGGTTTCGACGTGGATCACGCCGGTGCCGTCATGGGTATGCATATCGTAGTGGCAGGCGCGGCGGCCGATGTTCTTCGGCAGCGCCAGGCGCATTCCGTTCCGGTAGATCGAGATCATCGCGTGGATGTGGTATGCCTCGCTGCTGGCGCAGGCGACGCCGTCGATGGGAGCCGTCCCCGTATAGCTCCAGTCCGACCAGTAGGGGGTGCTCAAGGCCTCGACCGCCTGGACCTCGGTATAGCCTGGCGCCAGGTGCAATTCGGGCGGTGGCGGCGGGGCCGGATCGGTGGGCGGCGGCGCAGGCGGCGTCGGCGGCGTCGGGGTGGTCGGCGGGGCCGGTGGAGCCGGCGGCGTGGGCGTCGCCGGCGTCGGTGCCTCCGGACCGGACACCGGCGGCGTGGGCGGATCGTTGCCACCACCACCGCAGGCACCCAGCGCGGACAGCATCGCCAGGCTGATCGTCATCTGCGACATCCTTCTAGGCTTCATGGTGAACATGCTTGCTCCTTCTTGTCAGGCCCTGCGTTGGAAACGTGGAATGGGTGCGGACTCGACGATTTTATGCGGAATGCATCAAGCGGAAATTTAAGGACGCTCAAGTGCGGCGGGATACGCGCACAGGGGTCTGTGCGGCACAACATTTTGCCGCCGGCGGCCTAATACGGTGACGAGAAAACTGGCGGGGTGAAAGCCGCGGCACGGCGGCCGCGGCCCTGGTGGCGTTTACCCGGGATCCCGGGATCAGTCATGGTCCTTCTCGCACTCCTTTCCGTGGTCCTTGTCATGGCCCTTGTCGCAATCCCTGCCGATCTTCTTGCTGGCATCGACGAGGTCGTCGAGCAGGTGATCCAGCTTGCGTACCGCGACGCCCAGACGTTCCAGAGCTTCCTTCAGGAAGCCCTTGTACTCGTCACGCTCCCTCTTGTACTTGCAGGCCGCCCTCTTCCACTCATCACGCTCCTTCTTGTACTCGTCGCGTTCCTTCCTGTACTCATCACGCTCCCGCTTGTACTCGTCGCGCTCCTTCTTGCACTTGCAGTACTCGTCGTGGTCGTGGTCGTGCCGGCACTCCTTGTCGTGGTCGTGATTGTGGCCGTGGTCGTGATCGCGGTCCTCGTCGTATGCCTCGTTACCCATGGTGTTTCTCCTCATCGAGCCGACTCAGATTGGTGGGCCGCGCGGCTCATGCGCGGCTTGAGAACACGTTAGTTCCGTCTGGATGAGCCCGCTTTGAGGCCAGCTAAAGCTTATGCACAATGGATAACAGGAAAGAAATCTGTCCTGAAAATGAAAAGCGGCCCGCAAGGGCCGCCCGATACCGCACGCGCGGCCGTGGCCGCGCCGAAAACGCGATGCGTCAGAACTGCTCGACCTCCAGCGCCAGCACGCCGGCGCTGCCGTCGACGATCGCGTGGCGCAGGCCATCCGCCTGCGACAGGACATGGTCGGCGAAGAAGCGCGCCGTGCCGATCTTGGCACGGTAGAAGGCGGCATCGCCCTCGCCCGCATCCAGCTTGCGCTGCGCGACCAGGGCCGCGCGCGCCATCTGCCAGCCGCCCAGCACGATGCCGGCCAGCTTCAGGTAGAGCACGCTGCCGGCGAACACCGCGCGCGGGTCCGACTTGGTATGTGCAACCACGAAGTCGACCACCTGCTCCAGTGCGGCGCTGCCGGCCGCCAGCTGCGAACGGATTCCGGCGAAGTCCGCACCCTGCTGCTCGGCCAATGCCGCCTCGGTAGCGCGGACCTGGGCGATGATCGACTTGGCCACCGCGCCACCGTCGCGCACCGTCTTGCGGCCGACCAGGTCGTTGGCCTGGATCGCGGTCGTGCCTTCGTAGATGGTCAGGATCTTGGCGTCGCGGTAGTGCTGGGCCGCGCCGGTCTCTTCGATGAAGCCCATGCCGCCGTGTACCTGCACGCCGTCGCGCGCCACGTTCTCCGACATCTCGGTCGACCAGCCCTTGATGACCGGGACCAGGTATTCGTAGATCGCCAGGTTGGCCTTGCGGGTCGCTTCCTCCGGATGGCTGTGGGCGATGTCGCTGTACGCCGCGCCCACATACGCCAGCGCGCGCGCCGCCTCGGTCTGCGAACGCATCGACATCAGCATGCGGCGCACGTCCGGATGGTTGATGATGGCGACCGGGCCGCTCGATCCTTCGACGGCGCGCGACTGGACGCGCTCCTTGGCGAAGGCCACCGCCTGCTGGTAGGCGTGCTCGGCCAGGCCGACGCCCTGCATGCCGACGCCGAAGCGGGCCGCGTTCATCATGATGAACATGTATTCCAGGCCGCGGTTCTCTGCGCCGACCAGGGTGCCGATCGCGCCGCCGTGGTCGCCGAACTGCAGCACCGCGGTCGGGCTGGCCTTGATGCCCAGCTTGTGTTCGATCGAGACGCAGTGCACGTCGTTGCGCTCGCCCAGTGAGCCATCCTCGTTGACCAGGAACTTCGGCACGATGAACAGCGAGATCCCCTTCACGCCCGGGGGCGCATCCGGCGTGCGCGCCAGCACCAGGTGGATGATGTTCTCGGCCATGTCATGCTCGCCGTAGGTGATGAAGATCTTGGTGCCGAAGACCTTATAGGTGCCGTCGCCCTGCGGGACGGCGCGGGTGCGCACGGCGGCCAGGTCGGAGCCGGCCTGCGGCTCGGTCAGGTTCATGGTGCCGGTCCACTTGCCGGAGATGAGCGGCTCGATGAAGCGCGTCTTCTGCTCGTCCGTGCCGGCGGTCAGCAGGGCTTCGATGGCGCCGTCGGTCAGCAGGGCGACCAGCGCGAACGCCAGGTTGGCGCCGTGCAGCATCTCCATGCACGGGGTGGCGACCAGCTTCGGCAAGCCCTGGCCGCCGAATTCGACCGGATGCTGCACACCTTGCCAGCCGGCTTCAGCGAAGGCGGTGAAGGCTTCGCGGAAGCCCTTCGAAGTGGTGACGCTGCCGTCTTTCCAGAAGCTCGGCTCCTTGTCGCCCGCATGGTTCAGCGGGGCGACGACTTCGCCGCAGAATTTGGCGTTCTCTTCCAGCACCGCCTCGACGGTGTCCGGGGTCGCATCCTCGCAGCCCGGCAACTGGTTGATCTCGGCCAGGTTGGCCAGTTCGTTCACGACGAACAGCATGTCTTTCAAAGGGGCGTTGTAGCTCACTTTGGTCTCCTGATTTTTCGTTTACGTAAACGTCAAATGTCGGTCGTGAAAAAGGCGGGAACCCATGCGAGTGAGAGAAGCGCTATCTTGTGCGATTCCGGTTGGCTCAGTATGGGTTCCCGCCTGCGCGGGAAGTCGTTTAGCCGAGTTCCTTGACCAGCGCGGGCACGATCTCGAACAGGTCGCCGACGATGCCGTAGTCGGCCACCGAGAAGATCGGCGCTTCCGGATCCTTGTTGATGGCGACGATGGTCTTCGAGTCCTTCATGCCGGCCAGGTGCTGGATCGCGCCGGAAATACCCACCGCGATGTACAGGGTCGGCGCGACGATCTTGCCGGTCTGGCCGACCTGCCAGTCGTTCGGCACATAGCCGGCGTCCACCGCGGCGCGCGAGGCACCCATGGCGGCGCCCAGCTTG
>NZ_JBKFGF010000047.1:0-123983 GCF_051233485.1 Massilia sp. LXY-6
CTAAACTGATTCATGACCTGCCTCCTCAATTTCGGCTCTGAGCCTGGGGGTTCTCCGGAACCTCAAGCTTAATCCGCGTTGTTTGAGGTTCGGCAGGTCAATACATGATGTCTAGACGGTAGCTAGCCCTGCTGGGCGACTTTCACGATGTCACTTTGACGCCATGCCGCCACTGTTTAGTTGGAAGTCTGGGGCATATACGCAGCTAGCGTTATCCAAAGGCTTATCAACAAAATCTGTGGATGGATTTATCATTGAATAACACTCTATCGCGCGGGAGAGAGCCGAGTCGCTGGAAGACCTTCATCAATTTCGCTTGTGCGACGACGCTGTCATTGTGCCGTCAGCTTGCGGTAAAGGATCTCGCAGGCTGGCACAGTCAGTCTAGTAGCGGGATCGATGCGCACCAGGTTGGCCAGGAACGGACGGAATAGCCACGGCTGATCGTCGGCTGACACCCATGTCTCTAGTCCACGGTCGTGGGCGTTCAACCACCCCTAAATCTCGGCCTGACGGGGATATGCTGCGAGCGATGGCGCGACGTCGACGTCATACCACTTTGGCGTGCATCCGACGATACGCGGCGTGATATCGTCGCTGAAAATCGCTTGTAGCTGTCCCAGCGTACGGTTCTCGCGCAAATTGGTAGAAATGACGACATCCACCCATGGGGCGCAGCGCAGCAGTGCTTCAAGCAGGGGACGTCGACAGAGCAGGCGTGCCATGTCGACGGTGTCGGTCGGATGACGTACGCCATCAAGATCCAGAAAACAGAAGCATGGCGTCCCAGCATGTTTAAGCGACCAATCGCTGGTGTGGGGGCGATTGGGGCTGGTGAGCGGCCTGCGGCAACAAGGCCGGTACCTGATCCACGGTATCGATCAGCACCAATGCGTAAGCGTCGACCAGTTCCATCCAGTCATCCGTGGCGAATCGGCTCCGCAGAAATGCTGTATAGGGCTCGGCCGAGCGACGATCGAGGCAAGACGCCCACATGGTTTGCATGTTCTCGGCGGCGGTGAATAAACGTCCCGCTTCGAGGGCGACTTGCTGCTGGACCAGATCGTCCGCCCGTGCTTGCACTAAGCGACAACGTGCTTCCCCCTCTTCTGCCAGCGAAACGATGTCGCCGAAACCCTCCGTCAGATGGGCAACAATCGCCTGTTCGAACGCGGCATCGACCTGCGACAGCATACCGGCAAGTCGCAGTGCGCCGTCTGCTGTGATCATTTGGCCGGGCTCAATCCGTTGCCGGGAGTGGTGAAACAGCAAGGATGATTGACGCGACACGCTCCGTCGGCGCGGCTCGCCCGAGGCCAGCAGCACCGCGGCGGCGCTGCAGGCGCTGAACGACGCCACAGTGGCAAACGTAATCCCGTCCTGGCGGTGTAGGCGCATTCCGTCCAGCATGTAGCGGAGCGAGCCAACTTCGCCGCCATTCGAATTGATGTGGAGGGTGAGATGACGATGCTGGTAATATCGTACCAGCAGATCGAGCCGTTCGCGGAAATCCATCGCGGCCTCCTGGCAAATCGTACCGTTCAGTTTGAGCAGGCCAGCCCGCTCGTTGATGCTGATGACAGCGTTGGGCATGGGGTAATCCTTTCAGTGAGATGCTTGAAGGGTAGGAGGCGCTGCACGACGCAATGCCCAGGTCCCGTTCGCTTGAATCAGGTAGCCTTGGCCACAGCGAAATTCGATGGGGCGATGGACATCGACCACATGCGGTCCCGGCACAGGCGGCTCTGGCAAGACAGAGCGCAACCAGTCGAGCGTGGTCGCGTCAGTGGTGCGCATGATGATCTTGGTGGGCGTGTTGGCAAGCATGATGTCGACGGCGGTCTGCGCCGCGTTGTCGGAACCGAGCGCATGCTTGAGGGATGCCAGCGTCTGCGTGGCGTACAAGGCCAGCCCACGGTATCCCCGGCAGCGGTCCAGGTAAGCTTGTTCGCCGGTTTCCGGGTCGTTCGTGACGAAACGCTGAAACTCGTCGATCACGGTAAACACCGGCCGCTCGCGGTCTTTGCGCGCAAAGACTGCCTCATGCACTTTGCCCTTGACGGCTTTTGCGGCGATACGTGCGCTCTCCTTGTTTTCAGGCTGCATCAGAATGACCTTGCCTTCCTCCATCAGCGCGGCAATGTCGATCGCATCGCAGTCGGGATCCGGCACCGGGTCGAGCTCGACATACTTCAGCAGGCACGCATCGGTCAGCAGTCCCAAGAGTGGTGTGGCGCAAGTGACGACATACATGAACTGCATGAACGAGTCGTCGCCGCCCAGATACATGTCCAGTACCGCCTTTTCGGGTCCGGTAATGCCGAACAGATGGCAAGTGTCGTGCAAGGCGCACTTGCCCGCCTTCAGCCCCTTCGCGCCGCCCTCGCACAGACACTGCAGGATCAACTTGAGTACCACCCAGGAATTGCGCGACTGGCAGGACGGCATGCCCAGTGCCAGCGCCCATTCATTGAATAGCCGTGCTCCCGGTGCGCGCGCAGCCACCTCGGCCTGCAGGCCAAGCAGAGCGTAAATCTTGGTCATCGAGTTTTCATGCCAGTAGGCGTGACTGCCACTGGCGAGATCCTCGAACGGCAGGAAGGCCTCGATCTTCTGCCGACGATCAGCCATGCTGAGCTGGCAATCTAGTGAAAAGAAGCGCACCGGTAAGGTGTTTTCACCGAGTACCAGCAAGCGGTGCAAGGTGCCGGCCCGTCGCAGGTTTTCCTCGATGGGAGAGCGCATTTCCCGCTTTGTGTCGGTGACGACCACATTGGCGTGGCGACCATCCGCCAACCTGTAGGTAAGCGCAGCATTCAGAAAAGGAATTACCGCCGAGACCGTTTTACCTGAGCCGGTCTCTCCCAGTACTAGGACGTTGCGCAAGTCTTCCGGATGCACACGATCCAGCCCAAAGAAAGAGCCATCCTGGCCGAGCTGCAGCGGAAGATCCGTCGGCGTCCATGGGCATGGCGCGCCTTCGGTCGGACCGTCCTGCGCCTGTACAGCCGGGGGCGTGATGACGGCGCTGTGTGCCCGCAGTTCGACCGACGCTGCCGCGTCGAAGCGCCGCAGCAGCAAGAGCAGACGGTCGAACGGGATGACTTCGATCATTCGCCTGAGTGCCTCTGGCCACTGACCGCCGGCAGGCCTGGCGCGGGGCTTGCGCAAGTGCGTCTCCAGCTTTTCGAACTCTAGCAGTCCGAGGGCCGGGCGATATGCCCACTGCTCGAGCAGGTCTGCGAAGTCAGCAAGCGAAACGCCGTACAATCGCGCCTCGTTGCTCACATGGACCAGCACCCGAGTGACCAGTTGCCTGTCATCGATATTGCCTGCGCAGGCGCCAGCACGGTGAGAGAGGGGTGCTGGTGTACTCGATATGGCAATGCGCGCCGCGCGGCGGTAGGCGAGGGATCCGATCACAAGGGGAGTGTTCTCCTGACCGACGCAAAGTGCACTTGGAATACCGTGATGGTGAACGAACTTCGTCATTTGACGCTCCATAAAATTGGGTTGTTGGGTAGTGCAGGTCTTCATTCGGCCGCAGCGGCGCAGCGCCAAGGGTTTCGTCAGGTGCATCGGTCCAAACGCTCCGGACCCTGGGCTTTCAACTGGCCCGGGACGGCGATCGATTGAGGCTGCCCTTGACGAGAAAGTCGACAAGCTTTCGCAACCGCGTGAAAACAGGGCTCGATGGCGTTGTGTACGCATCCGTTTCCTATCAACGTGCAGAGGACTCAAAATCCAGGCAAAGCGCTGCCCTGCATCGCTTCAACGCGACGCATTCGTTCGGAATGGGAGTTGTGAACCGGCCTGTGGCGAGGCGGTTTTAGTGGTGACGGGGGCGTCTGCTAAAGCGCATACGGAGAGGCCCGCCGCGCAGTGATTGATGGCGACAGCGATGCGGATCGACGCGTTGCGGATTCGCCATGCTGTGGTTGGTCATGGATGCTTGCCTTGGTTGGATTTAAGTTCAATGTTATTGAAGAACTTTGATCTTGCCTAGCGAATTTTTGAGTTTGTGCGATGAACCGAATCGCACATCATCTGCGGGCGTTGACGCCCGTTGTCGATTGTTGTTCGCAGCATGTCATAGGGCTTGGTGCCGCGCGATAACGGCGCCCGCGTTAGTGCCGATCGGAGAGCACGCGTGGTTTGCGCCGTAACCTTGCACGCCGACTCGTGGTATTCCCTCGCCACGGCGGACTAAATACAAACGAATGCTTGTCCTCGAAATAATTTTGTTTTAAATGACCCAAGCACGCGAGCGACAACCGATGCCGATCCAGCACAGACAGCCGCCGCCATCAGGACGACCCCACCAAAGACTGCTTCCGGCGACCACATAGAAAAAGGTGCGCATCCCTACGCGCCTCGACGCGCATGCCAACCGCGTTATTGGCCATGCGATGAACAGGATCAGTCCAAAGGACAACGCGATGTAGGCAGCCGAAAGAATGGTGTTGATGATGGCGATTTGCATTTTTATCCTTGACGCTAGCAAAACGGCCGTGCCGCACGTGTTTTGAGTTCAAGGTGTGCGGCTTTTTCGGTGTCGCTGTCTAATGGGTGGCGTCCCCGAGCACCTCGTAGGTCTTGTCGAAAATCGCCCTGGCGACAACACCAAAGTCGCCGGGTCCGTACTGTACCAGCCAGTCGCCCGGTTCCCCATGCAACAGATCGTGCTGGTACCCGACCCGCACGTCGGCCGCTTGTGCCAGGCGCTGCGCCCATATGGTGACCGGCCTTTTGCGGTAGGCGCCGTCTGCGCCCGGCGCGAGCGGCGGTACGGGTTCATAGCTGGCCAAGAAACGCCGCGCCGGCATGGTCCAGCGTTCGCCTTCGATCCCCGTCAGTACCGGATCCCCCTCAGCAAAGGCGACAGCGCCCTCGCGGGTCTGGCACACGCCGGGCTGCGCTGCCCAATGCACTTGCACCGAGATTGGTAGCTTGCGGACGCGCACGCAGCCAGGCGTGTGTGCCAGATCGGTGGAGGAATCGACGATCATGCCGGCAACTCGCTGTCCTGTACCGCGATCAACTCACGCCAGGCTTGCGCCTCGTCCGACATCACGTACGCCGCCTGCAAGGCCGCCGCGCGCAGGTACATCGTGCGTTGCCATGGCGTGGTATGGGGCACGGCGGCAAAGCCGTTAATTACCGTCAGCATGGTTGACAGCTCAGACTCGACGCGGTGCGACAGCGAGCCGATACGTTCGATCTCGAGTTTGGTCTGGATGCCATGCAGGGCCGCCGCGAACGCCGGGAAAAACGCTGTCGCAAACAACAGGGATGGATACTCGGGCCCGTGGAACCACGGGGCGACCAAGTGGTAGACGACGGCAAGCAGCGACAAGCCGAACAGCACACGTGCAGCGTTGTGCATGGTGTGATGCAAAGCGTGCATCCGATGCACTTTGTCGCGGTGGTGCGCGATCTGTCCGCCTTTGCCGTCTCCGATGAGTTCAGCGAGCGACCCAGCCAGCGCCGTTTGGTCCACCTGATGCAGGTCATAGTGCTTGTCCTCGTTTGGTAATCCCGCGACGATCAGTGCGCGTCGTAGCAGCCAGGCTTCGACATGTTGCAGCATGAGCGCGCCTGATCTGGCGTCGGGCACGAAGGGCGCCATCGCAAAGAAGGGCGACAGTCCCAAGAAAGGCCGGGTTAGCGCCAGGTTACGCAACTGCTCGGCCATCAGGCGCTGGCCGAGCCAGCGAGCATGCCAGCGATTGGTTTGCGCACCGCGTACCAACGCTAGAATCGCTAGCAAGACTGCGGCTTCGGCGCCGGGCCAGACGAAGCTTTGCCAACCGTGGTGCGCGACGCCCAGGTGAAGTGCGCCGGCCACTGCAGCCAGGACGGCAAATGCCGACAGCAGGTAGAGCAGCCAAATGCGGCTACGGTGGCGGCCCGCGGCGATGTTGGCGCGTACGTCTGTCCATGCCAGCCGGGCACGCAAGGGCTCCGGCAGCGCCATGTTGTCGGGGGTGCTCGACCAGTGGTCCGTGGCGTCGGCCTGGAACGCTTTGGCCAGCCTGCGTCCATCACGCAGCAGCAGCGCACAGCAAACGCCGTCGATCAAGCCGGCTCGTCTTTCCCACCACCGGGGACGCGCCTTGTCCTTCGCATACATCGCCAGGGTGGCAGTCGCCTGACTGGCCGGCGCGCCGCTGCGCTGGCTCACTTGGAGCGGATCCAGCCACTGGCGGATCGTCGGCGTCAGCGGGTCCCCGATCGGTGCGCTGAAGATGCCTGCATCGTTTGCCAAGGCGTGCTCGAACACGGCATTGGTGAGTTGGAAGCGGCTGCGGCCATCGACCCGGGTGTAGTCGAGTTCGCGCAGCCTGCCCTGCAAGTCGATCCACAGCACCGGGGTGCCCACTTGGATGGCGCGCTGAATCAGTCGCACCACGCCGCCGTTGTTGCCGACTGGCGCAGCACCGTCCCATACCGCCACCAGCACGTCTGCATGGAGCAGCGCTAACTCATCGCGCATGCCGTGGGCTGAGTCATCCTGTGACAGGATATCGTCTGGACAGCCAAAGTGGACGGATACGGCGGCGTGCGCCGCAATGTCAGCCGGTTGCGCTGCGCTGACGACTTGCATGGGAAGGCCTAGTCGATGTGCCGCGAGTCGCGCATGCGCATCCACGCCATCGCAATCTCCGGTCAGCACGCACACCTGGGCAGGCGCACGATCGTAAAGATCCGGGCCGAACAGTTGATCCGCGAGCGCGACATCGCGTGCCGCGGCGAAGCGCGCTAGCACTTGATCCAGGCAAGCCAGTGCCTGGCCACCGGCGCCGGCCAGGCGCGCTTCACGGTGGCCGGCGACCAACACGCTGACAATGCGTGCCAATTTCGGGAATTCTTCAGGAGTCATGTTCATATCATTCGATGGTGATGTCGTTAACGTCAAGCAGCCTGGCTGTCCTGCAGGCGTTCCAGTTCGCTGAGGCAGGCTTGCGCGCGGTAGGCCAGGCCAGCGCTCTGGCAGGCCACCCCCAGCACTCGGAGGGATTCCAGCAGCAGCCAGTGCCGAGGCGGCAGCAGGTGCCGCGCCAGCGCCAGCGCCTCGTCGAACAGCGGCACGGCTTTTGCAGCGTTGCCTTGAGCCAGGTAAATGGCGCCGAAATTGTTCAGTGCATACAGTGAGTCCAAATGGCCTTGCGGATAGCTGGCCCGCAAGATATCCAGGGCATCGGTATAAGCGGCCTCGGCCTGTGAAAAGCGATGGCTTTTCGCATGCAATGCAGCGCAGCGCACCAAGGTATCGGCAATGTCTGGATGTCCGGCAGGTAGCGTCGCGCGCCGACGCGCCAGCACGTCGGCTTGCAGGCGCGCCGCCTCATCCCATTGCCCTTGTTTTTCGCGGATAAAGCCCAGTTGGCCTAACGCCCAGGCGATATCGGGGTGGCCGGGTGCCAATGTGGCCTGTGCCTCGGCCACCGCTTCCATGATCAAGGTCGCGGCGTGATCACGCTGGTCTAGCGCCTCGTAGCACAAACCGGTATTGATCAGCGCACGCAGGCGCGCGTCGTGGCCCGGCGGTACTGCGCGGCGCGCGATCGCCAGGCCTTCATCGAACGCAGCCTTGGCCTTGTCCAACTCCCCCAGCTCTTGGTACAGCAGGCCGAGATTGATCAGGTCCGCACCCAAGTCCAAATGGTTGGGCGCCAGCGTGGCCCGATGCAGCGTCAGCGCAGCTTCGAGCAAGGGCCGCGCCTCGGCAAAGCGACTGAGCGATCGGTACAGGTTGCCCAGGCTTGCCTGGGTCGTGGCAAGCAGTGGGTGCGACGGCGACAGCGTCCGGCGCTGGCTGGCCAAACACTGTTCGTAGCAGGCCGCGGCGCGCTCGTACTGCCCGCTGACCTTGTAAAAATCAGCCAGTTCGATCTGCGCAATTGCGAGTTCCGGGTCACCCGGGGGCAGCAGCCCGGTTCGCATCGACTGCGCTTCGAGGAGCGATACTTCGGCGTCGGCAAAGCGTCCAAGACGCGTCTGGATCACGCCCAACAGCCCAAGGGCGTTGGCGATATCCTGGTTTTCCGATGCATGGGCCCGAAGCTGCACCAAGGCTTCGCCGATGTAGTTCAGCGCTTCCTCGGAACGCCCCTGCGCTTGCAAGCTCAATGCGACACCGTAGAGTGCCGGGCCGCGCGCATCCGCGACAGCGTTCGCCTTGCTTGCGGCAAGCGCCTTGGCGGCACAGTCCTGGGCGGCATCCAGTCGACCGCTGCGGAGGTGGAGGCTGGACAGCGCATACCAACAACGCGCCAGGACTGGCGTCTTGCCGGGATCAGCGGCAGCAGCGATCTGTACGGCCGCCTCGGCCAGCGGGAGCGCGGGCACTACGAACGCCCATTCAGCCAAATGTTCGACCCACCGGCAGGTCGGGTACAGGCCCCTGGGCTCGGCATGCTGCGAACGCTTACGCCCGCCGAACTTGCCGAGCCAGGCAAACCAGCGCGAGACGCGACCGGCCTGGCTGGCCGACTGATATTCGTGTAACTGTTCAGCCCAAGAAATGCCGAGGCGGGCCGCGCGCGTGTTTGTCGACGGCGAGCCTGCACCTAGCGCGGTCAGGGCGTCACGCGCCAGTGGCAGGTCGACGTCGACCAGGCGGTACACATTGCCAATCCAAAGCAATGTGCCCATCAGCAGATCGAGGCGTTCGTGGTCCTGCGGCGCGTGTTGCACCAGACGCAGCGCCTGATACAGGCGCTCGCTGATCATGCGCTGCCCTTCGCCCTCAACGAAATAGCGGATCAGCAAAATGCGTACCGCCACTACTGCCGCCGGCGTGGCGCCGCGTTGGAGCGCCGCATGCATCAGACGTTCACGTCCTTCGTGGCGCAGCAAGTAAGGCCGCAGGATCGCTAACAAGGGACTAAGCCGCGCGGCCGGCAAGCGCGGCTTGCCTGTCCGGGGCGAGATCGGGTCGTTCGGCGCGGCTAGCAAGTCGGCCAGTTCGTTTTCATCCAGGCCATTGCGTGATAGTGCCAGGAAACCGGCAAGCCGTGATACCAGGGCGGGGTGGTTGATGTCGTCGAAGTCGCGGTCCCAGCGCTCCAGAAGGTGGCGGAATAAAGCGTCGGCATCCGGCAATGCTAACATTGTGCGGACGTCGCGCTCCAGCGTTTCATGACGCGCCTGCACCCGCAGTTCTTCCAGCACCATGTACAGAAACAGGGGGGATCCGGCGCGGTCGTCGTTCGCCAGCAGTTCAGTCAGGGCCGGGGCCAACCCTTTACGGTAGCGCGCATTAAAGGCCTCGATCATGGCTTGACGGTGCGCCGGGCTCGCCGGTGCTAGCCCGAGGGTGACGTATCCGCTCTCTGGCGTCCATTCCGGCAAGCCGCTGACAATGGCGACAACGCCTATGGGCCATGGCTGTGTGGCCAGCATGCGCAAGGCCTGGTCGGGTGCATCGAGCAGGTCGATGGCGTCGACAAGCAGGAATACAGGGCTGGCAGGGCCAGCGCCTGCGCGCCGCAACTGGTCGGCGAGGCGGTCCCAACGCGACTTGTTATCGGCGGCACTGGCCGGCTCCACTTGGCCGCCAAGGTGTTCGGTGAGATCGTCGCGCCAGAGACCAATGTCGACACCGCCATCGGCGCCGCTGTAGGACGCGAAGATGCGAGATCCTGGAACGCGGCTCGGCAGCCATACCTCGAGCGCCGCCATGAAGGCGCTCTTGCCTGCCCCGGATGGGCCAGCCAGATACACATGCTGTCGTTGCGCTGGCGCGGCGGCAAGCTGAGCTTGCAACGCGTTCGCCACCGCATCCTGCAAACTTGGCAGCGGTACATAACCAAGCCGTCGTGAGGCGGCAAAGTGCGCATGAGCGTGGGCACGGCGCTGCACTGGACTGGGCGTTGAGGCGGCCGGATAGCGCTGGTCCAGTCCGGCCAGCAGCAGCGCTCGCACGCGTTCGCCGAATTCTTCGAGCGTCCGGTAGCCATCCATATCGACCAGGCCGGTCGCTCGGATCCGCTCACGCAACAGCTGCAACTTGCCATGGCTTTCGTCGTAAAAGTTCGCGGAAGGGGCGTCGGATGCGCGCGCCAACTGCTCCGTCAATGCGCGATCGCGCAGGTAGAAACGGGCATCGGCTGCACGCGGTCCGGCGAGGTGGTCGAACACAGCGAACTGCATCTCCAGTTCGGTCACGCTGATGCGTTGTTCGAGCGCGCGTCGGATCGGGACGGCGTACGACGATCCGGCGTGGGAGTTCCAATATGCCGTCAGATCGCGTTCTTCAGGGATCCAGCCATAGCGTTCACCGAGAAAACCAATGAAGAAGGGCGGGTAATCGCGGCAGCGGTCGATCTCGGTCAAACAGATCTCGACCGTCTTGCCGTTTTTGCTTGCCTCTTCCGTCACACCCCAGCGCAAATCGATCTCGACAAACCCGACGTTGCGCTGCGCGCATTCGCGGCGTAATTCGGGGAACACGTGCTTCAGTAGATAATCGCGTTCCGCGTCCATGTCGCGAAACGTTGAAGAAAGAAAAACACGGATTTCCCTGGCAGTCTCGGCCGGCATCGATATATGTTTTCTATTAATGATTTCCGTCGTTCTAATGCCAGGCTCAGGCCTTCACGGATTCAGCGGGCTGCACATCTTTCATCTCCGCTACCAAGTAGTATCCGAGCGGGAAAAAGTCATGTTGCGTCGCTTCGCGCCGGTACAAATGCCCGACCGCGCGCAGTCGAGTTCCTTGCGCAATGCTGAAACCGAAGTCGTCGAACGGCGAACCGTTGTCGACCGCTTCGTATCCACCGGTTTGCTGTGGCATCCTTTTTTCGTACACGTGGGGCACGACCAAATACACAGGGCGGCGTTCGTTGCCCACAGTGACCGACAATTTTAAAAGGAAGCCTTGCCGTGAGGTTTCGCCGTATCCCTTGTCCTCGTTGTTAGACACCAGTCCAAAGAAACGCACGGCGATCCGATAGTTGCCCTCTTCGAGGACACCGACCACCTCGAACATGTTTTCCGTGAAAAAGACCAGATCGTTGAGCTTGACCTCGGCTGGCTTCTTCATGCCGGCCATTTTTTCCTCGATGCTCCACAGACCCTCCATCTCACCCTTCATATTGTCAGCTTCCGTGCCGACCGAGAATTTCCTGTACGGTGTGAACTTATTCGGGTGCAGAAAAACTTCAGCGACGTTAAGGCAAGGGTTCGCCGCTTTGGTTCTTTTCTCGGCCTCTTCGAGTTGGCGCTGCTTCTCCAGAATTCGTTGCCTTGCGGCCTCACGATTCTGCTCGTCCGCGGCACGCTGCGATTGATGCACTTTGATCGCTTGCTTTTTTGCGACTTTACGCCGAATGTTGTAAACGACCAGGCCAACCACGACCAGGAACGGATTGAGGGCTGCGAGGCCAGGCATGCCGATCCAGAAACACACGAGGGTGAACGCCCAACTCGCGCCAATAGCGATAATCCCTTGCTTGATCACCTGGGCGACGAAGTTAGAAGACGTGTCAGAAAAATTGGACATATAAACTCACAGAAAATAAAAAGACGGTGCCCGATTAATGTCGATATTATTCGATGAATAAAGCAGACTGATTGACGTATCGTTGAGGATAATTGTTACTGTCCGGGTCCCTGTTCTTAACAAACGCCGCACGCAGTGCTACGCTATGGCGCAGTGTACGGCCTGAGTTGCCTCAATGGCAAGTAATGTTTTTCGAAGCTCGTGTTTTGACGGAGCCGCCATGCCGACCCAAGCATCTGCGAATATCTTTGGTACTTCGGTTTGCAAGCGATGCCGCCGAGCGTATTGGTCGTCAATTTCGTTTCTCGCGCTAAAATTAATATTTGCGAAGGATAAGCATGGTTTTCTTCTGGACAGTGTGGGCGGCAGCCGTTCTGACGATTCTCGTGCTTGCGACCGTAATCGAGTTCAATGGCGGCCGTAAGGGTTTTGAAGGGGCGAATGGTATTTTTTTATTCGCCAGCGCTTACCTGACAGTCCTTTCCAGTCCGATTTTATTGATCGTGACTTGGATATGGTCCGATTTCTGGACTGCTGCCGAGGTTTACCTGATTGGGGCGGTCGCCTACGCCACGCTGTTTGCCCTCGCATTGCGACTGATGGGCAGCATCGGACGCGCTCGCACTTGATGTCATGGACCGGACCGGCACCGCGAGATACTTGGCCGCTACGCGATGCACACGTCTAACAAAACCCGATGGCCTGGCGGCGCCCGGCGGGTGCACCTGTCCAGTCCCGCTCATCGAGTGTCAGGCCCTTCGCGCCGGCTGCCATGGCGCGCAAGGCGGCATGCCCAAGCGCTTCTTGCAAGCGCAGGCGCAGGTCGCGCACCGAGCACCCGGCCAGGCGAGGTTCCCAATCGGATGGCAGGTCGCACGGTCCCTGAGGCAGGGCTTTTGTCATGTCACGCAACATCGAACGGGCGATCGCGATCAGTTGGGTATGTGATGGCATCGGAATGTCGAAGACTTTGAAGCGGCTGAGCATAGGTGCCGGCAAGGTCTCTGTCTCGTTGGCGGTGGCCAACCAGATAACATGGCTGGCATCCATTGGAAAGCCGGCATATTCGTCGCGAAAATGGCCAGCCGTGCGGGGCTCGAGCAAGGCGTACAGCGGCCCCATCGGGCTAGACCGCGCGTCCTCGTTGGTCTTGTCGATCTCATCGAGCAGAATCACAGGGGCCAAGGTCGTACCGTGCAAGAGCGCTGTGAACACCATGCCGGGGCGCGCCGATGACCAACCGCGGTCCATCCCGGCCAGCGTAAAGCCGCAGCTTTGTGAGGCCATGTTCACCACTTCGTTGTGGGTACCCAGTACCTTGGCCAGCGCTGCCGAGAAACTTGTTTTGCCGACGCCGGCAGGCCCGGTGAATAGCATAGGCGCAGGCTGAAAGGGCAGGCCGCATAAGCGCGCATAGGCAGCCTGCTCGGCCAGGAAACGAATAGGCGCGGCGAAGTTGGGAAATTGTTCTTGCAAGTCCAGCAGACGCGCCGGTTCGATGCGCGCCGGCCGCTCACGCAACAGGCCGGCGTTCATGACCTTGTCCAGGAAGCGCCCATAGTCTTTCTCGGCATCGGTCTTGTCGCTCGCCCCCCAGTTGATACGCTTGCGTTCATTGGCAAACGCCTGGACATCGACCCAAGCCTGGGCCGCGGGCTCGGCCCTGCGCGCCAATGCGAGCGTGAGCAACAAGCCAATCTGGTCAGAACAATTGCGGATAGCCGGATCCTGCGCGTCTTTCTCGAGTGTAACCAGGAACTCTTCCTGACAGGCGTCCAATACGTCCAGCGAGTCTCCGTCCAGGTAAGGTAGTTGGCTGAACAATTGGATCAGGTAGCGCTCGACTTCTGGTCCCACTGCCAGTTGCGCTTTGGCGCACAGGTCGTCCGTCAAACTGTGAGCCTGCGTCCGCGTAAAACACTCCTGCTGTGTACCCTCGTCGGACGCAAATGCGCCGCCTGCCGGCAGGCAGAGGCGGGCAAGGGCGCTGCGCATGGACGGCTTCTCGTCCTTCTTAGAGGTGGCTTGCGCTTTACAAGACATATCGACTCTCCTTTTCGCTTGGCTGCCTCTATAACGCCGCGCTTCCGGTTTTTTTATAGCGATTTCACCTCGTTCAAAAAATTTCGAAAAAATTTGCGATGTGGTGCAAAAAAGCACCGATAGCTGCGTTCTATGCACGCAAGCCCGCTGAGCGGGATCGACATCTGACAACCGATCAGGAGAACCGCATGCAAGAACTGAAATCCGCCCTCGAAGCACGCGCACGGTCGTACCAGCACATCCTGCAAGAAGAAGGATACCGGGCGCGGGATCCGGAATGGGACGCCGAGAGCAGCACCTGGGACGTGTACGTGAAGTTTGAAGGCGCAAGCCTGCTGATCGTTCTCGACCTAGACGACGCGCACTTCGTCCGTATCTTGCTGCCAAACTTTTACAAGGTCGAGCCCAGTCGCCTGGACGATGCCATGCTGGCCATCGATCTTGCGAACAAAAAGTGCAAGTGTGCCAAGGTCTACCTGAACGCGGCCCGCGACAATACCGTCGCCGCCGTGGAGTTTCTCGATCCCGGTGAGGGCGGCGATCGCGCTACGCTGCTGCGTTACCTGGCCATGGCCGTCAACGCTGCCAAGTTCTACGCGCATCACGCCGAACCCCAGTTGCAAGATACCTGAGTTAACAGACCGACTATGGTTTAAAATTACCAAAAAGAAAGATGTTCTTTTGACCATTCCAGTTTTGCCGATACCGATCATGCACAACAACAAGGAAGCGTTCAACGACAACGTCAAGATCGTCGATTACTGGAATCGGCGCGGGCCGGGACTCAGCAATGAGGAATGGCTGGATTTTTATCGCTTGCTCTTTCCAGTATTGATGCGCACTCGCCTGCCGCCCGAGTTCAACGCGGTAGCCAAACGCAAAGATCTGGTGCAGACGTTTTTCTACGACAAGGTGTACTTGAACGCGGGAACGTCGAAAGCCGGGCCCTTGCAGAAAGTGCACGCAGTGCATCTCTACCTGAAGCGCTTTGCGCTCGACGTGTTGGAGGCAGAAGGGCAAGCCGATTCCGAGAATGACGAAGAAGCAACGGCGCAGGCCCAGGCACCTACAGAAGTCGGGCATGCGCGCCTACTGCGCGAAGCGGGCATCGACATCGGCGCCGCGATGCATAGTGCTGACCAGTTCCTCGGCACCCTGGCGAGCGGCGAACGGGGCTGCCTGCGCGACAATTCCTGCGCCGATCCGTCGCGGGCCGAGCCGATTTCGCGCATTGCCGAACGCTTGAACATGGGGCCGGACTATCACCGCAAAATCAAGGAACTCGGCATCACGCGCACCAAGGGCGCCACCTATGCCGGTTATGAAAAGACCAAGATCGGACGCTGGTTGTGCGGGCTTGGCGCCTGTCTGCAGCCGGATTGGCGCGAAGAACTTGCGGCGCTGCTGATCGTCCTCTGCGAGCGGGTCCGGGTATTTCAGGAGAAAGCACCATGATGCCCTTGCTCTACCCGCCGTTGAAGCTGTTGCGCAGTGACCTGTTTGGCAAAGAGGCGCCGCTGCCGCCGGACCTGGAAACCTATCAGGACCCGGTCGCCGAGGAGGATGCGGAGACGCCTGCGCCGGTGATGCCGCCCTATCTGCTCGAATTGATACGCTTGCGCAACGCCGTCCAGACAGCCCATCCGCCAGCACCACTGGCGGTGGGGCAAGTGCGCCGGCTGGACCGGATCCCCGGCGCCGACGGGCGGGCTCTGGGCCGCTCCTGCGCGGTGCTGCTTGGCGCCAGCCTCGGCGGCAAGCGCTGGTCGGGCTGGATGGTGGCGCAAGAAGTCGACTATGCCAGTGAGCGCGACCTGGTGCTGCAGGACAGTGATGGCCTGTTCGCACCCGAGGCCGGCATGGTACAGGCGTGGAACCCGGTCGAGGTCGCGCTGCAGGGCAATGAGCCGATTCTTGGTCAACTCGGCGCGGCCGGCCTTGGCGCGGTGCTGCTGCTCGCCGACACCGACACGCCCGGCGACGAGTTCGTAGCGCCACGGCCCGGCCACATTGGCGCCTGGGACATCGCTCCGCATACCACGATCGTCTCTGGCACCCCGTTGGGTGCCGATGACGATCCGCGCCACGAATACCGGCAGTTGTACCACCAACTGGCGAACGAACTGCGCATCGCGGCCACAACCCGGGTTGCCATGTCTGCCAGCACGCGGCGCCGACGCCTGAGCGAATGGCTGCGTGGCAGTTTCGTACGGTCGGCGGTGGCATGCGCCGCGCTTGCCATCATCGCCGGGCAGGGGATCTGGATGCTGCAGCAGCGCTCCGCCGCACGGGACACTGTCTACCGGGGTAGCAGCCAGGTGGGACATGCCGAGCCTTGTGCGGTGCTGATTCGCATTGTGTTCCGGCCGGACGCTTCGTATGCTGACTTGGTCGATACCTTGCGCGCCGCCGACGCGACTCTGGTCAGCGGCCCGTCGAGCAATGGCGAACTATGGGTGTTGCCACCGCGCGGCCGCGACCCGCACGAACTGGCTGCCATGCTGCGTCAACAGTTTGTGGTCGAGCAGTCCGACGTGATCGAGCCGGATCGGCACCGGTGTGCCGAATGAGACGGCGCACCCTTGTACGCGCTCTGCTTTCGCTGTTGGTGTCCGGTTGCGCGCTCGTCCTCACGCCTACCTGGGCGGCTCCGGGCAGGGTGGCGCTGGTGATCGGCAATGAACGGTATATGGCGGCCCAAGGCTTGTCGAACGCTGGCAACGACGCACGGTTGATGGCGCGTACTCTCGGCGCCCTGGGCTTCGTGGTCACCGAACGCCATGACCTCGACCGTTCCGCCTTGGTCGCGACAGTGGCAGAATTCGCCGACCACGTGCCGGCGGATGCGACCGTGTTTGTCTATTACGCCGGGCATGGCATGCAGATCGAAGGAAACAATTTTCTGAATCCGACCGATATGGTGCTCACCAGTGAGCGCGCGAGCGCACAGCGCGCCTACCCATTGGCGACCTTGCTCGAGCGGCTGAAGCGCTCGCGCGCGGCCCTCAACGTCGTGGTCTTGGATGCCTGCCGTAACAATCCCTTTCAGCCAGCGAGCGGCGTGCGCTACCGGGGAGGTGGGGCGCTCGGCCTGTCGAAGGTGGTGGCGCCGCGCGGCACATTGATCGCTTATTCGACCGCGCCAGGCGAATTGGCGCCGGATGGCAAGGGCTCCAATAGCCTGTACACAGCAACATTGTCGAAAGTCTTGGCCGAACCTGGCCGTGAACTCGCGGAGATCTTCCAAACTGTGGGCAACGAGGTGCGGCGTCAGACCATGGATGACCAGATGCCCTGGTATGAATCGTCGCTGGGCGGCAGTTTCTTTTTTCGGCCGATCGACGGTGCCACACCGTCCGCACCGCTGGCCCAGCGCTCTGTCCAGCGTCTTGCAGGCAACGAGGGCATGCGCGGCCAGCATGCGCCCTGGTATCGCGACATGGGCCCCGCCGATTGGAGCCAGGTCGACTGGGAAATCCAGCAGCGCATGCGGCGTCTCACCCCGGACGAGATCCCCAAGCTCGAGCGCAAGGCACATGCCGGAAGTGTCGTCGCCCAGACGACCCTTGGTTTAGTGTACCGCGAAGGCATTGACCGGGCTGGCGACCAACGCGGCGGCAGCATTCTGCGCTTCAAGGCCAACAACACCACGGCGTGGCGCTGGCTGAAAAAAGCAGCGGCGGCCGGCTTTCCAGTGGCACAGGCGGAAATTGGTGAGATGTATTACGCAGCACATGGCACCGAGCGCGACCTGAAGGCAAGCCGCTATTGGCTGCAACAAGCGGCGGCGGCACACTACCCGCGCGCGCGCTTGGACTTGCTGCAGGTCGACGTCGAGCGCGATGCAGCTGGAGCCGATGGTGGCGCGGCGCTGCAATCCCTGTTCGAGAGCGTGCGGACGGCGCCGAGCCGAACGAAGTCACCGGGACGTCAGGAGTAATCGTGTTTCTGCGATGCCAAGCTTTCGCGCATTAAAACACCGCGACAACCTGCTTATTCGCGGTTTCCATCCAGGCAGAGTTCCCCACCGTTAGCAGTTGATAGGCTTGTTGTGCTGCGCTTGCCAGGCCCTCGTACTCGCACTTCACCTGCATGCGCAGCACTTGTTCGCGGATCGTGTCGAGTTCTCCTGCCAGGCGCCGGTTGTCTTCGGCATGTCGGCTAATATTTAGAAAGCCGTTGACCCCATGCAAACCACCGACAAACGCCGGGATCAGCGCAGTCAAGACGAGTAACGCAGGTTCATTCCAGACCAACTGCGCTGCGGCGCCCAGCAAGGATGTAGCAAAGGCGATGACGGTGGCGGTCTTCGTGCGTTGCAGGATCACCGTATATTCCTGGTGTTTTCGCCGGTTATAGGCCACCTGTCCATGTGGGCCGCTCAGTAGCCCAAGGATGTCGTTGATAAGAGCCTGGGAATGCATGGTAGGGGCCGTTTTGAGTTCTTCGGTTGCCTGTTGCAAGGGCTGATAGCGCAAGCGTTCAGCGTGCACTCGAGCCGCAACCCAGTTTTCCTTCCACTCGCGCGATATGATGAAAAATGCGATCGCCGGTGCACATGCAATGACCAATACACGAGCGACGCCGCACACCATCGTCAGGCCAGGATTCATCCTCAGTGCACTGGGTGCGATCATGAGTACCAGTGCCGTGACACCCAAAAAGCCGACAAAGACTCCGGCACCCCGATAGATTTCCCCAAGACTGGTCGCCCTGGCGTCTGCCACGGCGAGGACATCGCCCTCGCTGGTCACACTCGGGTTCGCGTCTAGCCAACCGTGGTCGCGAGGAGCGATCGACATCACGCGTGCATTTCCCATCACGGCCATGTACAGGCGAAAGCAGTATCGAAAGAAAACCAGGTGATTAAGTGCTTTGCTTGTTTGCTGTGCCATGAATTTCGTCCACACTTGGGCTTGTATTTGGCCATTTGAATCGAATAACTATAGCAGTTCAGGAGGTACGCAGGAAATCAACATGTCTTCATGTTGGCGGCAGCAGGCAGCGAGGGATTGGATAAAGGCCTGTTCGCCACAGTGGTTGCATGTGGCTTCTCCGAGGGCGATCGATAGCGGTGGCGTCACTATAAAGATGAAGCTCAGGTAGATGCCAATAATCTGCTACGCCAACATGGATCGAATAAATAAGGACGCGCGCCATCACGGTGCCACAAATCCCCTAGTCGACTGCATGCCAATTGACTCTGGCTTCACACCAATCGTGCAGGCGTTGAAGCAGAATGACAACGGTTCTGGCTTTCTCAATACTTGTTGATGTAATATCGTTTGTAATGTTGCTTTGACGGCATACGCATGTCGGACAAGAACGCAAATTATCGGGCCCCGGCCTGAGTCGGAACGACACTAGGACCTATGATGACACCCGCAACGCAGGCTCGCGAAATTCGTGTATTTCTTTCCTCCACCTTTAAAGATATGGAGGAAGAACGGAATTTTTTGCTAACGAACGTGTTTCCGCGACTGCGTAGAATTTGCGACGAACGCCAAGTCGTTTTTACTGAAATCGACCTGCGCTGGGGCGTTTCTGAAGAGAGCTGCAGGGATGGTCGCACTGTCGAAATATGCCTGGAAGAGATTGACCGCTGCCGAGAGTATCCGCCATTTTTTATCGGGATCCTCGGGGAACGCTACGGTTGGACACCCGAGCGCTATGAACTCGAAAAATTCTGGACCGAACGATCCGCTTCCCCCTATACACAGGTGATCGCGTCCGCGATAGAAAACGGCATAAGCGCGACCGAACTGGAGATGCAGCACGGGTTTATGACCGATCCACACGCAGCGCCACATGCTCGGATCTATCTGCGCGCCCCTGAGCTGACAGCGCGATTATTCGCTGAGCGCCAGGCTGAAAGTAGGGAGGCACCCCGCAGTGATTTCTATGACGGTGCGAACGGCAAGCTCGACGCGCTCAAACGACGCCTTCGACATACCGGGGTCGAGATCAGTGACTACGCGAACATCGAAAGCTTCGGCGAAGCCGTGTATGATTTTTTAAAAGGCGGCATCGATACTTTATTCCCAGCCGTGTCGCCGGCATCCCCATCAGCCGTCCAAGCGTGCTCACATGAACTGTATGCGTGGTCCAGGCGCAAGGATTACTTGGCCCTGCCGGTATTTCGGCGATCCGTGTTGGAGAATCTCAAGCTGGCACTCGTTGATGACGGCAAACCATATATTTGTATTCGCGGTGAAGCGGGCCTCGGTAAAAGCGCTTTTATTGCGGATCTGCAAGCCCATCTTGCCGAGCAAGGGAACATGCGGGTCTTTTCCCATTACATTGGAGCGGACGGCGACCGTTCGATAAAAGGATGGCGCGATCGCTTGCTCGATACGCTGGCAAAGACTGGTGCTATCAGTGCGCCAGCGCCGACCGACGAGCGGGAACGCTGGAATGCGCTCGAGTCGGCATTGTTCGAGGTACAGGCGGCTTTACAGCAGCCCCTCGTATTACTCCTCGATGCACTCAACCAGAGTTCCTCGCCGGATGCAGTCCATCAGCTCAAGGCACTAAAGTTACCTGGGCAGGTAGTGATCATTGCGAGCTCTACCCCAGAGCTCAGCGCACCAGGGTGGCAAGTGCTTGAGATGCCCGCGCTTGACGTTACCCAGCGCAGAGCGGCCATTGACCTGTTTCTCGCCACGTGCGGCAAGGACCTCGCACAAAGCCTGCGCGAACGGCTCGCAGAAAGCGCGTCCTGTGCCATTCCCCTATTTATGCGGTTATTGCTGGAAGAGCTGCGCTTGCATGCAAGGAATGACAACTTAGAGGAACAATTGGAGAGCCTGCTGCACACCACCACCGCTGGTGCGCTTTTCGACAAAATCGTGGCCGCGATGGATAAGGATTTTCTCGAGGTAGGCTATCTAGGGCTGGCAAGTCGGGCTATGCACTTAATCGCCGCATCCAGGCGCGGCCTACGGCGTGCAGATTTGGCGTATCTGTTGGCGACTCCCGACAGTCCAACAGAGTTGGAAACGGGACGCCGTCGTTTTCCGGACCGCTTTTTAAGCCCTCTGCTCGCCCGACTGGAGCCTTATTGTCTCAAGGACGAGGGCCGGTTTTATATGATGCACGAGAGCTTACTGGCCTCGTTGCTACAAGCACATCAGATTCCCGCGTTGCGGCAGGAGCTCGCCGAGTATGCAGCCAAGCAAGACCAACCAAACTTCGCTGAATCTATCTATCAGTTGCGGTGCCTGGAGGATACTGATGGCTTAGTCGACAAGCTGAGTGGTATTGCCTTGCCGCTGGTGCTCGCACAAGTAGAGTCTCCGCTGCTCCGCGATATCCTCAGCTGGCTAGGTGCCCATGCGGCCGTGCCAACCGTCCCGATTCGACGCCTTGGAGAGCGTTGGCGAGAAACGATCGGCTCTCTAGATGAGCTATTACTGCCTGAATTTAATGTGTTTTCCTCGTGGTTGTCCGTGAACGGGTTTCTGACGCTTCAAGAGTATTGGCTCGGCGGCATAGTGGCGTTTCTGACCAGCCGCGGGGCGAAAGCGATGTCGCGCCAATTGGTACAACCGATACACGATTTTGCGGCGCTCTATCGTCGGCTGGAACGTTGGGCTGAGGCTGAACCGCTTGCGGAGAACGCGCTGCAGCTCGCGCGCGCTCTTTTCGCTGAGAATGACCCTAGGATTGCAGATAATCTAGTAAATTTAGCCGAGGTATACAAGGACACCGGTCGACTCGACAAAGCTGAATTGCTGTACCAAGAGGCACTGGCGTTACGCAAACGGATTCTCAGGCCCGATGACCCCACCATCGCAAGCACACTCAACTGTCTGGCCTCGTTGCACCTTGATCATGGCCGTTATCTCGAGGCAGAACAGACCTACAGGGAAGTGCTGCAAATCTTTCGCCAGACCTTACCAGCAGGTCACCCCCGCATCGCCAGCGTGATCGGAAACTTGAGCCAATTATATCAACGTCAGGGCCAGTATGCTGAAGCATTGGCTCTGTCTGAAGAAGAGTTGGCGATGTTTCGAAGCGCGTTTGGCGATCACCATCACTGTGTTGGAATCAGCGTGCAAAATCTTGCAGGCGTGTATTTTTCGCTTGGAAAATTATCGAACGCTGAACAACTGCTGAGGCAAGCACTGGACATCTACCGCCGCACGTTGCCGCCGAATCATTCGGACATCGGTAATTGTTTACACGCCTTGGCGCACGTATGCATGCATGCGGGCCGCTCTGACGAAGCGCAGGTATTAGAACAGGAAGCAGCCGAGATCGACAAATTACTGCCCACTGCCAAGCGCAAGTTTCAAGATGCCCTCAACCATCACAACCAGGCCACAATCTACATGAATCAGGGGCAACCAAGCCAAGCCGAAATCCATTATCGGCAAGCGTTGATGCTGTATGAACGCGACGGACTGAATGACCCTTTTCTCGTCGACATCCTGACAAATCTTTCTGAGCTTTGCATGCAACAACGTCGGTTGGACGAAGCGGATGCATTACTTAGTCGTGCGCTCGTTCTATGTCGCCGCTTCGACCTCGGCAGTACTCCTATAGCGCATCGGGCGCTAAGATACATGGCGACAGTGCGCTGGCAACAGGGCCGACACCAGGAATGTGAAATGTTGACGCGCGAAGCAATCGTAACGTGCCATAAAGCGCTTCCTGATGCAGCGGCGGAATTAGTCAAGAATCTCGACAACATGGTAGCGATCTGCCAGAGGCAACATCGCGACGCGGAAGCAAGCGCGTTCGAGAACGAAGCGTCGCAACAGCGTCGGCAGTTTGGTCTGGCGACGAGTTCGTAACGCAGGCTTTTCTGACCCGCAGCCAATTTCCTGACATGCGAGCGCGATAGTAGATCTGTTCGGCTGTGTAATTCAGACGGAGATGCGGTAACCCGGTATGAGTAAAAGCGCCGGTTAAAAGCCAGGGCCGTAACAGGTATCTTAACTTTTTTGTATCCTCAAAATATTTAGCGAATTATAATTAAACGAGCCAATAAATAAGACGCTTTGTTCGTCTATCACCTTATACTGGACTCGTCCCATGACCATTCCCGTGATTCGCCTTTTCGTTTCTTCCACATTCGACGATTTTTGGGTCGAGCGAGAGGCTTTGCAAACCTTGGTGTTTCCTGTACTGGAAGATCTCTGTTCACAAGAAAGCCTGCAGTTTCAGGCAATTGATCTGCGCTGGGGCGTCAGTCCTGCCGATAGCGCTCGGCACGACACGATCGACATCTGCATTAACGAGCTTCGACGCTGTCAGCGGATGTCCCCCAAGCCGAACTTCATGGTCATGCTGGGCGATCGTTTTGGATGGCAACCACCACTCCCAACGATTGCGGAAGCAAGATTCGGCGATCTGTTGGCGAGGATACCTGGAGATGCTGATCGCAGTTTCCTTAGCTATTGTTATCCGGACGAACTCAAAGACGAGAACGCGGTTCCGCCGACACGGCGCTTGCGCCCGCTCAGCGGTGCCGCAGGCATGGAGGATGAAAGGCGGATACGGCAGATCCTCAGCCAGTTTTATCGCTCTGCTGATGGTAATGTGTTGGAAAAAAACTGGTTCAATCTATCGGCGACAGGACTTGAGATTCTGGTTGGCGCATTGGACGAAAATCTGTCAACTGAGGCAGTCGATAATGTGTGGTACATGGAACGCAGCATCCTTGATATGCCGGCAACATCTGAGGCGGGGCGCTATCGCGATATTCGTGACGGCACACCCGACGCCGACAGTGCCTCGTTGTTGCAGCGCCTAAAACAGAAGCTGGAACATGCCGTTTGTTCTAGTAACTATTACCACTACATTGAACGCTGGGTTGGGCCCGATCCTACGCTTGCTGGTGAGTGCGTGCCGGCGGAGCAGCAGGGAACGCGGGGCAGTGATGGCTACCAGGCAGATTTGCTCCAGCTCTTGGGTGAAGATCGATACCGCGCCTACAAGAACCGCTGGTTGGGCGATGGCGACGCCAAGGCGGATCCGCGTTTTCTGGGCCTCAATCCCGAAATAACGCATGCTCGCATCCGCGAGGTGTGCGACCGTACCTTGGCTGCGCTCGGGCGTGTCGTCCAACAACGCATTGCGGAAATCAGGGCAACGCCGTCTCATGTACGCGAGAACCACGCTCACCAGGCCTATCAAGACGCTGTCGCCGATGGCATCTTCTGCGGGGAGGAGGGCGGTTTCCTCTCGACCTACCTCGCGCGATCCAATGATGAGCCTTTACTATTGGTCTTCGGGGGCAAGGGCAGTGGTAAAACTTCCTCCCTTGCCGCAGCGATGTCACGGTATACCCGTAGCAAAGGCGCACATCGTTCCATCACGCGCTATTTAGGGGTGACGTCGACGTCAAGTGATGTTCGCGCGCTGCTATGCGGGATCTTGCACAGCCTGGGGTACGAAAACCCGTCTATCCATACGCCGCAAGTGATCCGAAGCCAATTACAAGGAGCGTTGGATCAAGTTCCTACCATCATTGTCGTCGATGGGGTGGAACAACTGTCCGAGCGCGATTTGCGGTGGCTCGTTAGGTCCTTTCCCGCCAATTTGCGTAACGGTTCACGGATCATCATCAGCACGACCTTGGACCGGGTTGACGAGATCGAGGAGGCCGACCCGGCCCTACGCTGGAAGCCCTGGGCGTTACCGATGCTTGATGATGAGGCTGCCACAACGGCCATCGAGTGGGGATTTGGTCGCCGTCCGATGGCCGGCAGAACCCTTCAACCGCAGCAAGTCGCCTGCATCCTCGCGGGGTTCCAAGGTGCGGGTCGGCTTCCTCTTTATCTGTCCGTTGCCGCGGCGCTTGCGCGAACCTGGTCATCCGACCACGTCGCGGTATTGCCAACGGACTTGAACGCGCTCATTGCAGATTATGTCGCTGCGCTTGAAAAACATGGGCCGGTCCTTGTCAAAGCCGCGCTGGGACTGTTGGCGGTAAGCCGGGCAGGACTCGCTGAACAGGAACTCCTTGAACTACTGTCGGGTGACGAGGCCGTAATGGCGGAATGTCGAAGCAACTACCCGAAAGAAGCGACGAAACTAAAGCGTTTGCCAGACATGCTCTGGTCTCGACTGTACGCCGAACTCGAAGGGTTCTTTTCGGAAGCTGAGTCAGGTGGTGTGCGGGCGCTGCGTTTCGCTCATGGGCAGTTCACTGAGGCAGTGTTGACTCACGTGATCGGAAAGGCCGATGAGCTCCTGAGACGTCAGCAAATCAGTGCTTATTTACAAAAAAAATTGGCCGCGCTGGGATGCCAAAACGTAAGCGATAAATATGCCTTATCGTATCGCCGAATTTTCTTCGAGCTTCCCTACCAGATGGCCAACGCTGGATCCTTTGATCAACTTGCGTTGCTGCTCGCGCGGCGTGACGCGATTTTGCGTATGAGCGACCCGCACCAGATTCGGCCATCTATTGGTTACGTGGTCGATAGTCTGTTTGCTGAGTTATGCCTGTACTGGGTGCGGTTGCGCGATCACGGATACCAGCCCCGAGAGTATCTGTCCAGATGGGTCGAAGCCGATGACGGCGGTCCACTCTCGGCGCCATTGGCGTTCAAGGTGAACCGTTTATTCAACGCGATTGGCGAACGCCCAATCGAAAGCTAAGCAATAAATCGATTATGTAGTTCAACGAGAACTGGGAGAATTGATGGACAATCAGACGTCGGCGTTGGATGAGGCACTGGAACCGCTGCGCAAGATCGATCAATTATTCGTGACGGCGTGCGAGATGTTGGACTTGGTGACAATCATCAAGCATGATATGGCCGAGAACGGTTTCACAAAGAGAGAGTTCAGTGACAACCTGATCGAGCACCTAAAAATAATAAAAAGCAATAAACCTTTCCTGGAAGACTTTATCGCGCAGTTTGAGCCTGGCGCGAAAAATTTCGACGCCGAGTTTCAAATGGACCAGTCGGGCGTCGTCAATTGGCTTCCCTTGGCACAAGCCTATTTCGTGCTGGAAGACTACAGCAGGTCACGTGAGATTTTCGCAGACGTCGTGCAACGGTTCGATATCAACGCAGAGTTCGAGCAACGACTGGCCGAAGTGCGCGTCGATTACGCGACTGTCCTTCGCGTCGAGGGAAAGTTCAGCGACGCCACCAAGCAGTTGTTATTGGCATTAACCTGGTTCGACACCTATTATCCGGCCGGGCATGAAGAGACTATGGCGGTGATCAAGGCACTCACGGCATCGACGGTGAATCTCGAGGACGCAAAGCTGAAAGATAAGGTGTTCGCCAAGTTGATCGATTGCCGTACCAAGCACGACCGCGGAGTAGACGATTACATCGATTCCCTCAAACTCGCCGCGCTGGTCCTGCAAAGTCATGAGGACGCTTTGGCGCAACCCTGGATCGATAAACTCCGGGCATTGGTGCTGTCGCGCACCCGTGGTTGTGTCGGAGCGCTGGCGGAAAGAAAAATGATCGATGAGGCGCGCGGCATTGCCCAATTTAGTCTTCAGTTGTACGAGCGCTTGTTTGGGGAGGATGACGAAAAAGTCGGCTGGCTCAGGAAGATGACCTGAAAACGCGGTGCGCATGTCGACGCGTGCCATCAGCGGCCAAGCATGCCGTTGATGGCGCTTCGTCGGCATGGGTAAGGCAGGGGAAAGGTTGATTGTCGTTCGAGAGAACCACCGCTGGTAAAGACCGTAGCATCGTTCGTTCGGGTGGCGTCGGTCGCGCGGCGCGGCATCTAATCGACAATGATTTGTCATGTCGATTTATGTCGGCTTCCCAGTTTTCCCGGTATGCTCCCTGGCTGAGACCGATTAACAGTCACTCGACGCCAATCACACTTCCCTCTCCATTGGTAACGCCTCCCTGACGACAACCTCATCAGGCTTTCGTCGCTCCTCGTGTCACGACCCCGGTTTGAGCACGTTCCGCGATGATTTGTCGTGGCGGCGCTGTACGCATGTACCGACGGTATTTGCAAGAATCTGCTGCGTGGCCGCTGTATCACATAGCGCCAATGATCACGTCATTCAAAAATATTTGCAAAAATTTCGATGACGGACGTTATATGGCTAGCAAACCAGAAATGTTCACCTACTGGGTCACCTGGTTTGTTCGCAGGCTTGGCACTCATGGCCAAATTGCCGCATTACATGCCTCAGTGATATTTAGTGAGACTTGGCATCCGTAAATTTGTTAGCATGTGTCATGCGTGTACTTTTAAGCAAATTTTGTACTGGGCACCGCCCACGCTCTAGATAAGCGGTACAAGTTATCTAAGTACACGAGTTCCTGGCCGCTTTCTGCGCTTGTGTACGCTGACAGGCCATGGTCGGGTGCGGCAATCGGCCAAAAAACGCGTGACACTGCTGCACAACATGAAAAGCCGTTGAGCTCAATGTACCAAGTCTGAGGTCGTACCAGACAAGAAATCGGTTCCCATCAATCTATTGTTACTTCAAGGAGTTGTTATGCAATGCCGTCCAATCGTGCTTGTACTTGCGAGCACGACATTTTTTATCTCGCTGATTTCCGGTTGTTCGACTATCGCCGAAAAAACCAATTTCATTTCCGATGACCATATCAAATCGAAGGTAGGAGGAACGCTTGGGGCTTCTCCGGAGGCGGTCACCATTCTCAGCCGCCGGACCTCGGGTACCGATACCTACGTCGAGGTGCGCTTACCTAGCAAGCGTGTGTACACCTGCACGCTTAACGGCGGCAATGCCTTGACGCTGGGCTTGGTCAATCCGCCTAGCTGCAGTCCGAAAGCCTGACAACTTGCTTCGTCAGATGCGGTTGTTGGCACAAACGGTTTGTTTATTCCCAAACTGTGGCTTGTCGAAAGGTCGCTGACGATCGTGCATGAAGTTCGCGACGGCGCCGGAAGGCACCGTGTCAACGGGCCAAGCCAAGTGGCCCATTATTTAACTATGCTGAAGACCTATGAAATCTTTTACGCCAACCACAACTCTCCTGTTCCTTGCTTTCAGCGCCACTATTCTCGCTGGTTGTGGCGGAGAACCATCGCAACACGATATCGAAACCGCAGTCGCGAAACAACAGCAAGGTGTACCAAAGGAAATGCAGGACCTTATTCCGGAAGTGAAAAATGTCAAGAAGGTAGGGTGTAAAGCCGACGGCGACAAGGCATATGTCTGCGACGTCGAGATGGAGGTTACACAGCTTGGCAAAACGCAAAAGGGGGTTGGTCCAGTGCGCTTTGTGAAGGCAAGCGATGGCTGGACGGCCACCAAGTAACAGCCGATGATTACTCTTGGTCCAACAGCGGGCGGCTAGTTCCGTTCATCGAAGAAGATATGGCGGTCTTGTGGCCCTCGGCGGGTGATGAACGTTTCTGGGCCATGGGTAATGACAGATAGGACCGCTATTCAATTAGCGCTCGCCTCTTTGCTGTAGAAGCCGACCTCCGCAGGATCAAGTTCCATCTTGGGCCATGAAAAATTCCTTATTTATTTTTACTACTCTTCTGACGCTTTCGGCTTGCGGCGACGGTCAAACTGATCAAGGCCGATGGATCGGTCGCAGCGACTACACCCTTTGTCGGAGGATCCGCAACCTTATCGGCCGCGCTTGGATGCGAGCCGATAATTGTAGAAGTGTCGAATGGAACGTTCTACGACGAAGGTCTTGATCAGACGGTAGCGATGGGCAGCATGCCGCTGCGCGCTGCACTCGGCTGTTTTAGCAGCCAAGGCAGCATGGCGGTGACCGCGCTGACGGAACTGGCCTACCGCAAACTTGGAACCGCTCGGGACCAGGCCTCAATAGACAGTGCCAACGCTTACGTGCGATCGCGTCACGCCCCGGACGTACCGTCCTTGTTCAACGTACCCACCACCGTCGGGTCGCTCACCAATGCAAAGAACGTTGGCGTGAACAGCAAACCACCCACATCCGGTGACATCCATGCGATCCGGCTGGCTGCATTTTCGGTGGTGGCCAAGATGCGCTCCATGTCAACGATGCAGTTAATCGGCAAGGCAGGTGATAATCTTGTGCAAAGGGTTCAATTGATGACGCAACCGCGGCGGATGCGCCGATCAGCTCGCTGTCGGCTGACTATCTTAACGCCATTAACGATTACACCACAAAAGTCGCTACACACATGACGAGCTTCGCGAACCGGGCCATGGCGGTTGCGAGTGGCCCGCCGGTGATGTAGCGCGTTGAGTTTGCTCGGTTGATGCGCATGCTGGTCGCTGTTCCCCGGGAATCGCGCTACGTCCTGACCCATGACAAGCCAACCGTCGAGCTGCAGTCTGTGCTTGGTGACGGGATAACCCAGGGAAGCGACACGTTGAGCCTGTCCGATGTCGACGTGTGCGTCGACGATGATTGGGGCAACATTTCTCCGGACGCAAGCAGTCTTGACACCAGATATGCAGTGTGCGGTACAGGTCCGGCTGGGCAGGCGTTTTCGAATGCAGCGACCCCACTTTTCTTCCGTCGTCCCGGGTGTTGGTCGACACCCTGAATTCACCTGACACCTTGCTGGTCGGCGGCAAGCTGAGCGTACCGGTGGCCGAGGACCGCATCATTACGGTTGAGCCTGCCGATGTGTCGGGGACGATGGCAAAAACAATGGCGTGGACAGGTGCATCAAGCTGTCCTGGCACCCGACGCCGCTTATGGCGGACCTTGATGCCGGCTGCCGTCATCAGCCGCGCCGCGCGGTTTTCACAATGCCCCCATGACCTGACAGTACGGTATGAATGGATCCAACTCCTTGTTCTGCTGCGTAGACAACCCGGGTCTTCCAGTTCTTGGCATTGCATCTTCATAAAAGCGCCATTACATCAGAACCGTTGCTGACCGATTGAACCCACCGACCGGATATCAGACACTACGGGCGACATCGGCATAAAACACCGGCGACGGATCGAGCGTCGAGTGGGACCCGAGGCCGTGCCCATGCTTGCGCAGCCATGTGTCCGCAGCCTTGACCCCCAGCTCGTGCAAGTGAAGCAGGAAGGGTATCTGTGCGTTGAACTTGCTCGACTGGCTGTACTCGCCAATATCTTCGATGCCGCTGATAAGGTGCAAGCGCAGGTCGGCGAATGTCATGTCGGCGCTGCGTTGCTCTTCGGGGACCCCGTGGGCATGCCGCAGTGCGCTGATTTCGCGCATGAAGCTAATGTTGAAGGCGATTTCATTGGAGCGGTTACTGATGTCCGCTTGACTGCGCGGGATTTCGCTGCGCGCGATCGGGTTGTTCTGTACTACGATCATGTCGCGCGGCGGCCGTGCCAGCAGCGGGGCGAGTGGAGGATTGGCAACGTAACTGCCATCCCAATAGGTTTCTCCATCCACCTCGACGCCAGCGAAGACAGTAGGCAGGCAAGCGGAGGCCACCACCTTTTGGGGATCGAGTTCCGTGCGCGTAAAAATCTTGCCGGTGCCGGTGCGGACGTTCGTTGCAGCGATGAAGAGCTCCAGCTCTTCGCAATTGCGCACCCGCTCGAAATCGACGAGTGTCGACAGCAGGTTGCGCAAGGGATTAAGCGTGGGAGCATGCTGCTTGACCGGGCCTTGCAGGGCGCCGGCCATCTCCAGCAGCATGTAGACCGGCGAGCTGCTCATGGTCCAGCGGCCGGCAAGACGGTCGAGCGGGCTGGGCTGCAGAGGACTCGCAACCGCCAGCATGCCGAGCGTTTTCCAGAAGCGTGACAAGGCTTGTTGGGCTCCGCGGCGGCCGCCTCCGTGAGCAAAACCATCAGCAAAAACGACGGCGTTGACGGCGCCTGAACTGCTGCCACTGAGACTGTCGAACATGAAACGCTCCTCGTCCAGCAAACGGTCGAGTACGCCCCAGGTGAATGCGCCGTAAGTGCCGCCGCCTTGTAACCCAAGGCTGACGGGCAGCGGCGATTGCTTGGAAACGATATGCAAGTTGTTCTCCCATAGAGTGCAGGAGGGGCCGGGTCCCCAGTACACATAGCGTAGCGGGAAAGGCTATGTTGCGACGCACCATTGCACAGTGGACATTGCCCTATCTTCAGTAGAGGATGGGAGTGACGAATTCCTCGTGCATGTGTTCCAGCCAGGGCGGTTCGTCCGTGAGCAGAAGGCGCACCGGAGGGAGGGTGCGCAGGCATTCGCCGCCGGCAACTGCGCGCCGCGGCGCTCTCGCAGGTCTGCAATGCCGAAGAGTCTGGCAACCGCTTGCACTGCACCGCCAGGTAGGGAAGCAGGTCAGCTTCCTGGAGAACGTCACCGGCGCCCGTCGGCGCAGCGGCGTGAACTGGGCCGACGCTTATGCTGCCCAGACCATTGCCGCCGATGGCGCCTCAGGTACCGGGAACCTGCTTCAGCCAGTGCTTACGCAGAGAGGTGGTCTTGCGTGCCCGAGTGCTCACACAGGTTCTGGCTGTCGGGATCATGTACGACCGTGGTACAGCCAATGGCACGGGTTACCGCGCATTTCGGTAGGCGTTGAAGGCAGGCTTGGCTGTGCCATCGCTGCGCACCATGCCGTAATAGCACTCGCTGTCGGACGAACCTGCCGCACAAAAATCCTTGAAGTTGTACCAGAACGTCGGGCCGGTCCATGTATAAGATGCCGTCAGCGCGAGTGTTTGCGTCACCATGCTGGCCTGCCGGTCTTCCGATACCGTCGTTCCCCAGATGTTCGTGCCGGAAGTAGGTGCGCCGTACTCGGTGATCCAGATTTTCTTCTTGTCGTCGCCGTACTGGTTCATGATCGACCGGAAGCTGGTCGAGGTGCTGAACATCTGTGCCCAGTTGTTGGAGCTGGAATCCAGCGGGAGTTGTGGCGCCGTGTAGGGGTGGTTGCCGACAGCGTCGAAGTAAGGCGCCGCGCCACTACCGTACAGGAGTTGCAGGAAAAGCCGGGCTTCCATGTTGCCGCCGCCAGTCGAGGGCTGGCCAAGGCCGCCACTTACGACGACCATCTTGGGATTCTGCTTTTTGATGGCGATGTAGCTTTGCTTGAGCAACTGCGCGTAGGCGGCTGGATCGGCTCCGGGGTTCCAGAATTGCACCAGGTTGGGCTCATTCCAGATCTCCCAGGCAGCCACGCCCATGCCCGCGTAACGGGCAGTCAGGAACGCCGCAAAACTCGCGAAAGTCTGGGGATTGGTCGGCGGGAAGAATTTGCTCACTTGTCCACCATTGGCCCAGCCAGGCGTGTACGCGATGAGGCCAAGTATCTTGATTTGCGCTTTCGCGAGCGCGGTGACCACCCTGTCATGATTGACCAGATTGTATGTCGTCGGGGCAGGCTGCATGACGCTCCAGTCGAAATCGAAGCGCACCCATTTGACGCCCAGTGTTTTGTAAGCTTCGATGGTCGTCGACAGTTCAGCCGGCGAGAGGCGGAACAACTCGTTGCCGTTGATGCCTTTCTGCGCATGCGCCGCGGGCGCCGTCAGTACAAGAAACAAGCTCAGTAGGACGCTGGGGAATGGCTTGAACACCCGCAGGACGAGGGCGGCGAAGGACGGAAACTGCAGGCGCAGTCGGCCGGTGATGATGTTTTTCATGAAATGCCTTATCAACTCCGCTGCTTACGCTGCGGGACAAGGCCTGCACCAGCAGGCTGGGCAGGCAACTGGCTGACTTGTGAACGACAAGCCCCTCTAGTTTTGCGTCGCCGGATTACTCCGGGTTTGCCTTTGATTACCTGCCCAATGTACGTCATAAATTTATTCTGGGCAAGATAATTAATATATTTGACGAAATGTAGATGACTGAGTGAAATATTCTAAAAACGCTCAAAATTTCCGTGTTTGAACCTAAAAAATGACGAATATGTTGTTTTTTTGTCGACCAACATGCTTTTGCTTGTAAGAATTTTCCTACATCATCATCATTGCTGCACAGCGTCATTGTTTTAACCGGGAATTTTGTTTCTCTCGCCACCGCCGAAGAATTGAGCCGACGGACCGATCGTGACGACAAGGTCGAGTGCTTGTGATCTGGCGACCGATTTAACTTTTAGACCAACTACCGTAAAAGGGCAGTCGTGCGCATAAATATCGAAAACCTCGCCGATGTAGAGCACGATATTGCTCATGTGTTTCCGGCAGCAAGCAACGTCATACGCCGCATCATTGATCCGGTGTTTGCGGCAGTGTCTTATCTCGCGCTTGCGTTCTGGATAGACGGAAGCATCACGCAACAGGATCAGGTGCTTGCGTTTATTTCTGCCCTGATTTTTTTCCCGAGTACGCCAGTAGGCGCATCGCTACGAAAATATGCGTCCACGGTGGTGCTCAGTTGGACGAAGCTTCTCGCTTGCCTGTTTGTTTTTGATCTGCTGGGACATTTCTCGGCAGGTTTCAACATGGCAGTCGTGAAGCTATGGGCCATCGTGGTGCCGGTGTCCATCATCGCCTCCCACACCTTGAGCGCGCCGTTAAAAAAACGCTTGAGTTTTTTTGGTGCTACGCAGACAGCCGTCGTGATCGGCGCCAGCGAGGTCGGCAAGCACCTGGCACATCGGCTGCAGTCAGACAGCATCCCAGGGCAGGCTTTTGTCGGCTATTTCGATGACAGGTCGGCCGCGCGCAGCGGTGCTCCCGCTGACGAGTTGCTGGGCGCGATCGACAGCGCACCGGAATTCGTCAAGCGCGAACGCATCGACCTGGTGTATGTCGCGTTGCCGATGGCATCGCAACCCCGCATCATGAAGCTGCTCGATGGCTTGCGCGATACCACCGCCACTGTCAAGTTCGTCCCGGACATGTTCATTGCCGACCTTATCCAGGCCAAGGTCGAAAATGCCGCCGGGCTACCGGTAATCGCAATTTGCGATACCCCGTTCGTTGGCTCCCATGGATTGCAAAAGCGTTGTTTCGACTTGCTTGTCTGCCTGTTGGCCTTGCCGGTCGTCGCGCCGCTGATGCTGTTGATCGCGGCATTGATCCGGGCGACGTCCGCCGGACCGGCCTTCTTCAAGCAACGCCGCTATGGCTTAAACGGGGAGGAGATCGTCGTCTGGAAGTTCCGCTCGATGAAAGTGATGGAAGACGGCGACACGGTTTACAAGCAGGCAACCCAGGACGACGACCGGATCACTGCCATCGGCAAGATTCTTCGGAAGACCTCGCTTGACGAGTTGCCTCAGCTGATCAACGTGCTGATGGGCTCAATGAGTCTGGTCGGTCCGCGTCCGCACGCCGTTGCCGTCAACGAGAATTACCGCAAGCAGATCTCCGGCTACATGGTGCGCCACAAGGTAAAGCCCGGCATCACGGGTCTTGCTCAGGTCAACGGCTACCGCGGTGGAGACGATCTGCATTCGATGAGCAAGCGTATCGAATATGACCTGATCTATTTGCGGTCGTGGAAGATCTGGCTCGACATTACCATCGTGTTCAAAACCGCGCTCATGCTGCTCAAGGGCGACCCGAAGGCATTCTGAGATCAACCTGCTGCGGCTGGCCAGCGGTGCGATTGCACCGGTGGTGCGCGGGAAATCATGACAAAAGAAATCGTACAAGTAATCGGGAACGGCGATCCCGGCGGAGGGACCACGGCCGTACTGACGCTCGCCACGCTGCTGCGTGGCGCGGGCCATCGGCCCCTCATCGTATCCCAGCATGACAGCTACCTGTTGCGGGAAGCGAAGCTGCAGGGTATCGCCGTGCACGGCATGGACTTTTCCTCGCGCGGCGGCGCCATTGGCAACTGTCGCGCGCTGGCGAGCTTCATCCGCCAGCGTCGCCCTGCCGTCGTGCATGCACACGGCAACCGCGCCGGGTTGCCGGTGGCGCTCGCCATGAAAATGCTCGGGCGGGCGGACCGGCCCCGTTTCGTCTACACCGTGCACGGTTTTCACTTCCTGACCAAGACGGGCGGTGCCTATCATTTGGCCCGGATGGCCGAAAAGTTCGCGATCGCGGAGGCAGACTGGACCAATTTCGTGTCCGATGGCGACGCGCAGATCGCGCGGTCGCGACGCCTGCTGGCGAATCCCGCCAGCACCAGCATCATTCACAATGCCGTCCTGGCGGAAGACTTTCCAGCCCGTGCCGATGCGCCGGCCGAACCGGGTATCGCGTTCATTGGGAGGCTGACATATCAGAAGAATCCGCTGATTCTCGCCGATATCGCCGCCGCGCTCAGGCCACTGGCGCCACAGATGCACGTGATCGGTGGTGGAGAAATGGACGTCGAGCTGCGTGACAGGGTCAGCGCGATGCAATTATCGGATCAGTTCGTGTTCCACGGCCAGCAGCACCGCACATCGGCACTGCAGATTGCCGCGGCGTGCACGCTGCTGTTATTGCCGTCCCGCTGGGAAGGACATCCCATTACCGTCATCGAGGCGATGCACATGGGACTGCCGGTGATTGCTTCCGATATTTCCGGAACGCGGGAAATCGTAGTGCAGGACGACACCGGATTTCTGGTACACGCGGACGCCGCTAGCGACTATGCCGCGGCCATCCGGCAGGTGCTGACCGAACCGGGCTTGGCGCAGCGGCTCGGCGCGCGCGGGCGCGACGTAGCGAACGAAAAATTTTCCGCGCAACGCATGCTCCAGGCGAATCTTGCCGCATACCGGCTGGCCTCCCATGGGACTGCGGCGACCACCGCCCCGTGCCTCGCATGAGCAATACATAGGACACAGGCGTCATGCGCATTCTCATGCTACTCGTCGGGACCGCCGGCAACGCGCTGATCGCGTTCCTGACCCACCTGCTGTTGACGCGCCATCTGCCGGTGGACGGTTACGGCCGCGTGGTCGCCGTCACCGCGGCGGTGACCATGCTTACCCCCATTGCCAGCATGTGTATCGGCTGGTTCTGGCTGGAGCTGTATGGCAGGGAAGGCGACGCCGCCGTGCGCTGGGGACCGGGAGCCAGAATGGCCAGCCTTGGTGCATTCGCCATCTCGTCCGCCGTACTGGCCGCCTACATTGCCCTGCAGGGCAGCTTCACGCTGGCGATGTTCACATGCGCCTGCATGATGCTCGCCGGGCAGTCATTTTCCGAAGCGCGCGCGGTACGCCTGCAACTCGAAGAGCGCTACATGGCCCTCGGGTTATGGCAGGCTTTGCCGCAGGCGCTGCGTTCGATCGCCGTGCTGGTCATGCTCGCGCTGTCGTCCGGCCTGTCGGAGCAGGCAGCCATGATGGCCTACGCCTTCGCGGCGTTCGTTGTCGTGGCGCTGTCGAGTACTTCAATCCAGGCGCTTACCGATGGCGGGGGGCGGATTCCGGAAGCGGCCCGGGCACACGGCTGCCCGGATGCCGGTCCGGTGCCTTCAGCTGCCGCCTGTCTGAAGGCGGCGTGGCCGTTTTCGCTGGTGACGCTGTTCTATCTCATCTATTCGACCGGCATCCTTGCGCTGCTGAATCCGCTCATCGGGTCTTCGGCGAGCGCCTATTACAACATTGGATTCCTGCTGTTCAACTCGCTGGCGATGCTACCCAGCGTCATTTATGGAAAATTTTTAGTAGGCAAACTTTTCCGGTGGTGGTCGCACGACCAGGAAAAATTCGTTGCGGTCTTTCACCTTGGCGTGGCGGCCCATCTGGGGCTTGGACTCGTGCTGGGCGCCGTGATGTGGTGGAGCGCGCCCGTCGTCGTGCCGCTGCTGTTCGGCGAACACTACGGCGCCGCAGTCCCGGTGGTGCGAATCCTGGCCCTGGCCGTGCCCGTTCGCTTCGTCCAGCACGGCTACGGCGCAGTCCTGTTTTCGAAAGAGCATATCCAGCGCAAGGTTCGCTACATGGGCCAGGCAGCGGTGCTGAGCGTTGTGATGCTGTTCATCCTGGCCTCGCGCTATGGCGTGACGGGCGCCGCAATCACATCCGTCGCATCCGAACTGGCGCTGCTCCTCTTCTACATGGGGGGCGCGGCACGCCACGTGGCGCCGATCAAGGTGGGCGAGACGCTTTCGCTACGTACTCTGAGCCTGGCCTACCACCGGCTGGCGCGCGGGGGCTGAGGGATGTCAATGTCCAACCCGAAAAGCGATGGCGCGATCACGCCTTTGACTTTGGCCGCTGCGTCCGCGCACCGGCCCGGTCCGACGCCCGCCGAGGCGCGCATGGTTATCGTCCTGCTGTGTGTCTTCTGCGCGCTGCCCTTCCTGGTGGGCGACCAGCCGACCTTCCTGACGTCCGTGAAGGAGACGGGCATCACGTCGCCGCAGGGCGACACCAATAAACAGCTCATCCTGCTGGTGATCTACGGCGTGACCGCGATCGCGCTCGCGCCGAGGCTGACGGTCGAGGGGCGCCGCGCGATCGGCTGGCCGCTGCTGCTGCTGCTGGCCTGGGCCGGGCTCTCGGCCGTCTGGGCTGACATGGCCGGGATCACGCTGCGCCGTACGGTGGCCCTGGGCGGGACGTTCACGCTGGGCATCCACATGGCGCTACGTTGGCCGCCGCGCGAACTCGCACGCTTGTTGTGCCAGGTTGCGGTGGTCGTGCTGGGCGCGTCGTTCGTCATTGCCCTGGTTCTGCCAAGCGCCGGGCTCGATCCCGAGCATCGCTTGCGTGGCGTGTTTGCGCACAAGAACTCGCTCGCTTCGTTCGCCGCGCTGGCCCTGGTGTGCGCTGCCGACGCCCTGGCCGATCCGCATAGGCGACGCGATCGCCTTCCGTGGTTCACCGCCCTGTTGAGCTTGATGGGCCTGGGCCTGGCCGCCTCGGCATCGCCGATACCCGCAGCCGCGATTGCCGTGCTGGCCGTCTTTCGGCTCAACGCCCTGAAGCCCGATTCGCGCCACCTCTTGTCGACCCGCCTGTGCGCCGGGGCCTTCGTCGCGACCGTCCTGCTGCCCTGGATTGCGCCGTCCATTGGCGAGCTCGCCCTGCTGTTCGGCCGCAACACGGATTTTTCCGGACGCACGCTCGTCTGGCGTTTCGCACTCGAGTTTTTCCAGAGAAATCCCTTGTTCGGCTACGGCTATGCTTCTTTCTGGTCCGGACCGGCGGGCCTGCTGTTTGTCAGCTATGCGCATTTTCCGGTAGCGCACGCGCATAACGGGACGATGCAGCTCTTGCTCGATTGCGGCGTGGTTGGCCTGGGCCTGTTCGCCACGATCCTGGCGCGTGCGCTGCGCGCGCTCGCCCGGGTGCTGCATGCCGGAGATCGCCGTACCAATGCCTGGATAGCAGGCTTCATGGTGCTGTACACCTTCGCCAATCTGGCGGAAACCCATCTGCTCGAACCGAACGACTTGTACACGGTCTTGTTCGCCTACGTGGTCGTGCGGATCAACCTGGCACGCGCCGCCGACACACGCGCCTTACCGTGACACCAACGCCACCCACAAGTGACCTCATCATGCGCCCACCAAAAGTAGCAATCGTCCACGAATGGCTCTCGACCTATGCCGGGTCGGAGCGCGTTCTCGAACAGCTCATCAAGCTGTATCCGGCTGCCGACATCTTCGCGGTCGTCGACTTCCTGCCGGACAGCGAACGTGGCTTCCTGCAGGGACGACCGGTCACCACATCGTTTATCCAGCGGCTGCCGTTCGCGAAAAAGCATTTTCGCCATTACCTGCCCTTGATGCCGCTGGCCGTCGAGCAGTTCGACCTCGGCGGCTACGACCTCATCCTGTCGAGCAACCATGCGGTGGCCAAGGGCGTGCTGACGGGGCCTGACCAGCTGCACGTCTCCTATGTCCACAGCCCGATCCGCTATGCCTGGGACCTGCAGAGCCAGTACCTGCGCGAATCGGGACTGCGCACCGGGCTGAAATCGTGGATCGTGCGCGCGTCCCTGCACTACATGCGCCTGTGGGACACGCGTACCGCCAGCGGCGTCGACTGCTTTGTCGCGAATTCTTCGTTCATTCGCCGGCGGATCAGCAAAGCGTACGGGCGCGACAGCAGGATCGTCTTCCCGCCAGTGGATGTCGCCGGTTTTTCCGGAGAGGCAGAGAAAGGGGATTTCTTTCTGGCCGCCGGCCGCATGGTGCCCTATAAAAAAATGCCTCTTATCGTCGAGGCATTTGCACGCATGCCGCAGCACCGTCTCGTCGTGATCGGGGAGGGGCCAGATTTCGAGCGCTGCAAGGCCCTGGCCACCCCGAATGTCACCTTGCTCGGCTATCAGCCCTTCGACGTGTTGCGTGACCACATGCTGCGCGCACGCGGCTTCGTGTTCGCCGGAGAAGAAGACTTCGGCATCATGCTGGTCGAAGCGCAGGCCGCGGGCACGCCACTGATTGCTTACGGCAATGGCGGTGCGCGGGATATCGTGCGGCCGCTCGGCGCCAGCGCGGTACCGACCGGTATGTTCTTCGAAGAACAGACCGTCGAGTCGATCGTCGATGCCGTCAGCCGTTTCGTGGCCCACGAGCCTGCGATGACGCCGCTCGCCTGCAAGAGCAATGCGCGCGCATTCAGCGCGGAACGCTTCCGTGCCGAGATGGCAGCGCTCGTCGCCGAAGAACTGGCTGCGTTCGATGGACGGCAGGCTGACACGGTGCCGCACAGCCATACGAACGCGCAGGCATGGCCGAACGGTATCGAAGCATCCGCGCGCGCGCCGTCCCGCACGCCCGTCGCGGCATCGTCGCCACGGGTTCAGTCCGAACCCGCGATTGTGCAGGAGTTGTCATGAATCCAGCCCAGTTACTAGCCGTATTGAAAGGACGCCGGCGCGAGGCGCAATTTGTTTTCGCCGCATTTGCCGCTGGCATCTTCGCCACGGCATTCATGCTGCCCGTGCAGTACACCGCGGGCGCGTCTGTTGTGCTGAACCTGAAATCGGCGGATGGATTGTCGAGCATCGCCCTTCCGGGTGGTCTGGTGTCGACCCATATCGCCACGCAGATAAATATCGTGCAGAGCGATCGCGTGCTGCAGAAGGCCGTTGACGCCCTTGGCCTGGCAAAACGGCCCGAATGGCAGCGCAAGTGGCAGGCGAGCGCGCTTGGCAAGAAGGCCTTCCAGGTTTGGGCTGGGGAAACGCTCGGGAACAAGCTGGTGGTCAAGCCGGTGCCCGACTCGAGCGTCCTGACGGTGTCCTACACGAGCAGCGATCCGGCTTTTGCCGCCGAGGTCGCCAATGCCGTGGTCCACGCGTATATGGCGACGGGCCTCGAAATGCGGCTCGAGCCCGCGCGACAATACAGCCATTATTTCGAACAGCGCGCCGCGCTGCTGCGCGTCAGCCTGGAGCAGGCGCGTGCGAAACTGCTGGATTACCAGCGCTCGAATAACCTGATCATCACGGACGAAAAAATCAATCTCGAGGCCGACCGCCTGCACGAGCTCAGCTCGAAGCTCACCGACGCCAAGGTGGCGGCATCGGAATCGTCGGCCCACCGGCGCCGTGCGGCCGGCACGCCCGACAGCGCCAAGGAAGCGCTCGGCGATCCGGTCGTTGCAGCGCTCTCGGAAGAAGCGTCGCGCCAGGAAGCCAACTTCGCCGAACAGTCCATGCGCCTCGGCGCCAACCATCCGCAGGTCGTCGAACTGGCGGCCCGGATCGCCGCGCTGAAACAGCGCCGCGATGCCGCGATCCGGAAAACGCTTGGCAGCCTCGACGTCGCCGACAAGGTCAATCAGACACAGCTGCAGGACCTCGAGAAAGATCTCAGCGCCCAGCGGACGCATGTACTCGATCTGGAGGCGCGCCGGGTCGAGGCTGGCCTGCTCGAGCGGGAAATTGCGAACACGCAGCGCGCCTATGATGCCGTGCTCGAAAAGGCCAGCCAGGCCGAGCTGCAAAGTGGCGACAACCAGTCCGAGATTTCGATCCTTGGCACGGCTTCGCTTCCGCTAGACCGCCCGCTCATACGCCTGCTTAAATACCTTGGCCTTGCCTGCGGTGGCGCGGCATTGGCAGCGCTCGCTTTTGTGCTCGTCCGCGAGCGCTTTGACCGCAGGATCCGGACTGCCGACGACATTACCGCCGATCTCGGCCAGCACTTGTTGGCGACGCTGCAGCCGCCGGCCGGGGCCAGGCCGGGCGCCCATCCGCTGTTTTCGCTTTCCCGTGCCAAGGCCGAAGCCTCGTCCTCTGGATCCGCCGAACTGAAGGGAGCAGTACCGAAATGAACGATATGACGCATCTCCTGCGGGAACAGGAGCGGAAGTCCACGGCGCGCCCGGCTGAGGAGCCCCAGCCGATCGGCCGCATGCTGCAGACACTGCGCGGCCTGTCCGACCAGCAAATCGAGGAAATCGTCGAGTACCAGCGCGTCCACGGCATGCGGTTCGGCGAGGCCGCGGTCGCGCTGCGCCTGGCAAGCGATGGCGATATCGTCGAACTGATTTCCCGGCAGTTTCATTACCCTTACGATTCGAATCCTGACGCGTCGTCGGCGCTGCCGGCCGAACTCGTGGTGGCGAAAAATCCGTTTTCCGACGGTGCGGAAATCATCCGCGACCTGCGCACCCAGCTGCTCATGGGCATGACCGGCGTCGAGGGACAGCGGCTTACGCTCGCGGTCACGAGCGCACAGACGGGCGACGGCAAAACCTTCGTCGCAACCAACCTCGCCGCCGCCTTCAGCCAGCTCGGCACGCGTACACTGCTGATCGATGCCAACATGCGCAAGCCACGGGCCGGTTCCGTCTTTGGTGTGCCTGACGGCAGTCCCGGGCTCAGCACCATCCTGTCCGGACGGGTGCTGAAATACGCACTCCATCAGGTTGCGCCGTTGCCCAACCTGTTCATCCTCGCGGCCGGCCCGGTGCCGCCAAATCCGCAGGAATTGCTGCAAGGGGCAAGCTTCGAATTGCTGCTCGACGAATTGCAAAAAGAATTCGACCACATCGTCATCGACACATCCGCGAGCGAGAGTGGGTCGGACTTTCGCATGGTGGCCGCCCGCACGGCCGCCACGCTGGTGGTGGCGCGTCAGGGCAGCACGTCCTACAACGCACTTGCCGCGGTTGTGCAAACCCTCGCGCGCAGTTCGACCACACTGGCCGGCGTCGTCATGAATAGCTATTGATGGCCAACACCGCGTTTTCTCGATCGCGATTGGGACACAGCATGGCGCTGTCCTCGCGCCTTGGCGCCCGCGTGCTGGCGTGCCTCCTTGCGTTCGGCGCAGCGACGCCCGCGCTTGCGCAGAAAGGCATCAACGGCAACGAACTCTACACGCTCACCGGGCAGGAGCTGGCTGCGACGATCGCGGACTACCGGCAGCTCGGGGTAAAGTGGGTGCGTTTCGATTTCGACTGGAGCGTCATCGAACCGACGCCGGGACACTATGTATTCGAACGCTACGATCTGGTGGTCGAGCGGCTGGCGAGAGCCGACATGCACGTGCTTGGTTTGGTTGCCTACACGCCTGCGTGGGCCAATGGCGGCAAGCCCGGAAAATACCATCCACCACGCGACCCGGCCGCGTTTGCCAGGTTCGCTGCCCGGCTGGCGGGACGCTATGCCGCCAAGGGCGTCCATGCCTGGGAAGTATGGAACGAGCCGAATCTCGGACAATTCTGGGGTAACGCGCCGGATCCCGTCGCATACACCGCATTGCTCAAGCTCACCTATACGGCGGTCAAGAAGGCGGATCCGCAGGCGTTCGTCGTCTCTGGCGGTCTCGCACAACCCGCGACGACCGCCACATCGATCGAATCGCTGGCGTTTTTGACTGCGATGTACCGAAACGGCGCGCAAGGACATTTCGACGCACTGGGAAACCATCCATACACTTCGCCCAGAATACCGGGTGAATGGATGGCCTATAACTGGCGCAAGATGACCTCGACATCGCCCAGCGTCCTGTCGATCATGAAACAGTATGGCGACGCGGACAAGAAAATCTGGATTACTGAATTTGGCGCGCCCACGGGCGGGAAGAGTCCCTGGGGCACCGTGATCAGCGAGGAGCAACAGGCCACGATGGTCGAGCGAACCCTGGCTGCGGCTTCGTCCGCGCCATGGGCCGGTCCTGTCTTCTGGTACAACTATCGCGATTTCTGCCGGTATCAAGCTGATGCCGATTCCGAATGTTTTTATGGCCTGAGGCGTTTCGATGGATCGCCGAAACCGGCTTTCGACAAATTCCGCGCAAGTCCGTAGCCAGGACGTTGCGGCTCATCGCAAGGAAATGCAATGAATCCCCTAGTTAGCGTGGTCATCCCGACCTTCAATCGAAAAGCGCTCGTGTTCCAGGCGCTCGACAGCGTTGTGCGGCAAACCTGCCGACCGCTCGAAGTGATCGTCGTCGACGACTGCTCGTCCGACGGCACGGCCGAGGCCATTCGCGCGGCCAGCTACCCTTTTTCCGTCGAAGTCGTGTCCCTGCCGACCAACCAGGGGCCTGCGGCTGCACGCAATGCCGGGATCCTGAAAGCCGCTGGACAATATATCGCGTTCCTCGACAGCGACGATGCCTGGCTCCCGGAAAAGCTCGAGCGCCAGCTCGCACTGTTCGAATCCTTGCCCGACCCGCACCGTACGGTCCTCTATGCCCAGGTACGGCTGCAAAGGCGGCACGAGGTCCTGGTGCGGCCCGTGCGTGCAAAGGACGCCGGCGAGTCCATCGCGGACTATGTGTTCGCGAACGGCGGCTATCTCGACCAGAACACGGTCATGCTGCCCACGCTGCTGGCACGCGCGGTGATGTATCGCACTGACATGCGGCTGCATGAGGATTGGGATTTCTACATGCGGCTGGAAGAGCAGGGGGCGGCGTTCGTCATGCTCGGCATGCCGCTTGGCGTTACCTATGACAACAGTGACTCTGGCAGGGCAAGCGCGGCTCAGCCGGCGCGTTCGATGGCCCTGCTCGAAGAATGGCGTCCGCGGATCTCCCGGCGCGCCTATTTCGGCCTGCGGGCAAGGATCGCGCCCCAGCTGCGCGGACAGGCGCCGATGCGCGCATGCTGGTTCGTCCTGGACGCCTACAGGAGGGGCGCGATTTCGCACTGGATGGCGCTTGTGCTGATCGGCCGCCTCGTCCATCCCGACCTGCGACAGCTTGCGTACTATCTCCGCGGCAAGCTCGCCCGCACTACGCCGGCTGGCGTTCGATGATGTCGTTCAGAATGCGATCGATGATATGAAAATCTATCCAGTCATCCTCTCCGGCGGCGCCGGTACCCGCCTGTCTACCTGGACGGCGTCAGCAACTCGCTGGTGCGCGCCGAGAGCCGCATCGTGGCTGTGGTCGGGGTGAAAGACCTGGTCGTGGTCGAGACTGCGGACGCGGTGCTGGTGGCGCACAAGGACCAGGTCCAGCGGGTCAAGAACATCACCGTGCCGAGCACTGGGTGGTCGTGTCGGGCACCGCGCGCGTGACCTGTGGCGACAGCGTCAAGCTGCTGGCCGAGAAAGAGTCGACCTACATCCCGATCGGCATGACGCACCGCCTGGAAAACCCGGGCAAGCTGCCGCTGCACCTGATCGAAGTACAGTCGGGCAGCTACCTGGGCGAGGATGACATCGTGCGTTTCGAGGACGTCTACCAGCGAGCGTGATCCCTACAGAGCCCATCGTGAAGGTCCGGCACGGGCAAGACGAGCGGGGTCGCCGGCAAGATCAGTACGATATACCCGCCGCGCCGCAAGATGAGCTACACGGCCGCTGTCTGGCGCGACGGGCAGGATTAGGTGAATGCCGACGCGGCACATGAACGGCGCCGCTATGACGCGCGGAGCGTTCGCCCGACTGGAGGAGATCGGCGATGCCTCTAGGCAGGTAGCCCTTCGGCACAAATGCTTCCGTCGGTTTCACATTTGTCCGTAGCAAAGAATAATAAAGCCGTTAGCTGCGACGGTAGCAAGGGTTTTTCCGTATCGACATCGGAGAATGGATCTGCACGTTTGCTTTTCCGTCATGCGGGATAGGGATGGGTCACTGTGCGGACAGACACCATGCTGATCCTCATCACGAGCGCGATTGCTCATGTCGCATCGACGGTCACCAGTACCCTTGCGTCACCACTGCAGTAGTGTGTGAAACACCCGGCAGCGCTAACTGGCGTGACGTTACCAGCGCGGCATTTTGCTGTGTCACCTGGTCCATCTGACGGATTGCCGCGTTCACTTGCAGGATGCCTTCGCTCTGTTCCTGCGACGCGGTTGCGATCTCCGCAAGCTCGGAAACGGTAACAGAACAGTAGGTAAGTTGATGGGTCTGCCTGATCACCTGATGGTGGCGCCCTTGAGTTCGCACTGCAGGAATCTGTCGAACTCTTTGAGCGGCAGAGGCCTGGAAAACAAATACCCCTGGCCTTCATTGCAGGCGGCCTGGCGCAGGGTCTCCATGACCTCTTCCGTTTCGATTCCCTCTGCCACGACGACCAGGCCCAGCGCATGGGCCATGTCAATGACGGCCTTCACGAACTCCCTGTTGCCGTTATCGAACGACTGCTCATCAAGGAAGGAGCGGTCCAGCTTCAGGACGTCGACCGGAAATCGCTTGAGGTAGGACAGGCTCGAATAGCCGGTGCCAAAGTCATCGAGTGACAAGGTAATGCCAAGGCGCTTGAGGCGCCGGAGCACATCCGCGGAGTGCTCGGTGTCGTCGATCAGTGCGCTTTCCGTAAGTTCGAGTTCGAGCGCGTCAGGGGGGAGACCGGACGCCTGGAGGGCATGCCCCACCTCGGCAATCAGGTCGGTACCGTGCAACTGCCGAGCCGAGACGTTGACCGACACCTGCAGGGTGACCCCATACTTCTCACGGATGCGCTTTGCCTCGCGACAAGCTTCATGCAGCACCCATGTGCCGATCGCGGCAATGTGACCGCGCTCCTCCGCGATGGGGATGAAGTGGAGCGGTGGGACCTGGCCGAACTCGGGGTGGTTCCAGCGTAGCAAGGCCTCCATGCCGCGCGTCTGCATGGTCCGCAAATCAATACGCGGTTGGTAATGGAGTTCGAACTGTCCGAGCTCCAGTGCACGCCGCAGCGCCATCTCGAGTTGCAGCGTGCGCTTCACTTCCACGCTCATCGCAGGTTCGAAGAACTGGTAAGTGTTGTCGCCGGCGGCCTTCGCCCTGTACATCGCGGTATCGGCATTCTGGAACAACAGTTCCGGGCTGCTGATCTCATGGTCCGACAGGCTGATGCCAATCGACGCGCCAACGCAGATCTCCAGCCGATCGAGCTGGAACGGCACCGTCAAGGCCGTCAGCAGGCGCTGCGCAATCGCGGCGGCGGCATCCCGGCCCTGGCAGTTCGCGGCCACGACGAATTCGTCGCCGCCGAGCCGCGCCACGACATCACCCGGGCGCATGCACGATTGAAGGCGCTGGCTGACCTGTTGCAGCAAATGGTCGCCGGCAGCGTGCCCCATCGAGTCGTTCACTTCCTTAAAACGGTTCAGGTCGATGAACAGTACGGTCGTCGCCACCTGGTCCGGGGCCGCGGCCAGCATGCCCTTGAGGTGTTGGTTCAGCCAGGCGCGGTTCGGCAGGCCCGTCAGGGCGTCCCGCGTGGCAAGCTGTTCGAGTCGCGCCTCGGTATGCTTGCGTTCCGTGATGTCCGTGACGAACGCACTCAGCGACAACAGCTCGCCCCGATCGTCGCGCGTGATCGTCTGGTTCACCAGCACATGCATCGTGCGTCCCTGCTTGTGCCGGAGCGTGGTTTCGATTGCATGGTCCTGGTTCCCCGACTGGCCGATGTGCAGGGCCATGTTGCGGTCTTCGGAGAACAGGATGTCGATGATGCTTGTTCCGATCAGCTCGTCGCGGGCATAGCCGGAGAGCTGGCAAAGGGCGGGATTGACTTCCTGGATGATGCCGTCGGCACTGGTCAGTACATAGCCGGCCGGCGTGATCGCAATCATTTCCCGGAGACGCTTTTCGCTATCGTGCACGGCCAGGTCGCGCCGCACGCGTTCTGAAATATCATGGAAAAATACCGACAGGCCGTCATCGCGCGCATAGATGCGCGTACTGATCCACGCGCCGGCCGGCTCATAGAAGATGTCGAACGACGTGTTCTCGCGCCGGTCCATTGCACGTCGGTAGATCGCGGCAGCCGGCGACTCTCCCAGACCCTCCGCCACATCCCAGAGCACCTTGTTGATGGGCTCGTCGCGACCGAGCCCGACGAAGGCGGCGGCAAGCGTGTTGGCATAGGTGATTTCCCACTTCGCGTTCACAGAAAAAAAGCCGTCGTCGATGCTTTCCAGGATAGCGCGCACGTGCGCATGCGCCTCTTGCAGTGCCAGCTGGGTCAGGTGCTTTTCCGTCACATCCCTCGCCGTTGCATAGATCAGGTCGCTGCCGGACGGTCTGCGCAGGCTCCAGTCCAGCTGGAGCGCCCGCCCATCCTTGCGCAAGCAGGGCACATTCGAGGACAGGTAGCCCTCCTCATGCGCCAGCGTCATCAAGTCGTGGGTTGCTCCGGCCCGCCCTTCGGGACTGACATAGTTCATCGCATCGCGGCCGATGAGCTCCTCTGGTTGGTAACCCAAGGTCTGCTGGAGGACTTTGTTAACGTGAAGGATGTTTCCTTCAAGATCCAGCAACATGATGATGTCAGGCGAGTTTTCGATGAGCGCGCTGTTCTGCTCGGCCATGCGCTCCAGCCGGGTGAGCATTTCCTTCTCGCGCCTGATGTCACGCGACACGAGCACGGCGCCGATAACGGCGCCGGTAACGGGCTCGGTCACTTTGCAGATCTTGGTTCCCAGGGCGATGTACTCTCCGTTCCGTTGGCGCTTGCGGACCTCGAGCACATCGGGCATGTGCTCGCCGCCGACCATCCCGGTGAACATCTCGCGTGCGCCAGCCTGGTCATCCGGATGCAGGAATGCACTCGGGAACTGACCGATCATCTCGGTGCCCTTCCATCCAAGGACCCGCGTGTACGAAGATGAAACATGGATATACCTGCCGTCCGATCCACAGTACGCGATCAGGTCGGTGCTGGTGTCGAGGATGCTCCGGAATTCCTCCTCGCTTCGCCGTGCCTGCTCGAGGCAGCTGGTCTGTTCGGTGACGTCGACGATCGCCCCGGTGAACCCATCGAACTCCCCGGACTCGCCAAAACGGGGCCGGCCGGTGGTGATCACCCAGCGGGTACAGTCATCCGTACACACCATTCTGTGCTCGTGACGGAATGGCTCGCGCCGCGCCATCGCGCCGGCGATCGCCTCGGCAGCGGACAGACCGTCAGTCGGGTGCGTTGAACAGAGCCATTCAAGAAAAAGGACTTCACCCATCGGGGGCAATACGCCAGGCACATGTTCGGCCATCGTGCTGGCACCGCAAGCGTCCGTGGTCCAGAAACTGCCAATGATCGGTTTGTATTGTTGTGGCATGGCGATGGGCAATTCAAGACTGAAAAAAAGGTGCACGGCTTCAATCCGCACTGCCGAAAAAACGCGCGTGATGGTCGGCGCTCAGAAAGCAGCCGAGTGACGGCAAGGGCATTATGGCGATAATGCATATCGAATAGATTTGCCGCTACGCAAAATCGGCATCGCGTTGTCCTTACGCAACATGTTCGCGTTCACGCCACAACCCGGTGCCGGGGACCTGGCCCGGACTGTGCATAAGAAAAAAGCGCCGTGATCCGGGCGGAAAGCCGGCTGATGATGCCGGTGCCATGTATTGCGCTGGTCAATCGAGGCGCGACCTTGCAGACCTGCGTTGCAATAGACCGATGAGGCGGTCGAGGTTGACGGGCTTGACCAGGTGTTCATCGAAGCCGGCGAGCAGGGACTCCGCCTCATCTTCCTTGCGGCCGCGCCCGGTCAACGCAATCAGGTAAGGCCTCGGGGCAGCCTGCATCAGTTCCCGTGCAACCTCGAGGCCGTCGACACGCGGCATGCCGAGATCCAGGATGACGGTATCCGCTGGCTCGCCGTAAAAGCGCTGCAGCGCCTGTTCGCCGTCATATGCGACGCTTACGCGGGCGCCCCGGGCGCGCAGCAGCATCGCCAGGGACTCCGCTGCGTCGACATTGTCGTCGGCCACCAATATGGTAGTGTCGAGCCCGGCCAAAGTGGCATCGGCGACAGATGTGGCCGAGGCGTCGGGCCGGCCGGCCGCCAGCGGCAGGCGCATCGTGAAGGCGGAGCCCCGGTCCTTGCCATCGCTCGTAGCGGTGAGCGTGCCGCCATGCAGTTCCGCCAGACCCCGCGCCAGGGACAGGCCGATGCCCAGGCCGCCCTGGGCCAGGTGGCGGGCGCTTCCTACCTGAACAAACGCTTCGAAAACATGCGGGAGCATATCGGGCTCGATGCCGATCCCGTTATCGCTGACGGTGAATACTGCGTACGGTTCCGACACCGTCATCACGACGTCGATACGGCCGTCCGGCGGCGTGTACTTGGCCGCGTTATTCAAGAGGTTCGACATGATCTGCGCAAGCCGGACCGGATCGGCATCGACCCACACGGGACCGTCCGGCAGAACGACCTCGACATGATGGCGCGCGGCCTCGATCAGCGGCATGCTGACCTGGAGCGCTTCATGCACCAGCCCAGTCAACTCCAGCAATTCCTTGCGCAACTCGACCTTTCCACGCCCGATGCGCGATACGTCGAGCAGGTCGTCGAGCAGCCGCCCCATCCGGGAACTCTGCCGGCTGATCATCGCCGCCAGCCACTCGACGCGCTCCTGCTCCGCACGCTGGCTTACCAGCAGGGATGCCGCGTTGGCGATCGGTGCCAGCGGATTACGTAATTCGTGGGCGAGCGTGGCGATGAAGACGTCTTTTCGCAGGTCGGCTTCCTTCAGTTGCTCCATTGCCTGCTTGCGTTCGGTGACATCGAGCGCGAGGGAAAATACCGTGTCGATTTCTCCTTTTTCGTTGCGCAGGGCCGAGTTATGCCATTCGCACTCGAGGACGCGCCGGTCTCGGGTAATGTTGCGGTTTTCGCTCTTGATATACGTGACGTCGCTGCCGACCAGTGCATCCATCATGGCGTCGACGGCGTGGGTGTCGTCCGGGTGGATCAGCCCAAGGGCATCAATGGGCTTGCCGAGCACGTCGCTTGCCGGCCAGCCGAACAGTTCCTCCGCACGCTTGCTCCACCTGCGCACGATGCGATCGCTGCCCCACTCGATGGCTGCCAGTGGCGTGTTCTCCAGAAGTGCATGGAGCCGTTCGAGATACTGTTGCAGCGCCTTGTCCGCCCGGATCCGCTCGGTGACGTCGCTCACGACCACGACTCTTGCGGCCAGCTTGCCTTCGCCGGTGCGGATTGGCGCTGCGCTGACGGAAAAGACACGCTGCTCTCTGGCCTCGATGTTTTCCACCACCTCATGTTCGAAGGCGCCCTGCGCGGCCGCCCGGTTGGCCTGCGCGGTGACCATCTCCATCACGCCGCCACCGCCACCGATCAGTGCCATGCCGCGTTCGTTGATGATCGAGCGCTGCTCATCGTCGTCGAAGATGAATACGCCTTCGGGCAGTTGGCGCAACACGGCAGCGATCAGCTCGTTCGACTTTTCGCGGACGCGCGCCTCGATCATGCCGTCGAATGCCGAGCGCAGACGCGCATGGACGTTGAGATTCTCGGCCCCCAGGACACCGAGCAGGAACAGGGAACCTAGCAGACCGCACAGGCGGCCAGCATAGAATCCGGTGTCGAATGACTGATTGTTGAAGGATGCCGCGAGTGCAATGTCGACGGTCCACGTCAGCATTGCAACGCTCAGCCACAAGTCGAGCAAGGTCCTCGGCCGCTTTTGCAAGACTGCGGCAAATGCCAGGACGGAGACCGATAGCGCGGCGCATATCCCGGTGTAGTAGACGCCGCCCATGCGACGGTCCGCTTCGAGGGAGGGCACGACGGTATCGAGGCCGGAGCGAAGACCGATCACGATGAAAAGCGCAACGCACAGCAGGAACGCTAGCTGGTGGTGAAGCACGACAGCTGAGGGTTTCCGGCTCGTCAGTGCGTACCCGAGGACGCACATCGAGAAGACGCCGTGCCAGCCAAGGTAAAGCCAGTCGTTGGCCTGACTGTTGTTTATCGAAGCAAAAAGGCTGATCAGCTCCGGGAAAAGCAGCGTGTAGGCGCAGGCGGCGAGTGAAGAAAACAGGTAGCCCAGAGAAAGAAGCAACAGCGCAAAAGAGCGGCGCATTTGCAGTTGGGCTATCAACAACAGTGCCGTGAGCAGATTGGTAACAGCAAGCCCGGCACTATGAATGGCGACGATTCCCACTGCTGCGCTGACTGGTGCTTCGGCAAAAGGGGATACGCCAATAAAGAAAGCAATGCCAATCAGCAGTACAAACAGGACAAGGCGCCATTGGCTTGTGCTGGGAGCGCGATTTGCAAGTTCTGTGAGTTTTGGCTGAACGCTGAAGGACATGTCCGTTTCATGGTGGATGACAGCGTATTGATACTACTAGGAGATCATGACCTTGAATACAGTGCAACTAATTTTTCCTTGTTGTTGAGAAACTAGATGAGCGTCAGCGCGGAATCCAGCGACCGTGAAGCCACTGGCGAAAGGCTTGATGGTGCCGCGCTCGGGATCCGTGCTCGCTACGCGGCCTGACGTCTGAATATGGATTGGTTGCGCCGAAAGAATTGGTTCATCTGCGAGCAGGGATCTTCTCGTTGGCTGGACGAGCTCGACAACGGACTAGGCTTGTTGCGCCGATTTTACGAGCTCACCGCTGTCGTACAACGAGGAAAAGTGATTTCATGTAAATTAATATGAGGTCGAGTTACAACGAGTAATAGACCAAAAACACAACGCTCAGCCATGCTCGGCTGTGATTGTGGCTTTTGGCGAGCGATCAAGTATTCTCATAGCGATGTTTAGCCGTGCCGCTTCGTACTTGGGGCTGCCCGGGGCAGGGAGCCCGCTCCGTAGTCTGGGGGAATATTAAGGCGGAAACATGACCGAAGGACGATTTCCCTCTTCACAGGCGTGGCTCGAGCGCGCTCAGTGCGTCATTCCCGGCGCCCACCATCTGTCGGGGCGGGTGCTCACGACGCCCGAGCGCTCGCCAATGTATATCGAGCGAGGCTCTGGTTGCCGGATCACGGATGTCGACGGGCACGAATACATCGACTATCTGATGGCCTTCGGTGCGTTCCTGCTCGGCTACGCGGACCCTGAAGTGGACGCGGCGGCGCGCGAGGAGCTCGAGCGCGGCTCGCTGTTGTCCATGAATCGTCCGCAGCACGTGCTGTTCGCCGAAGCGCTGGTCGGGCAGTTCGATGCGGCCGACATGGCCGTGGTGCTCAAGACGGGGAGCGAAGCGACGACCGCCGCCCTGCGCATTGCCCGGCGCGCGACGGGGCGCCGCCGTGTCGCACGGGCGGGGTATCACGGCTGGCACGACTGGTGTCTGCCGCTAGAGAATTCAGTTCCCGCCGGTCTCGACGCACAGGTTCTGGAGTTCAACGCCAACGATCCACATTCGCTCGAGGCCCTGTTCACCGTTTTTTCTGGCGAAATCGCCGGCGTCATCCTGGCGCCGGAGATGGTATTGCCGCCAACGCGGGAGCGGTTTCAAGCCCTGCAAGACCTCACGCATCGCCACGGCGCGCTGTTCATTCTCGATGAGGTGAAGACAGCATTTCGTACTGCCCCCGGCTCCGTGCAGGCCCGCTTCGAACTCAAACCCGATCTGACCACCGTCAGCAAGGGCCTCAGCAACGGCTGGCCGATCGCGGCGGTGGTGGGGCGGCGCGATGTCATGACCAGCGCCGCGGGAATGCATCTGTCCGGAACCTTCCACGGCGATACCGCGGCCATGGCCGCCGCCTTGACCACCTTACGTATCATTCGGGAACGCGACGTTGCCAGCCATGTATGGGCGCTGGGCCAGCGGCTGATCGACGGCCTGAACGCCATCGTGCGCGAGTTCGATGTGCCCGCGCTGAGCTACGGCGAGCCTTTCCCGCCGATGCCCTTTCTGCGGTTTGATCACCCGGCACCCCACATCAACGATGCGATGCGGACAGTGTTCTACGAGGCGATGCTCGAGCGCGGCGTCCTCCTGCATCCCCGTCACATGTGGTTTATCAGCCATGCCCACGAGCAGGATGACATCGATATGACGCTCGAGCATGCGCGCAGCGCGATGCGGATCGCCAGCCAGCATTGTCGGGCTTCCTGAACGGGGCAGTGATGGACCATCGAACCGCCAGCATTCAGCGAATCGTCGACCGCTATCTGCGTGCCGAGGCTACGGTGTCCATGATCGTGATGGAGCTCGTGCAGCAGACGGAGGATACGTCGGCACTGGCCCGCATCTTACCCACGCTCACCGGCGACCCGGCGAAGCTTCGCGCGCTGGCGCAGCACCTCGCCGACAATGAGCCAGGCTGCAGTACCATCGTCAGCATGATCCGCCAGCGCCTCGATTTCTCGGAACCTGCCAGCGACACCGAAGAGGGCATCGAGCGATGCCGACGGTTGTTCAATGCGTCCGTGGCGCAGAGCGAGGAGTCGAGCGTGGCGCTTTACTCACTTGGAAACCCCGTGTTGCTGTCTGCGGCGACGGACGAGGTCATTGGCGTGATGGACGACTGGGGCGTCTTGAAGCCAGACCGGGATGCCATCGAGCTGGGCTGCGGCATCGGGCGCTTGATGGCGCCCCTTTCCTGGCGCCTGCGGTCCGTGACCGGCACCGATGTCTCGCCTGGCATGATCGCGGCGGCTACGCGCCGGCTCGCAGCTTGTTCGAATGCTTCCCTGCTGCTGACTGACGGTAAAGACCTGTCGTCGTGGGGGGCGGCTTCGGTGGACCTCGTCTACAGTGTCGATACCTTCCCTTACCTCGTGCTTTCCGGGCGGGCGTTGGTCGAGCGCCATTTTGAAGAGGTGCGGCGTGTATTGCGCCCCGGGGGGGATTTTGTCCTTTTCAATTACGCTTACGGTCGCTCACGCGAGGAGAACAATAGCGAGGTGCTCGGCTTAGCGCAGCAGGCGCAATTGCAGGTCATCCGTGCCGATGCATCGCCATTTCAAATCTGGAATGGCGTCGGCTGGCAATTGAGGAAAGCCTAGCGTGCGAATTCTTTACCTGTCGCCAGGTTTCCCGCCGAACTCGCATCTGTTCTGCGTCGCTGCGCGAGCGCGCGGCGCGAACGTCCTTGCGGTAGGCGATATGCCCGCGCAAGATCTGCCGCCGGAAGCGCGCCAGGCATTTGACGCGTACGTGTTTGAACCGCGTATGGGAGAGTACGAGTGCTTGCTCGGCGTCGTACAGTCCCTGATCGCGCTGCATGGTCCCATCGACTTTGTCGAATCGAATGGCGAGCACTGGCTCGAAGTGGAGGGCCGCCTGCGCGACGACCTTTGCATCGAAGGCCTCTCGGCGCAAGACGTCAAACGCCTGCGCAGCAAGCTGGACATGGCACGGGCCTTCGAGACAGCGGGCGTGCCCCACCCGCCGGGCATCCGCTGCGTGTCTCCCGAGGTCGTCAGGGACTTTGCCGCAACGCACGGCCTGCCACTCGTCTTCAAGCCCGATAGCGGCTCCGGCGCGACGTCCACCTTTCGCGTATCGACAGAGGTCGAACTCGACGCCGCTCTGCTTCTACCCCTCGATAATCACATTGTCCAGCCCTTTGTCGATGGCGTCATCGTCACCTTCGACGGCCTGGTCAACCGCGAAGGCGGCGTGGTCTTCTGCACCTCGCATGTCTACGATAGCGGGATCATGGAAGTGAGAACTGGCGGGCTCGATGGCTATTATTATTCGCTGCGCAGCATTCCCCCTGCGCTCGAGGACGTCGGCCGGCGTGCGCTGGCGGGGTTCAGCCTGCGCCGGCGCTTCTTTCACCTTGAATTCTTCTGTCGTCCCGACGGGTCCTACGTCGCGCTGGAGATGAATGTGCGCCCGCCAGGCGGCTACACCACCGACATGATGAACCACGCCTGCGACTTCGACGTATATGCACTATGGGCCGCGGTCATGATGGGTGATTTGCTGGAGGACTATCGGTACGAACGCAAGTTTCACACGGCCCACGCAGGACGGCGTCACGAACGCGCCTATGCCGTGTCACCCGCGACGCTGAAGGAGCAACTTGGGGACACCCTCGTCCTCGTCCAGTCAGTTCCTGACGCGTTCGCAACAACAATGGGCAATACGATGTACATGCTGCGGCACCGGCAACTGGCGCCGCTGCTTGACGCTATCAAATTAGTGCAACTGCCAGTGGCCGAAGGTAAAAATGATTGAGCGGCTGACTGGTGCTCTTGCAGCATAGCAGCTGATCGTTCGCGATACCATGCGCGTAATGCTCAGCGGCGGGAATAGTAGTCACAGCACTGTGAAATCAAAGTAAGGCCCGTCATTGCCGGGTGAAGGTACTGTGACCTTGGTATGGTATCGCGAATGGTACCGGCCGGAGGAAGCCTAAAATGCCAGGCAATTCATGGGCTTGCCTCAGCCATTGATCATCGAGCGGGAGTGAGGGTGTTTTTAAGTATCTGATTTTTAAGTAAATCTGGCGAGCCGTTGATCTTTCGAACCGAATGATCAACGGCTTTTTTTGTTTCCTCCTACGATCTCGTTTATAAGTTGCCTTGAGGTATTATTGAGGGGATTATCACATCGCGGAGCACGACATGAAGTTGGAGTCATTGGCAGAGTTATTCTCGCGCCATACGTTTGAAACCCCGGATTATCAGCGCGGGTATGCATGGCAGGAGGAGAATGTTCTCGAGTTTTGGTCGGACCTGGAATGTATCGCGGTGAATAACCCGCGCCATTTCATGGGTACCTTAATCCTTGAGGTGGCCGGAGCCGGCAATCGCGCCCTTGTAGTAGACGGCCAGCAACGCTTGACGACGACGGTATTGCTGATTTCGGCGCTGGCCGATGCGCTTCATGTCGGTGGGCTTTCTGAGGTCGAGCAAGAGGTACGGACCCGCTTTCTCGGATCCGCCGAGCAACCGAAATTCAGGTATGGAAGCACGCACGACGCGTGGCCCTACCTTGCTTTCCATGTCTTCAAGGACGCTGCGTATGTCGCGCGAGCAGCTGAATTCGACAGCGCCTATACCCAAAATCTTTCAGGCGCCCTGGAAGCCCTTAGGGACAGGGTCAATCGTCTTTCGCCTGCCGCGCTCCTTCAACTGCGTGACAAGATTGAAAACAAGCTCCTGTTCAACGTTGTCCAAGTGGACCCGGCCCAGTTCAACATTCACGTAGCCTTTGAGTCCATCAATCATCGGGGCCGCCCCCTCACTTGTCTGGAACTGCTGAAAAACCGTCTGATTTACCTGACGACTATGATTCAGAGCGCCGCCATCGATGAAGAAACCGGTGAGCAATACCGGACAGGGCTGCGAACGGCTGTCAACTCAACCTGGAGTGATATCTACAACTGGCTCGGGCGCTGCGGTAAGACACCGTTGGACGAGGATGAGTTTCTGCGAACTCACAGTATCGTCTATTTCAAGGCCGATACTTCCGAAGGGGGATGGCTCGAAAATCTGCTTTTTAAAACAAAGTTCAGCGTCGCCAGCGCTACCGGCGGCAAGCTCACCGCCGAGGAGTTGACCAGATACCTGAACAGCATGCGGCTTGCCGCACTCCTGTGGTCACACATTCGTCGCCCCCGCGATATGCCGGAAAAACAGATGCTGTGGCTGGAGCGAATCGAACATGTTCACCGGCCGGTATTCGACCCGCTTATCCTTGCCGCCTACATGCGCATGGTCGAGGGAAAACAGGTGGCGATTGATTTACGCAAGACCGAGGGCGAGGACGAGCAACTGGTTGATTTGCTGGTCGAGATCGAACGCTTCATTGTGCTGATTTATTTGATCAGTGGCCGGCGTGGCCATACCGGCCGCAAAGATTTCTATCGGCTCGCCCATCTGTTATACGAAGGGAACTTGCGCGATGACGGCGTGCCGATGGGTACTGCCGACTCGCTTGTGTATGCAGCGCGGCATGTGAAAGCATCGGCTGACAATTTCGGGCAGTGGCTGAATGGCGAATGGACTTATGAAGACAACGAGTTCGGCTGGTATGGTTGGATCAATCTCGAGGCCTTCGCGACACAAATGAAGCGCGAATTGCAGTCGGGCGACGGCTATTACGGGCTTTCGCTGACCAAGGTTCTGCTATACGAGTACGAGGATTACTTGCGCAGCACCCACAAGGGCGACCGCAAGGTCAAGTGGGGATCCGTCGGCAACGAAACCATCGAACATATTTATCCTCAGGATTCGACCCAATGGACGAAGTTCAATGAGAAGTTGGGCACCCGTAACAAGAAGGGAAAGCGCAACAGCTATTGTCATTCGCTGGGAAATCTCCTGCTCCTGTCGAGAGGGAAGAACGCCTCGCTTCAGAACAACCCGTATAAAGGTAGGCATGAGGATAACGCGAAGCGGGCCCGGTTTGCGAACGGCAGCTTCTCCGAGACCGAGGTCGCGGCAGAGTACTCGGACTGGTTGCCCTCGCATATCGAAAAACGAGGTCAAAAGCTGCTGCGTTTTGCAGAACAAAGGTGGAATTTTTCGTTTGATAAATGGGATATCGATGACCTGAAGGAAATCCTCGTGTTTAACAAGGACTGAGCCCGTCCGCAACGATGCGTTGACGACGAGCAGTGTGGCGGGCCTTATCGGCGCGACATGCTTTGTCGCGTCCCCACATTATCCTATCGGTCTCTTCAACGCAAAACGGAGAATCGATGACAATCACGTCCACTGCCCGGACCTTGCGCGGCTGCCCTGCCGTTTGCAGGAAAACGAATGGTCTTTAACAAGCACGTTCGTCTGGTCGTGGCCGCGGAACTGGGCGCGGCGCTGCAGCGCGGGTTCCTGGATGGCATCGACCAGGCCGCGGTCCCGCCGCAGCTGTTGTACGTCCTTGCCAATGGCGAGCAACTGCGCGACGCCGTCGAGAACGGCGCGTGGCCAGCGCCCGATGTCCGTTTCGCCGGCCTTGCTGCCCTCGACGCGTATGCGCTTCCGCTGCTGGATGCCTTTATCGACGAGCGCCGCAGCCGCGAGCCGGGTACGCCGCAGTGCCGCTTCGGGGACGAACTGGCGAATGGCCTTCACCCGGTCGGCAGTCACTTCGAGCGCTATGTCGTGCGCATGTTCGATGGCGTGGGCGCGGCCTTGAGCCACGGCGAGGGCCGGGGCCCGTATGCAGTGGGCCTGCGCACCCCGGACCTCGATGTAGAGGATCCTTCCACATCACGGTCGGCAGGGCGGCGGGGGTTTACGCTCCTTGGTGCCATCTACGACGCGGCCACCCAGCGTGCCGTCATGGACGCCATTTTCACGTTTTTTGAAAGCTTTTATGTGCACGCCTGCGAGCGCTTCGGGCAGCAGCCTGCACAGCAGGTGCTCGATTCGTGCTGGGACGGATTCCGCCAGGCCGTGGGCATGGTGCTGCCGCGTTTCCGTCCGCCGCAGCTGTGTGCCGAACGGGAATGGATCGCCTGCGCACGATGGCAGGCGCCGACCCGGTTCCAACTGGCAGGCAATCTGATGGTGCCGGCGCTCTCGCTGCGCGCCCGCGCGCCGGCCGCGGGCCGCCTGCCGATCGGGCACGTATTGCTGGACACTGGATTGCCGCAGCCACTTGCGGCGAACAGCCTGCGGGAATTTTTCCGTTTCCACAAACTGCACGCCAGGGTCACCGTCGCGCGCTAGGCATCGCCCGCTGCCTTGTGCAGCTCGTCCATCCTGAGGTCGACGAAGCTGATGACGTTGGCAAGCCAGGCCTGCACCTGCTTGATGCGACCGGCCTCGGGCGGCCGCCTGACAATCGCCTCCGGCTTGCGGTCGATCGTGATGACAGCCATTTTCTGTCCGATCCCGCCATTGATGTTGTCGCCGAGGTTCCAGTTATCGAACTCCACACCGCAGTCCTTCCGGCTGCGCCACTGCATCAGCTGTTCCTGCGGCCAGGGCAAGGGCTCTTCCGAGGAGCGAAGCCGCGGCTCCTGAAAGAACAGTTTCAGCTCGATCGCTTCTGTTCTGCGGATATCGAGCCTGAAACAGAAGGCGGGCTTGGTGGTTCCCATCACGCTCGCCATCTTTGCGGTGATGAAATCGATGCTTGTTTTGTTGGCCGACTTCCTCTGCTTCTTCTGGTTCGCAGATCGAATCTGCACGCAATCCGCGCGCAACACCTGCGACGTGATGGTGTCGCAGACCGCGGCACGCATGTCAGATTCGACTTCCATCAGCAATTTCGCAGCTTCCGCGCCGCCTTTCATGGCCTTCAGTTGCAGCTGGAGCCGGACTTTCGGTGCCTTTTCCTGGCCATGGAAAGTATCGATCATTGCGTGGATCGGGCCCTTCGGCGCCTCTTCCATCAGGATCTGCTCGGCGAGCAGGCGCGGCGCGTACTCGCGCGACTTCGTGACTTTCTCGAGGGTTCGCCGGTAGTCGGACAGGAAGTGCAGGACGTTGTCTGCCGGCGTTTCAATGCCTTCCGCCAAACGCAGCGCTTCCCGCAGGGTGGCTCGCAAGGGCACCAGCACATGCTCGCTCCAGCTGATCGCGGTCCAGCTTTTCGCCTCGTCGGCACGTACGGGCTGGGCACCGTCCAGGGTCAGGTACAGTAGCGTCGTCGTGTGGGATGCAAGGCCGGCAGCCTGGTTTTCGACCGCTTCGCGATAATCCCGCAGCTGATTCCCATGTTCCTTCGCACCGAGTTTGGCTTCGATGGCGAGGAAGAAATCCGACCCGATCTGAAGATAGACATCGATACGGCTCTTGCTCACCTGTTCGGCCGTCTCCGGTGCTGAAGCCTCGCCGATCATCAGCACGCCTTCCTTGACGACCAGTTCGGAAAAGACGAGTGCTGCACCCGCGTTTGCCGGCAGCGTCCCGCGAACGGCGCCGGGAAGTCCTTGCAGGAAGCGCTCCAGGAATGCGGTGCCAAGCTTGTGGCTGCCTTTTGGGTCCAGCAGCCATGCGAGTGTCTTGGTATGGCGTAACTCGTACGTTTCCAATCCAAGCACGTCGAAAGGATTGAAAACGGACAGGTTTTCGCACAGGCGGGCGAAACCGCGATGGGAACTGATACTGTCGTTTGCCGCTGTGTTGGTCATTGCTGTGTCATCGGTGGTGGGTGAAAAAACCGTTTATTCATCCAGGCGGTTCAGCCATGCCATGAATTCCTGGATCGTCATCGGCGCGCTCAGCTTGCGTGCCGATTCGAGGATCAAGCCGACCAGCTCGTCGTTTTCCAGGATCTGCTGTCCGATCATGTCGGCATCGATGTCTTCGTTCATGCCTGCTCACGAGGAGGAATTATTACATTAATATTGCTCAAATGAAACAAAATTCCACTGCGCATGCCGAAGCATCGGCGTGCCGGGTCTACGGGCTCAGCTCTCGCCACGACAGGAAAATGGTGCTCATGTGCCAGGGCCAGCCGGCGCGCTCGCATGGCCATCGCGCTCGATGCGCTGCAGGAACGCGAGCATGCCGGCACGCTTTTCCCGCAGGTCCGCCTCCACCGAATAGAGGTCGTACGGCTCGGCCTCCTGCGCGGCGCGGTAGGCGCGCGCGCCCCCCGCACGCAGGTCGGCGCCGGCCGCCAGCACTGTCTCGACCATGGTGTCGTCCAGTGTCTCCACCGCCGCCGCCAGCACCGCCTCGCCGTCGGCGTGGATGTCGGCGCCATGCTCGAGCAGCCACGCGAAGGCGCCGAAGGCCAAGTTGCGCGCCGCCACCGCCAGCGCATGGTCGCGGCCGGCCTCGACCTGCGCGCCGTGCGCCAGCAGGAACTCGAGCATGTCACTGTTGTCGACCGAAGCCGCGGCCGGCAGCGCCACCGCGGCCAGCCGGTCCGCCGCCAGGCCGCCGTCAAGCAGCTGCAGCAGGATCCGCTGGAAATCGTGGTTGGCCAACTGCGGAGCCCATTCGCCGGGCGTGTCGATGCCGTGCACATGGGTGCCGCGCGCGGCGATGGCCAGCGCCTCGTGCCCGTCCGCAGCCGCGTCGGCTCCCTGGCGCAGGGCCAGCGCCACCCCTTCGCTCCAGGCGTGGCGGCAGACCATCTGCAGGAAGGCGTCCCAGAATGCCGCGCGCCAGGTCTCGAGGCGGGTGCCATCGTGCGACAGCGTTCCCCTGACGCCCGCCAGGCGGCCGGCGACGAAGGCGGTAAGCCACGGATCGGTGCTCTCCACCCGCAGCGCGGAGCCGTTGTCCCGCACCGCGGCCGCCACCGAGTCCGGCCAGGGCGCCTCGTCCAGCATGATTTCCTCGTCGAGCGCGCCGAGCGCCAGGCGCAGGTCGAAGTCGAAGGCCGCGCCGAGCGCCAGCAAGGCGGCCAGCCTGAGCCGGGCCGGCAGGCGGCAGGCGCCGATGAAGGCAAGCATGGCGTCGGAATAGCGCGGCGGTTCGTACGACGGTCCCATGCCATGCCGCTCCAGCAGCGGCGACCATTGCGCGCGGAGGTCGTCGAGGGTAGCGCAGCGCTCGAGCGGAAGATACCAGTGCGGGGTGATCATTGTTCTCCTGATGTGGGTGGATGGGCGCGCGTTGAGACAGGCGCAGAATACGCCGCCAGGCGACAGGCAGTGTCGCATGAGTCCGCCAGTCCGCCCCGTGGCTGCCCGGCTTCGGCGACGGCGTCGTGATCACGAGCCGGTCGCCGTGTGCGAGGAAGCCGCGGGCATCGCCATGCGGATGGCGGCGGCCTACCGGGATTAGCGCGGACTAGCTTTCCGAAGCTTGCTCGAAGGCGGCTGTCAGGCAGGCTTCGGCCCTGGCCGACAGCACCAGTTCGGCCGCCATCTGCGCACGGGTGAGGGCGACGAACAGCTTGCGCCGCGCCGCGTCGTCGAGTTCCGCGAAGTCGACCTCCGCCACCACCACGGCCGGCGCGCTCTGGCCCTTGTAGCGGTACACCGATTCCACCAGCAGCTCGCCGCTGCTCCAGCGCGGCTCGCCGTTGCGGTCGTATTCACCGGTGAAGCGGCGGCTGCGCCAGGGGCCGATCTGGGCACGGTTCAGCAGCGTCGAACGCTCGCGTCCGCGGCCGCAGACGATCGCGATGTCATTCAGCGCAAAGCCGCGCGCGAGCAGCGCGGCCACGGCGGCTTCGGCCGCGGCGAGTAGTTCCTCGTCGGACCCGTAGGTACGGATGCCCGGCAGCTCGCCCGTGTAGGGGTTCAGGCTGCGGATCGGCGGACGCACGAGGGAGAGCGCGTTGATCACGTCGCAGATCACCCGCGGGCTGCGGAAGTTGTCGCTGCAGCGGATCGTGACCGCGTCGCCCAGATCGAACTCCGCCTGCTGGTAAAGGCGCTGCGCTTCGTCCTCCAACAGGTACAGCCTGCCGCCTGGCTTGAGGCGATGACACTGGGTCTCCACCCAGCCGGCGTCGAAGTCCTGGGCCTCGTCGATGATCAGTCGAGGCTGGGCGCGAAGCCGGCGCTGGCTTCGAAATAGGCGTCCGTCATGCGCTGGTAGGACGCCGGCGAGAACTCCGGTTCCCCGTGGTGGCGCCGGTAGTGCTCGACGCACAGTTCGTGGTAGTTCACCACCTGCACCTTCGGCGACGCCAGCCGCCGCACATGGTCGGCCAGGATACGGTTGAAGCAGACATAGCTGACGCTCAGTCCCTCAGCCGCCGCGGCGCCGAGCAGTTGCAGCGCGAGTTGGGTCTTGCCCGAGCCGGCCGTGGCCTGGATGCGGAAAACGCCTGAGGGCGCATCGATGCGGGGCACCCAGGTTGCCAGTCCATCGGCAAGGCGCCGCACGGTGCCCTGCAGCTGGTCGCGCATCGCCTCCAGGTTCGGCGTGACCTGGAACTGGTTGAGCAACAGGCGCCGCAGTGCTTCCCGGTCGACCCTGCTGTGCACGGTCCCGAGCCAACCCTGGACCGTCGACACCATCCCGGCATAGCCCGCGGCGTCGATGATCCGCGCGCGCGGGATCGAGACCACCTGGCTGTCGCCGAGCGCGTAGTCGGGCAGCACCAGGCAGCTCAGCAGTTCCGTGTCCAATCCGGCTTCCTTCAACCGATTCTGCATGGCGACACGCTGCAAGCGGCCCTGGCGCGCGACGTCGCATTCGCCATCGCCGTAGAGCTTGAAGATGCCACCGTCGCGCAGCACCACAGGGCCGGCCTTGACTTCCATCAGCAGCAGGCAGCCGGCAGGCGACAGCACGGCGACGTCGATCTCGCCGTAGCAGTCGCGGCCCCCGCGGAGGGTGTGCAGGGCGATGTTGTGAAAGACCTCGAAGCCCGGCGGCAGGTAGTCGCGCAGGCGTTCCAGCACCTCGAGTTCGCGGTAACGGCCGGCGTCCATGCGCAGCGGAGGGAGAATGCTGGGAGAAATGGTGGCCATGGCGATAAAGGGTGAAAGGATGGATGAATTTGGCTATTATCAACAAAGTTTCCCTTATGGAACAAGCCTGGCAGGGCGGCACCCGCGGCACAAGCCGGGTTCGCCCGCAGATACGCGGTGCCATGCCGCTTAATTACAACAGATCATTACAACAGATCGAATTTGCCGGTTGGCCCAATCGGGCTGCTGTCGACAGAGAAAGGCAATATGCAACGGTACGGCGAAGACATCCTGCACTCGGCCTCGGATGTCGTGAATTTCCTGGAATGCGAGCATATCTGTTACCTCGATCGCGTCGATCTGGTAACACCCTTGCCACGTGCTGCCGACGACGACCAGGCCCGGCTGGTGCAGGAAAAGGGCTACGCGCATGAGGCCGCGTATGCCAGACGGCTCGCCGGCGCGAGCGCTTCCTTCATCGATATCGCCGAGGGCCGCCGCGGTCTCGACGAGAAGATAGCGGCGACCCGCGAAGCCATGCAGGGCGGGGTCGAGGTCATTTTCCAGGCAGCGTTCCGGGATGGGCCCTTCGTCGGTCACGCCGACTTTCTGCGCAGGGTCGAACGGCCGTCGGCGCTCGGGCCGTTCAGCTATGAAGTCGTGGATACCAAGCTGGCCCGGAGCGTCAAGGCCAAGTTCCTGGTCCAGCTGGCATTTTATTCTTCGCTGGTCGCCAAGGTGCAGGGGCTGGCGCCGCAGCTGATGCACGTCGTGCTCGGCCACAATAAAGAGCGCAGCTTCCGTTACGCCGACTACAGCCGCTATTTCCTGACCGTCCGCGACGACTACCTGTCCAGGGCAATGGGCGAGGCCAGCCCGCCCTATCCCCATGTGTGCGATAAGTGCAGCCAGTGCAAATGGCGGGACCGCTGCGAAGAACGGCGCCTGGCGGACGACCATCTCTCGCAGGTCGCCAACATGTCCCGCTTGCAGATCAAGAAGCTGGAGGATGACGGCATCCCGACGCTGGCATCCCTGGCCCAGGCCGCGCCCGATCGACGGATCGCGAAGCTTGCACCCGAGACCTTCGCAAGGCTCAGGCACCAGGCGGCGCTGCAGTTCAAGGCGCGCCAGACGGGCGAGCGCCACCTCGACCTGCTGCCCGCCGACCCCGGCGGGACACGCGGCTTTGCCCGGCTTCCCGCGCCGGACTCCGGCGACATGTTCTTCGACATGGAAGGCGATCCGCTGGAGGAGGGCGGACTCGAGTACCTATTCGGGCTGTACTTCTTCGACGCCGGACAAGCCGTGTTCAAACCGTTCTGGGCACATACGCGCGCGGAAGAGAAGATCGGCTTCGAGCAGTTCATGGACTTCGTGAGCGCCCGCCTGCGCCAGTATCCCGGCGCGTATGTCTACCACTACGCGGCTTATGAAGTGACGGCGCTGAAGAAGCTGATGTCCCTGCACGGTACCCGCGAAGCGGACGTCGACAAGCTGCTGCGCCGCGCGAAGCTCGTCGATCTGTATAAAGTCGTGCGCGAAGGGATGCGGGTGTCCGAGCCGCGCTACTCGATCAAGAATATCGAGCGTTTCTACATGAAGGCGCGCGAAGGCGATGTGCAGAACGCCGGCGCAAGCATCGTGTTTTACGAGCAGTGGAAAGCAAACCAGGATCCGAAACTCCTCAAGGACATCGAGGACTACAACTTCGACGATGTACGGTCCACTTACGAACTGCGGCAATGGCTGCTGACGCTGCGCCCCGCCGCGCTACAATGGTTCGGCGCGGCGCACGGCGACGGGGCGGCGCCAGGGCAATCGGCAGATGGCGCGGCTGGCGGCGAATTGAGCGATGCCGAACAGGCCCTGGTACCCTACCGCGAGAAGCTGGCCGACGTGCTGCCGCCGGACCGGGCCGCGTGGACCGCCGAAGACCGCCTCAAGGAACTGACTTTCCAGCTGCTGGACTTTCACCGGCGGGCGGAAAAGCCGGCCTGGTGGGCGATGTTCAACCGCATGGACATGAGTCAGGACGAGCTGCTCGACGATGCCGAGAGCATTGCGGGACTGGTTGCCGACCCGGATCATCCGCCCGCCGCCGTGAACCGGTCGACCCGCTATACCTACCTGTATCCCGAGCAGGAAACCAAACTCAAGACCGGCGATGGCTGCGTGCAGGCGCACAACGGCGTGGCCGTGAGCGACCTGGTCGTCGACCACGATGCCCGCCGTGTCAGCTTCAAGCTCGGCCCGAAAAAGGAAGCGCCTCCGGCCGTGCTGGACATCGGCCTGGGCGGGCCGATCTCGAGCGAGAAGCTGAGGGACGCGGTGTTCCGGTTCGCCGACAGCATCGTGAGCGCAAGCGGCGCCTACCCGGCGCTGTGCGCTTTCCTGAACCGGGAGCCTCCCCGTATCGAGGGGCATGCGGCCGGCAGCGCGATCGTCGACGACGCGCGTGAGGCGCTGCCCCAGATCATCGATGCGATTGCCCGGCTCGACCGTGGCGCCGTCTTCGTACAAGGCCCGCCGGGCGCCGGAAAAACCTATACGGGATCCCACGTCATTGTCGAGCTGATGCGCCGCGGCTGCTCGGTCGGCATCTCCTCGAACAGCCACAAGGCGATCAACAACCTGCTTGCAGGCGTGGAAAAAGTGGCGGCGGCGCAGCATCTGGACTTCTACGGCGTCAAGAAGTCCCCCATGGACAATGACGACGCCCGGTTCGACGGCAGGCAGATCGTGGACGTGGCGCGCAACGACGAGGTGGTGATGGCGCTGGGTTCAGGGGCGCGCCTTATCGCGGGAACCGCGTGGCTGTTCGCCGACCCGCATCTCGACCAGGCGCTCGACTACCTGTTCGTGGATGAAGCGGGACAGGTGGCCCTGGCCAACCTGGTGGCGATGGGCGTGAGCGCGAGGAACATCGTGCTGCTCGGCGACCAGATGCAACTGGGGCAGCCCATCCAGGGCGTGCATCCCGGCCGGTCCGGCGAATCCTCGCTCGAATACCTGCTCGACGGCGTAGCGACCATCGCGCCCGAGCGGGGGATTTTCCTGAAGACGAGCTATCGCATGCATCCCGACGTGTGCCGCTTCATCTCCGAAGCCATCTACGACGGGCGGCTCGAAGCGGAGCGCGACAACCACCGGCAGGCGCTCGTGCTGCGCCCGGATGCGCACCCGGCGCTCAGGCCGACCGGCATCGCGTACCTCCCTGCCCAGCACGATGGCTGTTCCCAGAAAAGCCGCGAAGAAGCCGAACTGGCCCGTGTGCTCTACGTCGACCTGCTCAGGCAAAGCTACACGGACAGGCACGGCCGGACCCGCGCCATGGCCGCGGAAAACATCCTCGTCATCGCGCCGTACAACATGCAGGTGAACCTGCTCAAGCAGGTGTTGCCCGATGGCGCCCGGGTCGGCACCGTCGACAAATTCCAGGGACAGGAAGCCGAAGTGGTCATCGTGTCGATGGCGACATCGAGCGGCGAATATCTGCCGCGCTTTATCGAATTCTTGTACAGCAAGAACCGCACGAATGTCGCGATCTCCCGCGCCAAATGCCTGGCGCTGTTGATTGCCAACCCGGCCCTGATGTCGATCCGGTGCTCGACCCCTGAAGAGATGGCGCTCGTGAATACGCTGTGCTGGATCAAGGATTTTTCGGACGGCCAAAGAGGCTAGTGCTGGCGGCGGATGGCTACGAACCCCATCCGCCTTGCAGGATCCGGAGCGAGCCGTTTGCCATGGATGTTGCCGGCACTGTTCCCGGACCGGGCGGAGACACCGAAGCCGCGTGAACGCGCTCAAGCTGCCTGGAAAACCTCCTTGAGAAGGAAGGATTCGAAGGTCGTATCGAGGACTTCCACGATGCCGCCATTCGGCGTTGCCCAGAGCACCAGTTTGTGTGCCTTGTTATCGTACAGGTAGTAGCGACCGTCCCCCGCATCGAGGACCGGGACCGCGTTCGGCGGGTAGCCGGGGTCGCGGCTCAGATCGGCGTAAGCATTCCCCACGTTCAGATAATAATTGTCGGGTACGCCCAATCCATATACCTCGGCGCTGCCCGACACGATGACCCCGAACGAGGACAGGAAGGCCTTGTATTCCGGTGACAAACCGAACCCCAGCCGGGCTTCGAGTGCCCGGATGCTGTCGATGTCAGCAGGTCGTGTCTTCGCTCCGCGGCGCTCGGCCAATGCCTTGAGTTGCTCCATCATTTATTTCCCTCCCCACGCTGGTTCTCGATCTGTTCTGCACGCGCTTTCCAATATTCCTCGCGTTGCTTGCAGAAGTCGGTCCGGTCGATTTCCGACTCCTTCAGTTTGTTGTGCAGAATATTGTCATTGCCATTGCTGCGGTGCTCGGCGCCGGTCAGCTCGGCCAATGGCGAATCCGCCTTTTGTCCAATATGGTGGAGTTCGATCGGACGGTCGTTGGCGTCCAGCGGCGCTCTGCCGTCCTTCATGCGGTCCAGGTTCGTCTCGCCGAACAGGTCTGGCTTGTCGTAATCGATATCGGTACGGATCAAGGCATCCCTGCCGTCGACGACTTCCGGCTTGAGCTCGGCCTGCTCATAGATGCGCGCTTCGGCTTCGCTGTCGATTGCGTCCAGCACCGGGTCCGGATACTCCTTGCCCTTGAGCCGCTCGCGCGATTCGTCGCCCAGGCGCGGCAGATTCTCGCGGGTCTCCTGCGTCAGCGCGACAGGTTTGTCGAGCTCGGCGATGTCCATCGTCTTGCCGGGCATGTCACGGGCCAGCAAGTCCAGCTTGCAGGAGATGTCCAGGCGGTTGATGGGAAAAAATTCAAGGTTCATGCGGGCTCCGTCGTTTCCAGGGTGCCGTGCCAGGCCGAGTAGATCGCCAGGTTGTTCTCGTGCTGCAGGCTGTAGTCCTTCATCAGGCACTGCTCGGCAGCCAGGCGAAGCTGGTCGTCCAGGCCGTCCACGCAGTCGCTCAGCAGCGTACCCAGCAACTGACGCAGTTCCGGGTAGCTGGCCGCTTCCAGCACGTGCTGGCGTACGCGCGCGCGGCAACCGAGCACGTCAACGACGAGCCGCGACATCGCCTTGAACGCATGCGGCTGGCAGATGGCCGGCAGCTTCCCTTGCATCGCTACCGCGATCGCTTCGAGCAAGGCGACCTTGCTCGAGGCGAGCAGCGGCTGTGTGCGCAGCGCCGTATCGAGCAGAGCCAGGTCGGGCAGCGTTGCCTGGGCAACGCGCTCGGCCAGCAGCAGGTGCAGCACATGCCGGTTGAGCATCCTGCGGTCGGCCTTGCTCAGCGCCTGCGGCCGATAGGTGTAGGCCTGCCCGGGGTCGTCGAACTTCTTCACCTGGCACAGCACGGGCTCGAGCCAGTCGTTCTGATAGACGACGGCCACCCCCTGTGGCAGCCGCGCAATTTCGTCGAGCTGTTCGTCGCGAAGGGCGACCGACTTGCCGATGAGGCGCCGGTCCATCTCTTCCGGCAGGCGCATGATGATCTTGGTATTCGTGTTGCGGATTGCCGCGATATCGACCGCGTGCGGCGATTGGTCGGCGATGAAGAAGCTTTCACCGAAGGTGCGCATCTCGGCAATGGCGTTGGTGAGCATTTCCACGGACTTGCCGACCAGGCTGCCGCCCTCGGCGCCCCCTTCGCCGTGGCTGCGCTTGAGGAGATGGTGCGCTTCTTCGAGCACCGTGACGTGGCGCAGCGGTAGGTTCATGCCGCCCTGGGCCATCCGGTATTCGCTCAGGCGCATCACCAGCACACCCATGATCAGGGACTTCGTTTCGGCCGACCCGACCCGGCTGAGGTCGACGATCACCGGGCTGTCGAACAGCAGCTCGCAGGCGATTTCGTCAGCGGTGAAGATCTGGCCGTTCAGGCCGTTGGTCAGGCTCCGTATCCGCGTCGACAGCGCGCCGATGAAGTTGCCTTTGACCTCCTCCGAATATGCCGAGACGGTGATGACCCGCTCGAGGGTGACCAGCAGATCGGCGAAGGATGGAAACAGCCCGTCGCCATGCCGGTTAACGGAGCGCTCGAGGTCCCAGCCGGCCTGCTCGTAGGCCAGCAGGATCGCTTCCTTCAGCACCGCCGGCATGGCGTGATACATGGGCCAGCAGACATTGAAGATCTCGATCAGCCGGTCGACGTGCTCGAGTACATGGATCGCCGGCGGGAAGTGGAAGGGGTTGATCCGCAGCAGGGGGCCATAGCCGGGGTGCGTGCCGAACACCTGCACGTCCGGACGATGGCCGAATACATGCTTGTACTCGCCCTTGGCCGGCTCGATCACCAGGAAAGGAATGCCTGCCGCACTGATCTGGCTGAGCATCCCGTAGATGGTATTGCTCTTGCCTGAACCGGTCGATCCGCTGACGAAGACGTGGCTGGACAGCTGATCGAGGTTGAGGTCGATGGTCTGGCGCAGGTTTTCCCAGAGGTGGCGGATCTGGCCGAGGACGAGGCTGCGGCCGCGGCCTGGCGCTTGCGTGCCGCCGTCCAGGCGCTGCACCTTGCGCCCGAAGGCCTGGGTCTCCATCACGGCGACCGTGGAGGTCGAGCGCCGCGGCAGGCTCAGTTGGATCGCGAGCTCCTTGCCCGAGACCAGCGTGGCTGGCGTCAGGTAGGCGATCGGAAGGCGCTTGCCCAAACCGTGCTGCAGCGGTGGGTGGCTGAGCGTTCCCAGCCAGTCGAGGACAGCCGACTTCCTTGCCGAGTTCCAGGTCGTCAGGGCGAAGTCTTCGTGGCTCGAATTGTTCCCGCGGATCAGGCCCAGGAAGATGCTGGCCAGTGCTTCCGACGACGCGGTGCTGTCGCCGATGAAATAGGCGGCGGAATTCCAGCCGCCATAGGTCTTCGCCTCATCGATGCGTTTCAGGTGGTGGTCGATCTTGTCCAGCAGCTGCTCGATACTCTTGTCGGTCGCTTCGATCGAAATTTGTCGGTTCGCTCCCGTGGTCCTGTTCGAGGACCGGGTATCGCTGGCGCCGGTGGTCGAGGTGGTCGAGCGCGTCCTAGCCTGTGACGTGCCTTCCGAAACCGTGTCGCTGGCGTTGCTGGTTTCTGCGTGCGACTCGCTGCTGCTGGTCGTGCGCTGCTTGTCGAAGGCCGTGCCTGCGATGGTGGAGCCCAGCTGGCTGCCTACCATGGTCCCGGCCGGCCCGAAAAATGAGCCGACGACGCCGCCGAGCACGCCGCCGACGATGGGCGCCACCTTGGCGCTCGTGGTCTTGCCGCCGATGGATTCGGAGCTTCCCTTGGTTACCGTGGTCGAGGTGCCGCTGGTGTGCGCCTGACTGCGGGTCTCGGTCAGCGCCAGGCTTTCCCCCAGCGACTCGCTCAAGCTCCGGCTGAGGCTCAGGCCGACGCTGTCGCTTTCCTGCTCGCCGAAGGACAGGTTCAGCTTGAGCAGGGGGGACAGTTGCGTCGCCACCTGCTCGTAGCCGATGCGGATCTGTTCCAGGCTCTGTGAGGACACCGGCTCGGCAAGGATCAGCGCCTGGTAGACGCGCCGTTCGGCGGCGTCGATGAAACGCTCCAGGCCTTGCATGAAATGTTCGCGGTTGTCGGTAGAGAGTGCCGGCACGCCGGTGACGGCCGTGACGCTGCACGACGGGTTCGCTTTCTCGTCCAGCATCCCGTCGAGCAGGGCATCGGCATCCCTGGCGCCCAGGGGCAGCAGGGAGCTTCCCGAGAAATGTCCCTTGAAGGTTTCCAGCAGCAGCTCGCCGGAACTCTGGCCGAGCGCCTTGCCGGGTTCGCCCCGTGTGCCGATGTAGAGCTCGGTCTCTATGCCGTCCGAGCGCAGGAACAGGAAGACGGAATAGCCGGCCGCGCCCAGCGCGGTGTAGGCAGCGGTCGTGCTCTCGAGTACGGACTGCTTGTTGCCCTGGACGATGCGCTCGATCCGGAACACCCGCAAGTCGCTCGCCCGGCGAAAGGGCAGGGCGCTGCCGGCCAGTGCCTTGACCGGATAATCCTGCAACTCGGCCAGGTAGCTGCGATTGATCAGCGCGCGTCCCGCATCGAGGGTAAGGAGCGCATTCTCGCGAATATCGCTGGCCGAGGCCAGGTTGGACTTCATTTGCGTCATGTTTACTTCCTGAACGCCAGCATGAGGATGACGACCACGGCCAGGGCTCCGCCGATCAGCAGCGCGGCTATCATGACGGGAGACATACCTGGCCGGGCGGGTGGCGGCGGCGAGCGGTGGGGCGGCTGGGCCGGCCGGGCCGCCGCCACCGCGGGTTGTGCGGCCGGGCGTGGCGCGGATGCCGGTGCGCGCGCCGGTGCGGCCGGCCGTGTCGGCGCGGCCGGCGCTGCGGGCTTGGCGGCGCCCTGCTGGCGCAGATGCTCGCGCACGTCGACCAGATGCAGGAAGCGCTCTTCCGAGAAATTCGTGTCGAGGTACACCGCCTGCGTGCCGTAATAGTCTTCCGTCCACTGCTGGCGGTCGCGTTCGACCGCCCGGGCGAACGCCTTTTCGGCATAGGGCTCGCACAGGCCCGGCACGCGCGACTTTGCCCATGCCAGCGCGGCGCGCATGGTGCGGGCATCGCGTCGGCTATCCTCGAGTTCCACGGTCAGTGCCATGCGTATGGTCGGCACATCGCCCTCATCGACGAATTTCCTGAGATTGGTCGACGGGCTGTAGCCGTTGTCGAGTGCCGGCGCCGGGTCGACCGCAGCCTTCCGCGCTCCCGGCACGAAGCCCTTGCGGCCCTGCTGGCGGAAGAGTTCGCGCACCTGCATCAGGTGTTCTAAGCGTTCCTGCGAGAAGTTTCTCTCGGCAAGTTTCTTTTGCCGGCTGAAGTATTGTTCGTTCCAGCTGGATGGCGTAGTACCGATCGCGTCCTGCTCGTCCTCGGCCCCATAGGCGACGACGATGCCTGGATAGGCGGCCTTGAGCTCTTTCAGCATGTCCTTCAGCAAGCCCGTATCGCTTTGCGGGTCGTTGAGGGCTTCCAGGAAGGACTTGCGCATCTTGAGCAGATTGGTGGTATCAGTAGTCATGCGATTGTTCACACCGCCAGGGTGTCGTCGAGTTTGCTCTTGAAGGCAGTGATCCATGCATGGGATGCCTTCGCTTCTTTCAGCGCTTGTTCGCGCGCTTTCTTGTCGTTCAGCTTTTCTTCGATGGAGTTCAGCAGCGCATCGAATTTTTCGTCGAATTCCTGCTCCATGAACGCGAGGAATTGTTCGATCAGCGTGTCCTTGCCGGTTTCGATGCGCTTGCGCGCGCTCTTCACCAGCTTCGAGAATTCGGTACGGATCTGCGTCTGGCGTTGACCCCACACTTCGGTCAGGTCGACGTAGGCTTCGTCCCCGTAGACGTTGACGGTTTCCTTGTCGCCCCAGGTCCAGGGTTTGTACCACTTGCTGGTCTTGACGACGTGCTGGCCGACCACGACCTGGCGGGTCTTGATCTCCTTTTTTTCGACGGCCAGGTTCAGCGAAATGTCGGCGACGGATTTGCGAATGCCCTCCAGGATCGGCAATTCCAGATCCTGGCAGCCGTCGAACAGATCCACGACGTATTGCTGGTATTCCGCCTTCAGGTCATTCCTGATGGTCTCCTGGCTTTCCTCGAATACCGTCTCATAGCTGTTCACGAGCGATTTGAAGTGGAAGCGTACGTTCTGTTCGGCTTCATTCATCGCGCGCTCGGCCATGTCGGGTTTTACCGATCCACTGAGCACGCCGGCGGTTTTCTTGAGAAAGTCGTCGTTCACCTTCTGTAGCGCGGTCAGGGATTGCTCGATAGACTCCGGCAATATCTTGCCTTCGCGCGCGATCTTGTCCTTGTAGGCCTCGACATCGAAGCCCTTCTGGCGGCGTGCCTGCAAGACCTTGAGCTCTTCGTTGATGCGCTTGAGTTCCTCCGCGCCCTGCTCGAGCTGCGCGGTCAGGCTGGATTCGTTCAGTCCCACCTCGATCGCGCTGTTCAAGGCGTCGTAGACGCGCTTCAGGCGGTGCGGCAGGTTGTACTTGTCGATGTATTCATCGATCATGGCCTCGACCGCGGGCAGTCCGCTGCTGAGCATCAGCGGGGAGTACGCCTTTTCCTCCAGCGTACGGCTGACCCGTGAGGTGATCGGCATGTACTGCAGCAGGTTCATGCTCGGCTCTTCGCTGAACAGGTCGGCCATGGCGTTGTAGTCGCCGCGCTCCTTGCGCGAATGCGCGTCGTGGGGCTTGCGGATCAGGCGGGTGAGATTTGCCGACACCGGATAAAGCTGGGGGTTCTGGATCCCGTTGTCTTCCAGGTACTTGCGTACGCGCGCCAGCACCGAGGGCAGGTCTTCGCCTTTTTCGGGATCGAACACGTCCATCTTGTTGATGACGAAGATAAAGCGGTCCTTGCTCTGCTTGCCGCCCTTGTCCATGGCTCTCGCCACCAGCCGGAGCAGGTTCCTGTCATCGTTGGTGCTGAGTTGGGTCGCATTGAGCACGTACAGGATCAGCGGGTTGCGCTTGGAATCCTGCACGAAGCTCATCGTCACCCGTTCGTGTTCTTCGTCCTGGCTGTTGTTGGGTCCGGGCGTGTCGGTCAGCACCAGCCGGACGTTGTCGCGCTGCTGTATCGCCTGGATATTCCCTTCGATTTCGATCTGCAGGGTGTCGTCGAGCTTGTTCCATTCTTCGACGGTCTTGAGGTCGATCCCTTCGACGAAAGCCACTTCCTGCCCGTCCTTGTCGATGCGCGTGCCGCGGAACGATGCGCTCGACTTGTCGTCGGCGATACGCGTGATGGTGGCGGTCGTCGCTTCGTTGGCTGCGGGGAGCAGATCGCGGCCGAGCATGGCATTGATCAGTGTCGATTTGCCCGATGACATGGTGGCGACGACGTACACGTCAAAATCGGCATTGAACGCTTCATCGATGGATGCCTGCAATTCCGCGTCCTGGCTGATGTAAGCATGGAACTTCGGATTCTTGAGCGCTTCTTTCATCAGCTTGCGCATCCGATCGAGGCGGGTCTCGGTAGGTTTCGTCGCTACCCACTCGACCGTCACCTGCATGCCGCGTGCGATGGCGACTTCGGCCGCCTCCTGCACGTCGAGGTAATCCGACTCCACCCCTTTGAAGCTGACGTGAAAATTGCTGTCGCCGTTGAACAGTGCGTCCAGTTCGTCGAACAGCCTTTCGATCCAGGCCTGCAGGCGGGATTGCCTGTAGCTGGTCAGTCTGCACCCCTCGGCCGGAGGGTGGCCGTTGATGGTGAACTGGGTTTCGACGATGAACGGATTGTGTGTGATTTCAATATGGTGCATGGGTCAAGCCGCCGTACTACGTTGATTTAAGAGGAATTCGACAGTCCGGATGCCGCTATGGACAAGTAGCTGTTCCAGTTCGGCCACGTCACCCGCCTGCACATCATCGGACGGAAGGGGGCCGGGCCTTGTTGATTTCTTGAGCTCCCTGAGCACACGCGCCTTGAGCGCTTCCGGCATGGCTGCGGCTTGCAGGGTGTTTTCTTGTTCGAATCCCAGCTCGTCGAGGGCCTGGCGCAGCTTTATACGCTCGACGCGAGTGAGTGGCTCGGCATGCATCGCCTTTCGTGCATACAGGGCGATATTCGCCATTGTCGGAACGATGATGGCATCCAGGAAGCCGAGCCCCTCGAGGTATCGCCTGGCCTTGCTCACGCTGCCGGCCAGATCCTCGCCACGCTCCGGGTCCAGCAGATCGACCTTGTTCAGGATGAATACGAGCGGTCGCTGCGGCTGCTGGGCGAGCAGTTCACGCAGCTGCTCAAGCAGCCTGCGATCGTCCCAGGTGCCCAGCTGGGCGGCGTTCAGCACATAGCACAGCAGCTTGAACGGCACCCGGTGAATCGCGTCCAGCATCAGTTCGCCGTGGCGCTCGTCCTGGCTATTGTTGGGGCCGGGCGTGTCGTGCAAGACCAGTCCGGGACCCAGCGGAAGATGCGTGCGGAACTTTCCGGATAGGTGGATGCGCCTGATCTGGGTATCCGCATTCCAGGCCCGCACCGCCTCGGTCGAGGCGTCGGGCTCGGTGATGATCTTGTCGCCGGCATCCGAGTAGCAGGTGCCCCGGAACGATTTGGCGGTCCGGCGGTGTTCGATACTGGTCAGGCATGCCGTCGTTGCCTCGTTTGCTGCCGGCAACAGGGAGCGGCCGACCAAGGCATTGATGAATGAGGACTTGCCGGCGCTCATGGTGGCCAACACCAGCACGTCGAACGTTTGGCGGGCACCCGCACCGCTACTTTTTTTACTTCTTGGACTGTTGTGTTTTTTGCGTATTGCCCGGATCGCCATCGAAGAATTCCTTGCCATTTTTTCTTACCTATATCGCCCCCCACGCCGAGATCCCAGCGTCATGGGACATGAGCGATCGTTCAGCAAAGCAATATCTGTTAGCTGTCGGTAATTGTCAGTATATATTTCAAAGCGGAAACTATACAGGCCCGGAGCGAGGCGTTGTTGTTAAACTGCACCGGATCGGTGGCAGCTACGCCGAGGGGTCTGAATGAGCCGGCGCGGCCGGCTCGAGGTGTTTCACCTGAATTGATGGCATTCTCAAGGTTGGCGCGACAAGTGGTGTCGTGCGCGACCAGTAAAGTCCCTTGGAGATTGCTTTTACTTGCTTGCCGGTGGGCGTATGGGGGAACAGGTGGAAAGGCTGGATCGCTCGCGGATGCCTGCTGGGCGGCTGCGGCTACGCTGTGCGTACGGCGGTGACTTCCGCCCCGCAGCTTGCTTCTAGGACGCTCAAGTTCGCGTCAACGGCTACCTGGGGAATAACCGGAAATCAGTAAATAGCTGAATTTAAAGGCTGATCTCAAGGGCCGCTAATCATCCGACCGGAATGATCAGCGGCCTTCTTCTTGCTCATGTCCGCCGTTAATGGCGCTGGACATCCTCGCTGGTATAGGAGGCAGCTTGGCGCGAGGCCGACCCCGCCCGCGACTCGTGCTGGACCGATGTCGGCCTTGCAGGCGCCTGAAAAGGGGTCTGGCGCAGGATCGACTGTGCCTGGGTTCCTGAACGCGACATCGACGATCGCCTCGCGCCGACAGCGAAGTCGCTGGGCCGGTTCAAGCCCGTGGCAACGACGGTCACACGCATGGCGTCGCCCAGCGTATCGTCGAAGACCGCGCCGAACTTGATGATGGCGTCGTCACTGGTCTGCGCACAGATGGCGTTCATCACCTGCTTGGTTTCACGCAATTTCAAGGTTTCTTCGGATGCGGTGATGTTGACCAGCACCCCGCGCGCGGCGCGAAGGTTCGAGCCATCGAGCAGCGGACACGAGATTGCCTCTTCGGCCGCCTTGACGGCACGGTCGTCGCCGGCGTGTTGGGCAGAGCCCATCATCGCCATGCCGGTCTGGCGCATCACCGTGCGGACGTCCTCGAAATCGACGTTGATCATTCCCGGCACGGCGATGATTTCCGCAATGCCGGTAACGGCCTTGCTCAATACCTCGTCAGCGGCGGCAAACGCCTGCTTTTGCGTGACATCGTCCCCCAGAACTTCTTCGAGGCGGCTATTCAGGACGATGACGAGCGAGTCGACGCATCTGGCCAGCGCCGCGACGCCTTCTTCGGCCACGCGCATGCGCCGCGGGCCTTCGAATTCGAAGGGCTTCGACACCACGCCGACGGTCAGGATGCCCAGCTCGCGCGCCACTTCGGCCACCACGGGCGCGGCGCCGGTGCCGGTGCCGCCACCCATGCCGGCGGTGAGGAACACCATGTCGGCGCCCTTGAGCGCGTCGGCGATGATGGTGCGTTCGCGTATGGCGCTTTCGCGTCCGACCATCGGGTCGCTGCCGGCGCCAAGGCCGCTCTCGCCAAGCTGGATCCGCTTTTCGGTCTGGGTGTTCGACAGGGCTTGCGCGTCGGTATTCGCGCAAATGAATTCGAAGGCGGGCAGTCCGGAGGACGCCATATGGCTGACGGCGTTGCCGCCGGCACCGCCTACGCCGATGATTTTGATTACCGTCTCCGGTTGGGGAACTTGTGATTCGGACAAGGAGGACTCCGTTTGAAGAAAAGACGATCGGCTGGCCGTGATTTGCCGCGACGAGCGCTGGCTATTGCCGAGCCTGATAGCCTACTTGCTGAGGCGCGCGCGCGAAAGTTCGTAAACGTTTCATTCGAAACCATTTGTAAGAGCGCGTGCAATTACGGTGAAAGAATGGCCTCGCGAAAGAGTTTCCCGCCGAGCTGTGTCCAGGCCAGTCCTTGATCATCTGCACGAATGATCAAGGGCGCTTTGTTGTCGCGATGCAGCCCCCAGCCCGCTCCCGCCGTGTCGTCCGCCCCGAATGTCGGGGATGTTCTAGAATGCGCCGATCTGTCTATGCGCGGCGCGTTTCCCTGTCCAGCTTGTGCGCAGAAGACGGCACCGAAGGAGGGCAAGCTTGAACGGGTCGGCATCCTGTTACGGCATGCCGTTTTCCAGCACATCAGCATAGGTTGGAAAGAACGATGAAACATTCAGCGTTCCGGGCATTGCAGGTGGGCACAGCAGGTGCCGGTGGGCTTCTCCAGGAGATGCAGGGGACGTTCCTGGAGCGCGGTATCGACCGTGCGCTCCAGGCGGTGCTGCGCGAGCAGCGGCCCGATGGCCACTGGGTGTACGAACTCGAAGCGGATGCCACCATTCCGGCGGAGTATGTGCTGATGGTGCACTTTCTGGGCGAACCGCCCGACCCGGCGCTGGAAGCCAGGATCGGGTGCTACCTGCGCCGCCTCCAGTGCGGGCACGGCGGATGGCCCCTGTTCCACGGTGGCGCCTACGATCCGAGCGCCAGCGTGAAAGCCTATTTCGCGCTGAAGATGATCGGCGACTCGCCCGATGCGCCGCATATGGTCCGGGCGCGCGAAGCGATCCGGGCGCACGGTGGGGCCGAACGCAGCAACGTGTTCACCCGCATCCTGCTGGCCTTGTACGAGGTCGTACCGTGGCAGGCGGTGCCGGTCATGCCGGTCGAGGTGGCGCTGCTGCCGCGCTGGTTCCCGTTCCACCTGTCGAAGGTTTCATACTGGACGCGTACCGTGCTGACGCCTCTGCTGGTGCTGTATGCGCTCAAGCCGCGCGCGCGAAACCCGCGCGGAGTCGGCATCGACGAGCTGTTCCTGGCGCCGCCGCGCCAGCTTGGTCCGGCAGCGTGCGCGCCGCACCAGAACCGGCTGTGGTTCTCGCTCTTCAGCAAGGCCGAGGCCGGCATGCGCAGGCTGCAGCCGCGCATGCCGGCGCGCCTGCGGCACCGGGCGATCGAGCGCGCCAGCAGCTTCGTGCGCGAGCGCCTGAACGGAGAGCATGGTCTCGGGGCCATCTTCCCGGCCATGGTCAACGCGGTACTGATGTTCGATGCGCTGGGCGTGTCGCGCGACGACCCGGATGCCGCCACCGCGCGTCTGGCAATCGACAAGCTGCTGGTCGACCGCGGCGACGAAGCCTATTGCCAGCCCTGCCTGTCGCCGGTCTGGGACACGGCGCTGATGACGCATGCGCTGCTCGAAACAGGGGCGCCGGAAGCGATCGAGGCGGCCATCCGCGGCCTGGAGTGGCTGCGCCCGCTGCAGATCCTCGACCTGCAAGGCGACTGGAAGGAGCGCCGTCCCGGTCTGCGTCCCGGCGGCTGGGCCTTCCAGTACGCGAATGCGCATTACCCGGACGTGGACGACACCGCGGTGGTGGCGATGGCGATGCACCGCGCCGACCAGTTGCTGCCCCAGCCCCGCTACCTCGATGCGGTCGAGCGCGCCCGCGAATGGGTGCTCGGCATGCAGTGCCGCGGCGGCCGCCACGGCCACGGCTGGGGCGCCTTCGATCCCGAGAATACCCACCTCTACCTGAACAACATCCCCTTCGCCGACCACGGTGCGCTGCTCGACCCGCCCACCGCCGACGTATCGGCGCGCTGCCTGTCGATGCTGGCCCAGCTCGATCCGCAAGCTTGCGGCGACCCCGGGTCGCCGGCGGGACGTGCGCTGGCCTGGCTGCTCGACGAGCAGGAAGACGGCGGCGCCTGGTACGGGCGATGGGGCATCAACTACGTCTACGGCGCCTGGAGCGTCATGTGCGCGCTCGGCGCCGCCGGACTCGGGATGGAGAGCGAGGCGGTCGCGCGCGCGGTCGCGTGGCTGGCGTCGATCCAGAACGAGGATGGCGGCTGGGGCGAGGACGGCGACAGCTACCGCCTCGACTACGACGGCCACCGGCGGTTCCAGTCGACGCCTTCGCAGACCGCATGGGCGGTGCTCGGGATGATGGCGGTGGGCGCGGTCGACGCGCCGGCGGTTGCGCGCGGGATCGCCTGGCTGCTCGAGCACCAGCGCCAGGACGGGCTGTGGGACGAGGCGCATCACACGGCCACCGGCTTCGAGCGCGTGTTCTACCTGCGTTATCACGGCTATGCGCGCTATTTCCCCTTGTGGGCGCTGGCCCGCTACCGCAACTTGCGTGCGGCGGGGGGCGGCAAGCCGGGGTTCGGCATGTGAGACCGGCGACCGCCAAGGACGCCCCGCTGATCGTGGTGTGCGGGCTGGGTTTCGAGGCGGCGATCGCGGCCGGGCCGGGCATGCTGACCGTATGCGGGCCGGGACCGCGGCGGGTGGCCGAGCGCCTCGACGCGCTGCTCGCCGGCCATCCGGAGGGAGCGCAAGGCTGGGCCGGCATCCTCAGCTTCGGCTGTGCCGGCGGGATCGACCCGTCCCTGCAGCCGGGCGCCTGCGTGCTGGCAAGCGGGGTGTGGACCGCGGCCGGACCGATCGCCGTCGACCAGGCATGGTCACGCGCCTTGCTGGCTCGCCTGCCGCAGGCTCGCGAAGGATTGCTGGCCGGGCTGGATGCGCCGCTCGCCACACGCAGCGCGAAGGCCAGGCTGTGGCGGGAAGCCGGCGTGCGGGCCTGCGACATGGAATCGCATGCGGCGGCGCTGGCCGCGCGGCGCCACGGCTTGCCGTTTGCGGCCTGCCGGGTGGTGCTCGACCCGGCCGGGCGCAGCCTGCCCGATTGTGCGCTCCTGGCGATGCGTGAAGATGGCGGCACCGACACGCTCGCCTTGCTGCGCGGCCTGGCCGCCACGCCACGCGAGATCGTACCCCTGGCCGCGCTGGCGCTGGACGCCTGGCGTGCCCGCCACACCCTGCGCCGCTTGCGCCGTCAACTGGGTGCGGCGCTGGCGCCGCCACGCTGAATCATTTCCCCTTCTCGGTGGCACGGCCGCTGCCCTGGTCCACGTCGTAGTCCGGCAAGGCCTGCGGCTTGCCTTCCTCGAGCTTCGATTGGCGCTGGCCCAGCCATGCATCGCGTACGAACAGGTATTTGTCCAGCGCCGCTTCCTCGAGCAGGTTGGTGGCGTTCAGGTAACGTGCCCGCTCGCTGACGAAGTTGACGCCCCAGAGCGTGTTGCGCACGGCAGGGCGCGCGTAATTGACCGGCGCGGCGTATTGGTCGACGCCGAAGCCGGCGGCGTCGCGGAAGGTGCTCGGTCCGAACAGCGGCAGCACCAGATAGGGGCCGCTCGGCATGCCATAGCGGGCCAGGGTCAGGCCGAAGTCCTGGTCGTGTTTCTGGATGCCGGCCGCCGTTGCGACGTCGAGGAAGCCCAGCAGCCCGAAAGTGCTGTTGACGGCCACGCGCAGCAGGTCGGACATGCCGTCCATGAAGCGCAGCTGGGCGAAATCGTTGAACATCACGGGCACATCGCCCAGATTCGAGAAGAAGTTCCCGACCCCGGTGCGGACCGGGCGCGGCACGACCCGGTTGTAGCCGCGCGCCACCGGCTGCGCGACGGTGCGGTCGATGGCGTCGTTGATACGCCAGGTGACGCGATTCAGCGGCTCGAACGGGTCGGCCGGATTCGCGCCTGGCCCGGTGGCGCAGCCTTGCAGCGCCGCGAGGCTGGCGACCGCGAGCATTCGGACGATGCGTGACGAGGCGGGAGGTTTCGGCTGTGCTTGCATACAGGGCCCGGTCGGGTGGTCGGTTCAGGAGGAAGAAGGTTCGAGCGCCGAGTCGGCCTGGTGCGGCCGCGCGCGCGGCTGGCCCAGCAGGATCGGCTGGAAGAACACGGCGCCGATCAGCGTACAGACCAGGGACAGCACGAGCAGCTCGCCCATGCTGGCGGTGCCCGGATGCCTGGACAGCCACAGACTGCCGAAGGCGGTGCCCGTGGTGGCCGCGCTCACGACGATGGCTTCGGTCAGGCCGTGCTGGAGCAGGGCGGCTTCGCCGCTGCGCCAGGCCATCACATAATATATCTTGAATGCCACGCCGACCCCGAGCAACAGGGGCAGTGCGATGATGTTGGCGAAGTTCAGAGAAATGCCGAGCAACACGCAGGCCTCGAGCGTCACCAGGCCCGACACCAGCAGCGGCACCATGGTCCGCAGCACATCGCCGAAGCGACGGAAGGCGATCCACAGCAGCAGCGTGATCGTCACCACGGCCAGGATCGCGGCCTGCACGAAGGCCTCGACGATCAGTTCGGCCGCGCCCATCACCGAGATCGGGCCGCCGCTCGCGTCCGGCGCAACCCGCTGCACGGCCAGCGCGAAGCGGCGCAGGTGTGCGCTTTCGGCGGCGGCGCCGCCATGGTCCGCGTCCTTGGCACGCCGCGGGCTGATGTCGACCAGCGCGCGGCCGTCCGCGGCGATCCAGTTGCGCTTGACTGCGTCGGGCAGGCTGGCGAGCGTCACCGGGCGGGCTTGCAGCGCCAGCTGCAAATCGGCCAGCGCGATCCGGAGCGGCCCGGCGACGGCCGCCTCGGCACGATCGCGCGTGTCGGGATCGGCCCGCGCCAATGCGCCCAATGCATGGCTCAGGCGGGTGGCTGGCGCGGCGCCGGGGCCGGGATGGTCGAGCGCCGCGTTGCGCAGCGAGATCGCGGCCGCACGCAACGCGGCCATGCGCGCGGCGTCGGGGGCGGGCGGCACGGGCTGCTGTGCCAGCACCGGCATCAGGACCTCGGCAGTCGCGCCGATGCGTTGCAGCTTGTCGGCCTGCTGGTCCGGCACCAGGCTGGCCAGGGTCACGGCGCGCGCTACTTCCGGCAAGCTGTCGATGCGTTCCGCTTCGGCACGGGCCTGGGCCAGCGAAGGCGCCAGCACCTGGACATTGTCGAGGCCGATATCGGTACTGCGCGACAGGGTTCGCAGCATGGCCATCGATTCGCTGCCCGGATCCTTCAGATGCAATGGATTGAAGTCGAATTCGAGATGGCGCAGCAGCGGCAGTCCGGCCGCCACCAGCGCCAGGGTACAGCCCAGCAAGGCCTTGCGGTGGGCCTGCAACGCCCGGTCGACCGGCGCCAGCCGGGGAAAGCCGGGTGCCGTCCCGCCAGCCGGCGGATCGAGCAGGCGGATCAGCGCCGGCAGCACGGTCAGGCAGGACGGCAGGGCGACGAACAGGATGCCGCAGCCGGCGATCTGTCCCAGCTCGGCCACGCCACGGTAGGCCGTCGGCAGGAAGGCCAGGAAACCGAAGGCGGTGGCGATCGCGGCCACGGTGAGCGGCAACGCGATCGCGCGGCCGGCATCGTTCAGCGCCTGCGCGGCGGTGGCCCGGCGCAGGTGCATCTCGCGAAAACGCACGCCGAACTGGATGCCGAAGTCGATGCCGATCCCGACGAACAGAATGGCGAACGCCACCGAGATTAGGTTGAGCGCGCCGACCATCATGATGCCCAGCGCAGCGGTCAGGGCCAGCCCGCCGGCCATCGTCAGGCAGACCGCAAGAATCAGTTTGCCGGAGCGCAGTGCGTACCAGAGCAGCGCCAGCACCAGCACCACTGCGAGGCCGCTGCTGAACAGCGAGCCTTCCTGGAGTGACGAGAATTCGTCGTCGGAGAGCGGAATCGGCCCGGTCAACGCGACGCTGGCCTGGTAGCGCTGCGCCAGGCGCAGCTTATGCGCGCTGGCGCGGATCGCGTCGGCCGCCGCCGCGCCGGGCATCAGCTCCTTGAAGTCGAGCACCGGCCTGATTTCGACCAGACTGAACGCATTGGCGGGCGGACTGGCCTCCACCAGGTCCTGCCAGGACAGCGCGGCTTGCCGTCCGGCCAGAACGCCCTCGACCGCGTCGGCGCTCCTGGCCAGCAGCGGCGCCATGCCGGGCAGGGCCAGCTGGCCGGTCTGCAGCGGCGTGCCGAGCGACACCGACAGCAGGTTGGCCAGGCCGCGCAGCGAAGGATCATGGGCGAGGGTGTTCAGCAAGGGACGGGCGTCGCGCAGCGCGTCGGTCATCCGGACCAGCTCGGGCGCAGGCAGGTAGAGCAGGCCGTTGCGCCGGAAAAATTCGTCACCTTCGCCCAGGGCGACGGAACGGAACCGGTCCGGCTGGCGGCCCAGGCTTGCCGCCAGCTCGCGCGCTGCCTGGGCCGCCAGTTCGGGCGCCGGCGCGCGCAACACGGCCAGCGTGGTGTCGCCGCGTTCCGGGAAGGCGGCCGCGACCGCCGCGTCGCGCTTTGCCCAGGGCGCGCCCGGGTCCATCAGGCGGCCGACGTCGGTGGTGATGGCAAAGTGGCCGGAGACGTACACGCAGGCGCCGGCCACCAGCAGTGCGAACGCTGCCACGACCGCCCAGGCATGGCGCACCGAGAAGTCGACGATCCTGGCGATCGGTGTGGTCAGCATGGCGTCATCGAAAAGAGGGTCCCGCTCATTAAACCCGAGAACGCATCGCCGCACCGCACGATTCGGCAGGCGGCGGGCGGCTTTGCGCTACACTAAACCGGCCCGCGCCACGCCGGGCTGCCAATCGGAGGATCCGACATGAAACCGTCGAGCATATTGCAGCTGGCGGCGCTGCCCCTGGCCATCCTGTGCCTCATGCCGTGCGCGCGTGCCGAGCAGGCGCAGCCAACCCGGCAGCTTGCGCCGTCCGAAGGCCAATCGCCGGACCAGTTGGTGAAATCCACGATCGAGCGCGTGATGGCGGCGATCCGCAGCGACCCCGGGGCGCGCGCCGGCGATCCGGAGCGGACCTACCAGCTGGTCCGCCAGCACTTCCTGCCGTCCACCGACTTCAGGCTGACGACACAGTACGCCGTCGGCCCGGCCTGGGCCTCGGCCACGCCGGCGCAGCGCGAGGCGCTGTTCACGCAGTTCCAGACCCTGCTGGCCCGCACCTATGCGCTGCAGCTGACCCAGATCCGGCAGCAGGACACCACGTTCAAGTATCCGACGCCGGCGCCGCTGGCGGCCGGCGCCAACGATGCGGTGGTCAGGACCAGCGTCGTAACCGGCGGCGACGTCATGCCGATCGGCTACCGCCTGCGCAAGACCGATGCCGGCTGGAAGATCTACGACATCGACATGATGGGAGCGTGGATGATCCAGGTGTATCGGCGCCAGTTCGCGGCGCAGCTGTCCGCGGGTGGCATCGATGGCCTGATCAAGTACCTGGCGGCGCACAACGCTGCGCCCTGAGATGGCCCCGGCGCCATTGCCGTGCTTCGAAGTAGTGCCATGACAGCAGGGCGGGAATGCCGAGCACGATTTCGCGCATGCGCTTGACCAGGGCCAGCGACAAGGCCACCTCGCCGCCGACGCCGGCGAGGTGGCCGAACAGGATGGTGGCGGCTTCCTGCACGCCGAGCCCGGCCGGTACCATGAAGCCGGCATGGCGTACCGCCTGGGTCAGGGCCTCGATCGCGATCGCGGTCGGCACGTCGACCGGATGGCCGAGCAGGCGCAGCGCGTACCAGGTCTCGAAGCTGCCGGCCAGGTAAGACAGCAGCTGCCAGCCCAGCGCGCGCAGCAGGCGGGCGTGCTGCCCGAGCAGGCCGGCGACGGCGGCGTCGAGCGCGGCGCCATCCGCGGCCAGGGCCGCCACGGCAGGCCCGCCGAACAGGCGCAGCGCCCAGCGCTCCAGCCGCTGGAACGCGGTCCCGTCGCGCAGCAGCCACCAGGCCAGCAGCGGCAGCGGGAGGGACAGCAGCAGGCTCGCGGCGATCACCCAGACCTGGTCCATGCCGGCGGCGATGTGCGCCATCAGCAGCACGCCCAGGCCGCAGAACAGGTACAGCACCGCGATCGTGAGCAGCACTTCGACGATCACGCTGGCCGTGACGCCGGCCGTGTCGGGCACGCGCACGCGCGCCAGCCGCACCCCGACCACTTCGCCGCCGACGCCGGCCGCCGGCAGCAGGCGGTTGACCGCTTCGCGCACCGAGGCGACCCACAGCAGGAAGGGCAAGCCGGGCGTTCGCGCCGGCGCGGCGCCGGGCAGGGGCTCGAGCAGGACGCGCCAGGCCCAGGTGTCGAGCCCAAGCGTGACCAGGCGCACCGGCACCAGCAGCAGCAGCGGCCAGCCGGCATGCGCGAAGGCGCGCAGCACCTCGTGCCAGCCCTGCCAGGCGACCAGTGCGCACAACAGCGCCAGGCCGGCGATCGCAGCGAGGATGAACAGCCGCCTCATGTGCCCAGCAGGTCGGCGAAGCCACCGAAGCGGAAGCCGCGCGCGCGCAGGCGCTCGCGCGCCTGTCCGACGCGCGGCGAGACCAGCGCGGCATACTCGTCCACGTGGCGGTAGCCCGCCATCGAGGCCGCGATCGTCGCGCCCGACTCCAGCGCCGGGTGCAGATAGAGTTCGCCGATGCCCGCCTCCGGCAAGGCTTGCAGCGCCGTCAGCAAGGCCGCCTCGTCGAAGCGGCCCGACAGGCGCAGGCCGACGATGTAATCGTTGTGCCGGACGCCGGCCGCCCGCAGCCGCGCGCGCAGCAGGAGCAGCCAGGGCCGCAGCCAGGCCGGCAGTCCCGCCTCGAGCGGCAAGCGCACCGCGGAGAGGCCGAATTCAGCGCCGATCTCGAGGATCAGCGACAGGACGGTCGGGTGCAAGTGGAAGTGCTTGTGCGCGTTGACGTGGTCGAGCGGCAGCCCGGTGGCGGCGAAGGCTTCGAACTGGGCGCGGATCTCGCGCGCCAGCTGGCGCCGCACGCGTGGCAGGAAGAAGAAACGGAAGCCGTCGCGCACCATGCGTGAGCCGAAGCGCCCGGAGGCGTCGACCAGGTCGGGGATCAGGCGCGGCGGCAGCACCGGCGCGCCGTCGGCCAGCACCAGGTGCAGCCCGACCCGCAGGGATGGACAGGCGCGCGCACGGGCGCTCGCGTCGCGCGCGGCCGGGGCGCCGACCATCAGGCTGGCCGCCGCCAGCACGCCGTCGCGATGGGCGCGCTCGACCGCCCGGTTGACGCTGGCATGCAGGCCGAAGTCGTCGGCGGTGATGATCAGGCCGGGGCCGGGCAGCGCTGCGGGTTTGCCGGCCACGCCGGCACTCACGTCTGCGATGCGCCGTGGGCGCGCAGGAAGCGGAAGAACTCGACCCCTTCGCGCAGGCGCCGCTTCGTCATCTCCCAGCTCTTCATCATTTCGCGCACGATCTCCCAGATCTTCGAGGGCCGGAAATAAAAGCTGCGGTAGAACCGTTCCACCCCATGGTACATCTCCTCGCTCGACAGGTGCGGATAGCTGAGCGCGGCCAGCTGCACGCCGCTCTCGTTGACCAGGTTGATGGTCTTGTTGGGCGGGATCCATTCGTTGTCGATCGCCTGCTCGTACAGCCGGGTGCCGGGATAGGGCGCCGCCAGCGAGACCTGGATCGTGTGCGGATTGATCTCCTTGGCGAACTCGATCGACTTGGCGATCGTTTCCTGCGTTTCGCCGGGCAGGCCGAGGATGAAGGTGCCGTGCACGGTGATGCCGAGCGCGCGGCAGTCGGCGGCGAAGCGGCGCGCGATGTCGGTGCGCAGGCCTTTCTTGATGTTCAGGAGGATCTGGTCGTCGCCGGACTCGTAACCGACCAGCAGCAGGCGCAGGCCGTTGTCCTTCATGATCTTCAGTGTCGAATAGGGCACGTTGGCCTTGGCGTTGCACGACCAGGTGACGCCGAGCTGGCCGAGGCCGCGCGCGATTTCCTCGGCGCGCGGGCGGAAATCGGTGAAGGTATCGTCGTCGAACATGATCTCCTTCACTTCCGGCATGTTCTCCTTGATCCAGCGGACTTCTTCGAGCACGCTCTCGGCCGAGCGGATCCGGTAGCGGTGGCCGCCGACCGTCTGCGGCCACAGGCAGAAGCTGCAGCGCGAGCGGCAGCCGCGTCCGGTGTACAGCGATACATACGGATAATTCAGGTAGCCGATGAAGTAATTGCGGATGTTCAGGTCGCGCTTGTAGACCGGGGCGACGAAGGGCAGCTCGTCCATGTTTTCGATCATCGCGCGCGGCGGATTATGCTGGATCGCGCCGGCATCGTCGCGCCAGCTGATGCCGTCGACCTCGGCGAGTGGCCGGCCTTCGGCGATGTCGCGGCAGGTGTAGTCGAATTCCTCGCGCGCGACAAAGTCGATCGCGCGGCTCGCCTGCAGCGAGGGGCCGGGGTCGACCATGACCTTGGCGCCCACCATGCCGACCAGGACGTCCGGCTTGCGTTCCTTGAGCAGCTCGGCGAAACGCGCGTCGCTCGGGAAGGAGGGGGTGCTGGTATGGATGATGACCAGCTCGTACGCCTGCGCGACCTCGAGCGCCTGCTCGACGCTGAGGCCGTCGGCCGGGGCGTCGAGCAGGCGGCTGCCGGGCACCAGGGCCGCCGGCTGGGCCAGCCAGGTCGGGTACCAGAACGAGCGGATCTCGCGCTTGGCCTGGTAGCGCGAACCGGCGCCGCCATCGAAGCCGTCGAAGGACGGCGCTTGCAGGAACAGGGTCTTCTTCATCATGGGCTCCGCCTGGGTTCAGGTTTTTCGAGGGAAGTCGGGGTGCTGCCTGCGCCGCGATCGCGACGGTCGACGCGCAGCCGGTGCCCGCGCCAGCGTGTGGTGGCACCGGCGAAACCGCTCAGCCATTCGAGCAACAGCAGGCAATCGCGCAGCGGCGCCAGCAGTAAGGCCGCCGCACGCGGCGCCGCGCGCCATTGCAGGGTCATGCGCGCGCCCAGGCCGGCCAGGGCGAGCGCCCAGTTCCACGGGTCCGGGGCCAGCCACAGGCCGAGCGCAAGCATCGGCAGCGTGAAGGTCACGAAGCAGAATGCATAGCCGGGCGGATTCAGCGAACGGATCGTCTGCATCCAGCGCCGTTCGCGCCGCCAGAGTGCGCGGAAGCTGTCTTCGGTGACGTCGGTCGACACCCGCACGTCGGACAGGACCGTCGCCAGTCCGCGCCGCCGGGTCAGCTCGCCGAGCCAGAAATCGTCCGCCAGGCGGTCCTTCAGCGCCTCGAGGCCGCCGATGGCCCGCAGCACCTCGGCGCGCAGCGCGATGGTGGCGCCGAAGCCGAAGTCGCTGCTGCCGCCGCGGCTCGCCACCGCGACCGAGGGCGCGAACCAGGTGTCGATGAACAGTGCGCCGATCCGGGTCCAGAAGCCGCCCGCCGCGTGCCCGTGGTAGAGGCAGGTGACGATGCCCACACCCGGGTCGGCCAGCGGCGTGGTGACACGTTCGAGGTAGTCGGGCTCGACGGCGATGTCGCTGTCGGCCAGCACCAGCCAGGGGTGGCGCGCCGCCGCCGCCATGTTGATCAGGTTGCTGACCTTCAGGTTGGCGCCGTGGACGCGCGGATCGACCACCAGCTGCAGGTCGAGTGCGGGGTAGCGCTGCCTGAGGCGCCCGACCACCGCGATCGCCGCGTCGTCCGGCGCGCGCACGCCGAACACGATCTGGTAGCGCGGGTGGGTTTGCGCGCACAGGGTGGCGAGATTGTCTTCGAGCCGCGGCTCGAACCCGCACAGCGGCTTCAGCACCGTCACAGGCAAGGGCGCCGGCAAGGCCGCTGGCGCCGCGACCGGGTTCCTGTCCGGGGGCTGCCAGGTGCGCGCACGGCACAGCAGGGCCGCCAGCGCATACAGCGTGGCGAGTAGGGTGAGCAGGGTCCCGGCAAGGGTATGCATGGGTGGCATGGGCTGTCGGTCCCTGAGCGCTCAGCCGGGCTTGGCGGCATTCGCCGGCGCCGCTTGTGCGGCCCGGCGTCCGCGGATTTCCTCGAGCTTGATGGCGACGTGCCGGGAGTGCACGTACTGCGCCGGCCGCTGGCCTTCCAGCGCGATGTCGGGTGCCATCGGCCCGGACGTGGCCACGCCTTTGAATGCGACCCTGGCGGCCGCCAGCGGGCGCGCGAGGGTATCGACCACCGCGCTCGCCTCGTAGCCGCTGTGGACCATGCAGTTGGCGCATTTCTCGTAGCGGCCGGTGCCGTAGGCATCCCAGTCGGTTTCTTCCATCAGCGCCTTGAAGGTCGGGGCATAGCCCTCGCCCAGCAGGTAGCAGGGACGCTGCCAGCCGAACACGGTGCGCGCCGGGTTGCCCCAGGGCGTGCAATGGTAGGTCTGGTTGCCGGCCAGGAAGTCGAGGAACAGGCTGGACTGGCTGAAGGCCCAGCGCTTGCCGCCGTCGCCGCGCGCCAGGATGTCGCGGAACAGCTGCTTGGTCGCGGTCCGGGTCAGGAAGTGCTGCTGCTCGGGTGCGCGCTCGTAGGCATAGCCGGGCGAGACGGTAATGCCGTCCACGCCGAGCGCCTTGACCGTATCGAAAAAGCCCGCGACCCGGTCGGGCGCGGCGTCGTTGAACAGCGTGCAGTTGATGTTGACGCGAAAGCCCGCTTGCTTGGCGCGCCGGATCGCCGCTACCGCGCGCTGGTACACGCCCGGCTGGCTCACGGCGCGGTCGTGCGTCTCCTCGTCGCCGTCGAGGTGCACCGACCAGATGAAGAAGGGGCTCGGCTTGTACTGGTCCAGCTTCTTTTCCATCAACAGCGCGTTGGTGCACAGGTAGACGAACTTGCGGCGCGCGATGATGCCTTCGACGATGGCGGGCAGGTCCTTGTGCAGCAGCGGTTCGCCGCCGGCGATCGAGACCACCGGCGCACCGCACTCGTCCACCGCGCCGAGGCAGTCCTCGACCGACAGGCGCTGGTCCAGGATTTCGTTCGGGTAATCGATCTTGCCGCAGCCCGAGCACGCGAGGTTGCAGCGGAACAGGGGCTCAAGCATCAGCGCGAGCGGATAGCGCTTCTCGCCGGCCAGGTGCTTGCGCAGCACGTAGGCGCCGACCAGGGTTTTTTGCAGCAGGGGGATGGCCATGGGGGTCTCCGGTGTGCGTTCAGGCGGTGCAGTCCGCCAGTTCGGCGGGAAGGCGGAACTCCACGCGTTCCACCAGGCCGTCCATCGTCGTGACGTCGACGGGGGCCAGGCGGCGCAGCGCGTCGATGACATGCTCGACCATCGCCTCGGGCGCGGAGGCGCCGGCCGTGATGCCGACCGTGGCGGCGCCGGCCACCCAGGCGGGGTCGAGGCCGTCGCCGTCGGCCAGCAGGTGGCTCGGGACGCCGCATTCGGCGCCGAGCTCGCGCAGGCGGTTCGAGTTCGAACTGTTGGCGGCGCCGACGATCAGCAGCACATCGACCTGGCTGGCCAGCTCGCGCACGGCGCGCTGGCGGTTCTGGGTCGCGTAGCAGATGTCGCGCACGTCCGGCCCGACGATGTCGGTGAAGCGGCGCTGCAGCACGTCGATGACGCCACGCGTGTCATCGACGCTGAGCGTGGTCTGGGTGACGTAGGCAAGCGGCGTGTCGGCCGGCAGGTCGAGCGCTTCGGCCTCGGGCTCGTTCTGCACCAGCAGCACGCGCCCGTCGATCTGTCCCATGGTGCCTTCGACCTCGGGATGGCCGGCGTGGCCGATCAGGATCACCACCCGCCCGCTGGCCGCGTACTGGCGGCCCTGGATGTGGACCTTGGCCACCAGCGGACAGGTGGCGTCGAGTACGTGCAGTCCGCGCGCGCGCGCGTCGGCCTCGACGGTGCGCGCCACGCCGTGCGCGCTGAAGATGCTGACGGCGCCGGCCGGCACCTGCTCCAGCTCGTCGACGAATACGGCGCCCTTGTCGCGCAGGCCGTCGACCACGGCCTTGTTATGGACGATCTCGTGGCGCACATAGACTGGCGCGCCATGCCGCTCGATCGAGCGTTCGACGATCTCGATGGCGCGGACGACGCCGGCGCAAAAACCGCGCGGCTGGGCAAGGATGACTCGCATAGACGCTCTCCGTGAAGGGTAGGGGGCGATGTTCCGGCCGGGCCACGCAAGCCCGGCGTATCGCGGGTACGTTCCGCCGCCATGCGACTACAATCGCGACACGGAGGTGCACATGGCTGGGCAGGAAAGGATATTGATTACCGGGGCCGCCGGTTTCATCGGTTCGGCGGTGGCGCGCGCGGCGCTCGCGCAGGGGTACCGGGTGCGCCTGCTGGTGCGCGCCAGCAGTCCGCGCGCGAACCTGGACGGACTCGATGCCGAGATCGCCTTCGCCGACATGCGCGACCAGGCTGCCGTCGAACGGGCGCTGGCCGGGGTCTCCAGCCTGCTGCACGTGGCTGCCGACTACCGCCTGTGGGCGCGCGATCCGGACGAGATCGTGCGCAACAATCTCGAGGGCACGAAAGCGGTGATGCGGGCTGCGCTGGGCGCCGGGGTCGAGCGCGTGGTCTACACGAGCAGCGTGGCGACGCTGCGCGTCGGACCGGACACCGTGGCTGCCGGCGAGGACCAGCCAGCGGCGGCGATCGACGCGATCGGGGCCTACAAGCGCAGCAAGATCCTGGCCGAGCGCCTGGTCGAGCGCATGGTCGCCGAGGATGGCCTGCCGGCCGTCATCGTCAACCCGTCCACGCCGATCGGCGCGCGCGACCTGCGGCCGACGCCGACCGGACGCATCATCGTCGAAGCGGCCAGCGGCCGGATGCCGGCCTTCGTCGAGACCGGCCTGAACGTGGTCGACGTGGACGACGTGGCGCAGGGGCACCTGCTCGCGCTCGCGCGCGGACGCGTCGGCCAGCGCTACATCCTGGGCGGCGAGAACCTCATGCTGCGCGACTTGCTCGGCGAGATTGCCGGCCTGGTGGGACGGCGAGCGCCGCGGGTCCGGCTGCCGGTGGCGCCGCTGATCCCGCTGGCCCACGCCGCGGAAGGCCTGGCCCGCTTGACCGGCCGCGAACCTTTCCTCACGGTCGACGGACTGCGCATGTCGCGCAACCGGATGTTCTTTTCCTCGTCCAAGGCCGGGCGCGAACTGGGCTACCGTCCGCGCCCCCACGCCGACGCGCTGCGCGCCGCGCTCGACTGGTTCAGGGCCGCCGGCTACCTGAAGTAGGGAGCGGCGCACGGGCAAGGGGGACATGGACGCAGGCATGGCGGCTTGCTCAGTTCGGGCGTTCGCGGCGCGGGCCGGAGGCGTGCGCCGTCGCGCGCGGCAGCAGGCGCAAGGCCAGGCGCACCAGGCGCGGCATCGTGGTGGGACGCTGCAGGCGCTCATCGTAGCCGGCAAAGCGCCGTTCGTTTTCTTCGAGGCAAAGGGCCAGCAGCTCGCGCAAGCCGGGCTCCTCGGCAGCGACCGACTGCGCTCCGCTCAGCGTGAAGTTATTGTCCTGGGTCGAGGCGTCGCCGTCGATCGAGCGCGCCAGGCCGATGCGTTCCCAGACCAGGAAGGCCCAGACGCGGGCGACCTTGGCTTCGAAGCGCAGGCGCCGCCAGATGGGCAGCTGCGCGCGATGCCACGCCAGCCAGTTGGCAAACAGAAGGATGTGCCGGCATTCTTCCTGCATCACGGGCTCGAAGGTATCGACCAGTTCGCGCGGAAACAAACCCGACCGTCGCGCCACCTCGAACAGGCCGAACGCAAAGAAGCTGTCGATGCATTCGCTGTAGCCCGTGACCAGGTAAGCCCACTCCGTATCGCTGGGCCAGGCATACGGCGCTTCGGGGGCCAGCGGGATGCCATAGGCCGCGACCATGCGTGCCAGGACTTCCTTGTGGCGGTTCTCTTCCCAGGCGTTGAGGGCGAGCGCGCAGCGGATGTCCGGGTTCGACACGGTGCCTGCATACGCCGCCATGCGCAGGCGCGCCTTGCCCTCGGTCTGCACCGCGATGTCCCAGATGGGCAGCGCGACGATGCGCGCGAGCGCCTCCGGATCGAGCGCCGGCCAGTCGAGCACCGCCGGCCGGTAGGGATTGAAGGTTTCACGGAACATGCGGCAGGTCTCGATCCGATGCAGATCGGAGCCGGGCACGAGCGGGCCAGTGGCCGCGCTGACCCAGCGCCGCATGCCCGCATCGGCCGCGTCCAGCGCCGCGCCGTCAGGGGGCCGGACGTCCGGCCGCGGCGGGCGGAAGCCCGGCACGAGCCGCTCGATATCGAAACCATCGTTCAAATACTCGCCCATGCGACCCCCATCGCAACGCGATCCCAGGCGAGCGATCATACACGGGTGCGACTTGCGACGGCACACGCGTAAAGCGAATCGATGAGGTCAGCCGTGCGGACGTTCTGCCGAAGTCATCGGTTCGGAACGGGGGCCGCCGGCAGGATCATTCGGGCTGTCCGGCGCCGCCGTCCTGGAGGCGGCGCGGCCACAGGAAGCGCGGCAAGGACAGCCGGAGTTCCTCGTCGGTCTGGTCGGGCACGCTCCTGAGGTCGAGGCTCCATTGACGCGTCACCTTTCCCGCGCGGATCTCGAGGTAGACTTCATCGTCGAAGGTCCGGCGCGGCGGATAGCCCGTATGGCGCCACTCGCCCCGGACCGCCCACAGCATGCCGTCGAGCCAGAAGGCCGGCACCGGCCCACGGCATTGCGGGAACAGCAGCGCCATCGGATCGTCGCCCGGGGCGCTCAGATGGGTCAGGTACAGCCCCCCGTCCTCCACGGCCCAGGTGGCCATATAGCCGTTCGTGTTCCACGGGCGCTTGGGAAAGCGTGGCCAGGACGGGCGCGCCGCCACATAGGGTTCGAGGGGATAGCTGTACAAGTGGTAGACCTTGCCGTCGACATGCAGCTCTTCGGGAAAGGTGTACGTCATCATGCATGCCCCATGCGCGCTTGCCCCATGTGCTGGTCGATCGCCGACAGCACGTCCAGCGCGCCGCCCGCGATGGCCACTCCCGGCAGCATGCCGATGTGCGGCTCGCGCGGGTTGATCCGGATGAGCGCGGCACCGGGCCGCTGCGCGATCCGGTGCGAGAAATGCCGCACGGTGGGGATGGCGATCCCCGCGCCGAGTTCGATGACGACCGGGCGCCGTACGCGATCGAGCCACTCGTGCCGGCGCACCGCCTGCCGGTCTTGCCGTGTGCCGATCCAGCCTGAATCGTTAAACATGAGAATGTTCGGGCGCGCCGGTCCCCCGCAGCGCAGGCAGGATGGCAGGGGGCCGAGCAGTTCGCAGCGCGATGCGTCGACGGCCGGCACGAAAGACGAAGCGGGCCAGACGGCGTCGGAGCACGGCGTCAGGCATTGCAGGTAATGAATCGATCCATGGCACTCATCCACCTGCAGCGGATCGAAACCGGCTTTGTCGAAGTGGCCATCGACGTTGCTCGTGAAAACAAGCGCCCCGTTCTGCGCCCGCTCGCCCCATCGGCGCAGCAAGGCATAGCCGCGATGGGGCACGGTGTTGCGGTACAGCGCGAGCCGGTGGCCGTAGAAACCCCAGGCCCTGCGCGGTTCGGCATGGAAGGCGGCCGGCGACGCGATGTCCATGAAGGCGGTGAAACTGGCCGCGAGCGCCGGATACGCTCGCCACAAGCCGGCATTGCCACGAAAATCCGGCAAGCCGCAATCGACGCCCATCCCGGCACCCGCGGCGACGACGATGCCATCGGCCTGGGCGATCAGGTCCGCGGCCTGCGCCACGGCGGCCGGGTCCGGGATCGGCATTCCCGGATCGATGCACGACACCGCCTTCATGCCTGCGCCCTGGCATGAATGCGGGCGTAACGGGTCCCGTCGCCACTGAATCCGATCGTCCACTCGCCACGCTGCGCCAGGCTGTCCGCCAGGGCGCAAGTGCGTCCGTAGCCGATCAGGAACTCGCGCTGCAGGCGCGACACCGGATAAAAAAGGTGGGTCTGGCCGCGTTGGCGCAACTGGTCGACCCAGGCAAGCGCCTGTTCCAGCAGGGGCTCGGCGGCGCCGCCGGCGTGGCGGGCGGTCTCGCCGGTGGGAAGCAGGCGGACGCGCGCGGCGCCTGCGCGCGGCAGGACCAGCAGTGCGACGACGGCAGCGCCGGACAGGCCGAGGAACTTCCTGCGTTTAAGTTGATCCATTCAACGATCCCTTCATGAATTGCGGTAAAGAAGTCCCTGCATGATAGGGACGGGCGGCGACAAGGCGTGTCGCATCGCCTCGCTCAAGCGCAGCGCGACAGGAAGGCATCGAACAACTCGCGCAGCAGGGGAATGCGGGCGCCGAGGCGGTGGTCGCCCGGCACCAGGTGCAAGGTGCACTGGCGCGAACGCGCGAAGCGGATCGCGTGTTCGCACGGGATCAGCTCGTCGTCCCAGCCGTGCACGATCTCGGTGCGTGCGGCCGGCACCCGCGGTTCCTGGGTCGGATAGCCGGGGATGTAGACGGCGGGGGCGAGCAGGAACACGCCGCGCGCGCCGACGCGTGCCGAGGCCTCGGCCGCGATCCAGCCCCCCATGCTCGACCCGACCAGCAGCAGGGGGCCGCGCGTGCCGGCGCAGTTTCGCAGCAGCAGTTCCAGGCGTGCAGCCGGATCGGCCGTGTGCGAGTAGTCGAGGCTGGCCACGTCCCAGCGGCGCGCCCGTGCGACCTCGGCCAGCGCGGCGATCTTGTTGCCGCCGGGGCCGCTTTCCTTGCCGTGCATGAAGTGGACCAAGCCGCTTGTCATCATCCTTTTCTCCGTCATCGGCAGGCCACCAGCGAAGCGAGCAGCTTGCCATGGCCGACCAGGTGGTGGCGCGCATCGCGCGCGGTATCGGTGCGCGGATCGTCATAGCCGGCCAGATGGTGGCGCGCGTCGGTCAGGGTTTGCCTGTTCATGGTGGTGTCCTTGTCGTTCGGGGAGCCGTCCACTGTAGCCGCGGACGCGACAAGCGGCGTCGCGTCCCCGCCGGCCGATCGGCGAACCGGTGCGACATTGCTTGTCGCGCCGTCATGGCATCATTCGGCGATCCATTCATGAAGGAGGCGCCGATGGCGCATATCGTTTTGCTGGGGGACTCGATCTTCGATAACGCCCCTTATGTCCCGGCCGGGACGCAGGTCCAGGCCCAGTTGCAATCCGTGCTGGCAGCGCAGGACCGGGTGTCGCTCCTGGCACGCGACGGCGCCGTGCTGGCCGATATGGTGGCCCAGGTGGCGCGCCTGCAGGAACTGCCCGAGCCGGCCGACTGGCTCCTGGTGAGCTGCGGCGGCAACGACGTGCTGGGCCTGGTCGGGGCGATGCAGTCGAAGGCGGGCTCGGTGCTCGAGGCGGTCACGCTGCTGGCCGACTGGCAGGCCGGATTCCGGCGCGACTACCGGCGCATGCTGAACGTGGTGCTGTCCAGAAGAAAGCCGGTGGCCCTGGCGACGATCTACGATGGTGTTCCCGGGCTCGAGCCGGGACTGCGGACGGCGCTGGCCCCGTTCAACGACGTGATCCTGCGCGAGGCGGTAGTGCATCGCCTGCCGGTGCTGGACCTGCGGCTGGTCTGCGACGAGGCTGGCGACTACGCGGCCGTGTCGCCGATCGAGCCTTCGGCACGGGGCGGCGCCAAGATCGCCGCCGCGATCGCGCAACTGGTGCGCATGCACGACCCCGCCGCCCCACGGACGACCGTGTACGGCGGCACCGCATCCTGAGCGCCGACCCTGGTCGAGCGGCATATGCGGCACCACCTGTGGACGCGCTAAAATCCGAACTTAATCGGGAATCGATGCTCTGTCGTTTCGAGCCCCTGCATCGCCAGCAGCCGGAGCTGCCTTTCCGCCGACCCTCGCTGGCAAAACATTTCCTTGGTCGAGGATGCCATGCCTTTACGCAAGCTCTTTCACGACAGCGTCATCGAGATGCCGGCCCAGTCCGGATTGCTCCCGAGCGGTTTACATGTCAATGCGGTGACTCCAGAGCATGATGACGAATTAATGACCGTAAGTTTTTCACTCTCACCCGACGGCCATCTGAATGAAGAACTGGAGGAGAAAGTGGCCAAGGGAGAGGTGTTGCCGGTTCAGCTTATCCGTGACCGTTATGGGGTACCGGATGCGCAAATACAGCCCCTTATCGATTGGCTCACGGCCAATCATTTCGATATCCTGTACAAAGCGCCCGACAATACCAGCGTACAAGCGCGGGCTATCGCCGGCAACGTGGCCAAGGCGCTGGAGGTCGAGCTGGTCCGGGTGACCAGCGATGGCATTACCTATACCTCGGCGCGCAATGCACCCAGCCTGCCGGAAGCGGTTGCGGCAAACGTGCGTGCCATTGGCGGCCTGCAGCCGCACCGGCAGCCGCATAAACATTCGCGGCGACTTCCGGCCGGGATTCGTCCAAAGGCCCCGGCAAAGGGCGCAGCCACGCGGGCCGCAGCGAGCACGCCCGGCTACCTCCCCAAGGACATCCTGCTGGCCTACCATGCCGATGGCCTGGGGGTAAGCGGAGAGCAGCAGACGATCGGCATCGTGATCGATACGCCGCCGCTGGATTCGGATATGGCGGCGTTCTGGACACGCTGCGGAATAGCGGTCGACCCCGGGCGCATGGAGCTTGTGAATGTCAATCAATCCGAATTGCCCCCTCCCAGCGGCGAAGAAACGCTCGACGCGCAATGGGCCAGCGGCATTGCCCCCGGGGCGAAAGTACGCATCTATGCGACCGGGAGCCTGCGGTTCTCGGACATCGATGCGGCACTGGACCGGATACTTCTCGACATCGCGAATGACCCCGGACTACGGCAGGCATCGATGAGCATGGGCCTTGGCGAGAGCTATATGGCGCCAGGCGAAATCAAGACCGAACATGCCAAGTTCCTGCGGCTGGCCGCGGCCGGTGTCAATATGTTCGTGTCCAGCGGCGACGCGGGGGCCAGCCCGGACGACACCGGGCATGGCGCAGGAGGGCCGCTGCAAACGGAATACGAAGCATCCGACCCGTGCGTGGTGGGCGTTGGCGGAACGAGCCTCAAAATAGCCCACGGCGGCAGGGTAAGCGAGACGGCCTGGCCAGGCAGTGGTGGCGGCAAGAGCAAATACTTTGCGCGCCCGACGTGGCAGCTTGCGAACGGCGTCGAGCCCGGGAATAGCAGACTGGTCCCGGACGTCAGCCTGGCGGCAGACCCGAATCACGGCGGCATCGTCATCCTCCATGGCCAGGAAATAGTCTATGGTGGAACGAGCTGGAGCGCCCCGGCCTGGGCCGGATTTTGCGCCCTGATGAATGCCGCCCGTGCGGCGGCGGCCAAGCCAGCACTACCCTTCCTCAACCCCTTGCTCTACGAGAAGCAAGGCGCTCCGTGTTTTCGCGACATCACGAGAGGCAGTAATGGCGCGTATGACGCTGCCGGTGGTTTCGACATGGTGACCGGGCTGGGGGTGCCGAACATCCAGCAGCTGATTGCCCGCTTGCCATAGCCTTTGCAGCGCAGGGCCGGCAATGATTCGCTGCTGCCCCGGCCCTGCGCCGATGTTATACTTCGGCGCTCGGGACCTCGTCATCGGGCAGTCCGGCCACCGCGCCAGGACCAGCCACGTTGCCGATGGATGCGTGGACGCCAGCCGGCTGCCTGGCGTCATGCTCCGGCCCGCACTGGTCCGACAGACCGGATCCTCGCGTGCGCGTGACCTGATACATCGATGTATAGAGCCCTGTTCTCACAGGGCTCTATATTTTGAACTGTCGAGTAGCGGTCCAGCCACGCAAGCCCACCATTATTTGAGTACTCATTTGGAATTCTTCCATGGAAATTAAAGTCAACTTCCTCGACAAGCTGCGCCTTGAAGCCAAGTTCGACGACTTCACGGTCATCGCCGACCAGCCCATCCGCTACAAGGGCGATGGCTCGGCGCCTGGCCCGTTCGATTATTTTCTGGCCTCGTCGGCCTTGTGCGCGGCCTACTTCGTGAAGTTGTACTGCAACACCCGCAATATCCCGACCGAAAATATTCGCCTGTCGCAGAATAATATCGTCGACCCGGAAAACCGTTATCAGCAGATCTTCAAGATCCAGGTCGAGCTGCCGCCGGATATCTCCGAGAAGGATCGCCAGGGTATCCTGCGCTCGATCGACCGTTGTACGGTGAAAAAGGTCGTGCAGACCGGGCCCGAGTTCGTGATCGAAGAGGTGGAGAATCTCGACGCCGATGCGCAGGCCCTGCTGACGTTGCAGCCCGGTGTCGAATCGGCCACCTACATCCCGGGCAAGGATCTGCCGCTGGAGCAGACCATCGCGAATATGTCGGGCCTGCTGGCGGGCCTCGGCATCAAGATCGAAATCGCATCGTGGCGCAATATCGTGCCGAATGTGTGGTCGCTGCATATCCGCGATGCGCACTCGCCGATGTGTTTTACGAATGGCAAGGGGGCGACCAAGGAAAGCGCGTTGGCATCAAGCCTGGGCGAGTACATCGAGCGCCTGAGCAACAACCATTTCTATGCCGGCGCCTACTGGGGCGAAGACATCGCCAACGCGGCATTCGTGCATTACCCGAACGAGCGCTGGTTCAAGCCAGGCCCCGACGACGCGCTGCCGTCCGGGATTCTGGATGAGTACTGCCTGGAGATCTACGATCCCGAAGGCGAGCTGCGTGCTTCGCACCTGGTCGACACCAACTCCGGTAATGCGGAGCGCGGTATCGTGTCGCTGCCGTACCTACGGCATTCGGACGGCGAGGTGGTGTATTTCCCGTCCAACCTGATCGAAAACCTCTACGCCAGCAACGGCATGAGCGCCGGTAATACCCTGGCCGAAGCGCAGGTGCAATGCCTGTCCGAGATTTTCGAACGTGCGGTCAAGCGCGAAATCCTGGAAGGCGAGCTTGCATTGCCCGACGTGCCCGAGGAAGTGCTGGCGAAATACCCCGGCATCGTGGCCGGGATCCAGGGCCTGGAAGAGCAGGGCTTCCCGGTACTGGTCAAGGATGCCTCGCTGGGCGGGACTTATCCGGTGATGTGCGTGACCTTGATGAACCCGCGCACGGGCGGCGTGTTTGCCTCGTTCGGCGCGCACCCGAGCTTCGAGGTGGCGCTGGAACGGAGCCTGACCGAATTGCTGCAGGGGCGCAGCTTCGAAGGCTTGAATGATTTGCCGCCGCCGACCTTCACCAGCGAAGCCGTGACCGAGCCCTATAACTTCGTCGAGCATTTCATCGATTCCAGCGGTGTGGTGTCGTGGCGCTTTTTCAGCGCCAAAGCGGATTATGATTTTGTCGAGTGGGACTTTAGGGCGCAGGGCGACAACGCGAATGCCGAGGAAGCCGCGACCCTGCTGAACATCCTCGACGAGATGGGCAAGGAAGTCTACATGGCGGTGTATGACGAGCTTGGCGCCGTCGCCTGCCGCATCCTGGTGCCCGGCTACTCGGAAATCTATCCGGTGGAAGACCTGGTCTGGGATAACACCAACAAATCGCTGCTGTTCCGCGAAGATATCCTGAACCTGCACCGCCTCGACGACGCCAGCCTGGCGGCATTGCTGGAGCGCCTGGAGAACAACGAGCTGGATGAGTACTCCGACATCGCCACCCTGATCGGCATCGAATTCGACGAGAACACGGACTGGGGACAGCTGACGGTGCTCGAGTTGCGGCTGCTGATCAACTTGGCCTTGCAACAATTCGAGGAAGCGCAGGAGCTGGTGGGCGCCTTCCTGCAGTACAACGACAACACCGTCGAGCGCCGATTGTTTTACCAGGCCCTGAACGCGGTGCTGGAAGTGCTGCTCGATGATGAGCTGGAACTCGACGATTACGTGCTCAACTTCCGCCGTATGTATGGCAATCCGCGGATGGACGCGGTGCTGGACTCGGTGGACGGCAGCGTGCGCTTCTTCGGCCTGACGCCGACCAGCATGAAACTCGAGGGCCTCGACAGGCACCACCGCCTGCTCGACAGCTACAAGAAACTGCACAAGGCGCGGGCCGCTTTTTATCGATGAGGTTCGGGGAACACGAATTCCGCCCTCGCCACGTTTTCCAGCATCGCGTACAAGGCTTGCGCCGGCCCTGACAAGGCCGCGCCCTTGCGCGTAATCAGGCCAAGCGTCCGCCGCACCTCGGGCTCGACCAGGGGAACCGTCACCAGCGACGGATAGCGCAGCTTCGAATATGCCAGCGCCGGCACCGCCGTCAGGCCAAGCCCGGCGTCCGCCAGCGCCAGCGCCGCCGTCACGTGATTCACCTCGCAAAACACGGCGGGCCGCTCCTCCAGCTCTGCCAGGGCGTTGTCGAGCAGGATGCGGTTACTGCTGCGCAGCGACACCGATATCAACCGGGTGCCGCACAAATCCCTCCACGTCACCGATTCCCGGCGCGCCAGCGGATGGCTGCGCTGGACCGCGAGCACGTAACGCTCCGTATACACCGGCTTGAAGTCGAGCTCCGCATCCTGGACGCCGATGAAGTTGACGCCGAAATCCGCTTCCGAGCGGACCACCGACTGTAGGACCTGGGCGCCGCTTTCGTCCAGGACGCGCAAACGTACGGCCGGGAATTGTTCGGAGAAGGACTGCAGTGCGCGCGGCAGCACATAGTTCGACACGGAGGGCACGCAGGCCACCGTCACCACCGCATTGCGCTGGGCCGCCGCCGCCGAGATGGTGCCGAGTGCCACCTGCATCTCGGCGATCGAGGCCTGGGCATGCTCCAGGAACTGCCGTCCGGCCTCGGTCACCGCCACCCGCCGGCTGTTGCGCTCCAACAGGCGAACCTTCAGCACGCCTTCGATCTTGTCGATACGCCGGCTCAGCGCCGGCTGCGAGATGAACAGCTGCGCCGCGGCCGCCCGAAAGCTCAGGCACTCGGCCACGGCGACGAAAGCCTGCAGGTCGCCAAACTCCAGGTCAATCCGGTTCATGCATCGATCAATCACTATTATGCAATTTACTTATTATGCCCCACAAAGGATCATGGACTGACAACACCCATAGACCAATGCAGTAGAGGAGCACACCATGATCCAGGCCAGCCAATCCCCTTCCCGATTCTCGACCGTATTGCGCGTTATCAGCGGCAACTTCCTCGAGATGTTCGACTTCTTCCTGTACGGCTTTTACGCCACCTACATCGCGAAAACATTTTTTCCGTCAGGTAACGAATACGTTTCGCTGATGATGACCTTCGTGACCTTCGGTGCCGGCTTCCTGATGCGGCCGCTCGGTGCAATCATTCTGGGCAGCTACATCGACCGCATCGGCCGTCGCAAGGGCTTGATCGTGACGCTGGCGATCATGGCTTTTGGTACTGTCCTGATCGCCTTTGTTCCAGGTTACGCCACCATCGGCATCGTGGCGCCACTGCTGGTGCTGATCGGCCGCCTGCTGCAGGGCTTTTCCGCGGGCGTCGAACTCGGCGGTGTGTCGGTCTACCTGGCGGAGATGGCGCCGCCGGGACGCAAGGGCTTTTATGTGAGCTGGCAGTCGGCCAGCCAGCAGGCCGCGATCATGGCTGCGGCGCTGATCGGCTTCCTGCTGAACCGCTTGCTGGAGCCGGTCGTCATCGCCGATTGGGGCTGGCGCATTCCCTTCTTCATCGGTTGCAGCATCATTCCGGTGGTGTTCACCATCCGCAGTTCGCTACAGGAAACCGCAGAATTCAAGGCGCGCAAGCACCATCCGGCGTTTCGCGAAGTGCTGCGCTCGATCGCCGATAACTGGAACCTCGTCCTGCTGGGCATGATGCTGGTGGTGATGACCACCGTGTCGTTCTACCTGATCACGGTGTATGCCCCGACCTTCGGCAAGAACGTGCTCAAGCTCAGCGCCGCCGAGAGCCTGCTGGTCACGTTCTGCGTCGGCCTGTCGAACTTCATCTGGCTGCCCGTGATGGGCGCGCTGTCGGACCGGATCGGGCGTTGGCCGCTGCTGGTCGTGTTCACCGTGCTGCCGATCCTGAGCGCGCATCCGGTGCTGTCCTGGCTGGTGCATGCCCCCAGCTTCGGGCACATGCTGGCCGCCGAGCTATGGCTGTCCTTCATGTATGCCAGCTATAACGGCGCCACGGTGGTCGCGCTCACCGAAATCATGCCGCCGGAAGTGCGCACCGTCGGCTTTTCGCTGGCCTACAGCCTGGCGACGGCGATCTTCGGCGGTTTCACGCCGGTGGTTTCCACCTGGCTGATCCAGTTCACCGGTGACAAAGCGGCGCCCGGCTACTGGATGGCCGCGGCGGCGGCCTGCGGTCTGGTGGCGGCCCTGCTGATCTATCGTCCGTGGTTGGGCGTACGGGTCGGGTCGAAAGCGGCGTAAGTCCGCGCCACGGAAATGTCCGCGAGGGGCGCCAGCGACCGCAGGCGCAGCGAAATCAGCAGGGCGCCGCCCAGGAAGCTGCCCAGCAGCGCAACGACGCCGCCCCAGCCGGCATGTTCCCACAACACGCCGCACAGCCAGCCGACGACGCTGGCCCCGAGGTAGTAGAAGAACAGGTAGAGCGCGGACGCGAGCGCCTGCTGCGTGAGGGCGCGCCGGCCCACCCAGCTGCTGGCGATCGAATGCGAGGCGAAGAAGCCGAAGGTGAAGATGGCCATGCCGGCCACGATGATGATGAGGTTTTGCGCCAGCGTCAGCAGCAGGCCCGCCAGCATGATTCCCATGACGGTCCAGAGGACGTGGCGCCGGCCCAGCCGGTCGGCGCGGCGGCCCGCCCACACCGAACTGAAGATCCCCAGCAAATACAGCAGCGAGATCGCGCCGACCAGGCTCTGGCGCAGGCCGAACGGTGCGCCCAGCAGGCGGAAACCGATCAAGTTGTAGGCGCTGACGAAGCATCCCATCAGCAGGAAGGACAGCGCGAACAGCCACGGCAGGCCGGCGTCGCCGAGATGCCGGCGCAGGCCGTGCAGCATCATCGCCGCGCCGCCCGACGAGGTCCGGAAATTGCGCGAGGGCGGCAGGCTGCGCCAGAATTCCCACGCCGCCAGCAGGCCCGCGACACCCATGGCGCCCAGCGCCACGCGCCAGGACAGGAAGTCGGACAGGAACGAGGCCAGCATCCGGCCGAGCATGCCGCCAAAGGCATTTCCGCTGATGAGCAGGCCCATCGAGACGCCCAGCGAGGCCGGCTCGATTTCTTCGTTCAGGTAGGCCATCGCGACCGCGGGCATCCCGCCCAGCGCCAGGCCGAGCAGCGCGCGCGCCGCCAGCAGCTGCGCGTAGTTGTGTGCGAATGCCGACAGTACGGTCATGGTGGCGGATACGACCAGCGCCACGACCATGACGTTCTTGCGCCCCAGACGGTCGGAAATGACGGACGAGCACAAGAGCGACAAGGCCAGTGCGGCCGTCGCGATCGACAGCGACAGGCTGCTCTGTGCCGGGCTCAGCGCGAACTCGTGGGCCAGCAGCGGCATCAGCGGTTGCACGCAGTACAGCAGGGCGAAGCAGGAAAAGCCGCCGAAGAACAGGGCGCGGTTGGTACGGCGGTAAGCGGGTGCGGCGGTGGGGCGGCTGGACATGGCGGGTTGGAACGAGCGTCGATATGCCATCTTAGGATTGCTTGGTATGTCTGTCCAATATATATTTGTGGCCTTACTTATCGCTTAAACAGATAACATGGAACTCAGGCATCTGCGTTACTTCGTGGCCGTCGCCGAAGAGTTGAGCTTTACGCGGGCCGCCGAACGGCTGCATATCGGCCAACCTCCGCTGAGCCAGCAGATCCAGGCGCTGGAGAGCGAGGTCGGCGCCAGGCTGTTCGAGCGCAACAAGCGGCGGGTCCTGCTGACGGAAGCCGGCAAGCTGTTCCTGGCGGATGCGCGGCGCGTGCTGGCGCTGTCCGAACAGGCCAAGGAAACGGCGCGCCGTGCCCACCTGGGCGAAGCCGGCGAGTTGCGGGTCGGGTTCACGTTCTCGACGCCGTTCACGCCCCTGTTTGCGAAGGTGGTGCGGCGCTACCGCCAGCAATACCCCGGGGTGCTGCTGACCTTCCACGAGATGGCGACGTTGCCGCAGCTGGCGAAAATCGAAGCACGCGAACTGGACGTGGGCTTCGTACGGTCGGCGGGGATGCGCCTGCCGCACGCGGTGGCGCTGACGATGTTGCGCCGCGATCCGCTGCGGCTCGTGCTGCCGGCGGATGCGCCGCTGGCGCGGGAAAAACGCATCGCCGTGAAAGACCTGGCCGGCCAGGCCTTCGTCGTGTTCCCGAAGGATGCCGGCACCGGCATCTACCAGCAGATCTTCGACCTGTGCCACGCCGCCGGCTTCACGCCGCAGATTGCGATCGAGGCGGGCGAGCCGTCGACGATCATCGGCCTGGTCGCCGCGGGCTGCGGCATCTCGGTCTTGCCGAGCTCCTTCGAAGGCATCCACATGGAAGGCATCGTCTATCGTCCGCTGGCCGACCCCGATGCCAGCACCTCGATGCTGATCGCGCAGCATGCCGAGGGCGGCGGCCCGCTGGCGCAGGCGTTCGTGGCGCTGGCGAAGGCGGCCGCCGAGGAATGAAGCGCCGGCCGCATCGCGGGGCCGTCAGCGGACGGCGAACCAGTCGAGCAGGCGCCGGTTGACCTCTTGCGCCGCCTCGTACTGCACCCAATGTCCGGCAGCGGGAATGATGTGATGGGCGCGTTCGGCACGGTCGCCTTGCCATACGGTGCCGACTTCCCCGGGGTGGCCGATCGGATCGTGTTCGCCCCATAGCATCAGGACCGGGATGGCCAGTTCTTCCAGGGCCACCGTCAGGGCCGGGCTGAGCGAGGTCTTCTTGCTATCAAAACGTGTACGCAGGCAGGAGCGGTAGTGGATCTGCAGCGCCAGCGGGTCGATCGGGCCGTGCAGCATCAGGACGCCCAGGTTGTGCCGCATGTTCGCGAGCATGGTCTGTTCGTCGTCGGCGTCGCGCCAGCCGCGCATCGTGCCGGCCTGGCGGCGCCCCATGCCATGGCCCACCGCGCCCAGCAAGGCCAGGCTGCGCGCGCCGCCGTGCCGCAAGGCCACGCAAGCGGCGACCACGCCACCGAAGGAAAACCCGGCCAGGTCGAACGCCGCGCCGCTGCCGAGCAGCTTGCCGAGCGAGGCCACGACCGTATCGACCAGGCCGGCGAAGTCGCGATCCGTGCGCAGGGCATCCGAGTCGCCATAGCCGGGCAGGTCGGGCACCAGCACGCGGCGGGAGCCGGACAGGGCTTCGATATTCCTGATCCAGTGCAGCCACGAGCCGTGCCCGCCGTGCAGCAGGACCAGCGGGGCACCGCTGCCGGTGCCAAATTCGCGCCAGCACGTGACCCGTCCTTCATGGTCGATCAGGTGGCGTACCGCGATACGGTCGAGATGGTCGATCACCTCCAATTCACGGCTGATGGTCATCGGGTCTTTCAGTCAAAAAAGGCAGGGCACGCGCCAGCAAGGCATCGGGCGCTTCCTCCGGAATGTAATGGCCGCAGGGCAGCGCTTCACCGCTGACGTCGTCGGCAACAGCCCGCCACTCGTCGAGCGGGACGAAACAGCGCTCGACCACGCCCTGGCGGCCCCACAGCACGCGCAGCGGGACCGCCAGGCGCCGTCCGGCCTGGCGGTCGGCGCGGTCGTGTTCGAGGTCGATGCCGGCCGAGGCGCGGTAATCCTCGCAGATGCCATGGGCGGTGCCGGGAATCGCCAGGCAGCGCTGGTATTCGGCCAGCGCGCGCGGATCGAAGGGCGCAAGTCCTGCACTGCGGCTTCCCATGACGTCGGTGACGTACGCCTGCGGGTCCGCTTCGATCAGGCGCTCCGGGAGCGGCGCCCGCTGGATCAGGAAGAACCAGTGCCAGTAGGCGCGTGCGAAGGCTTCCGTCGTCTGCTCGTACATCGCCAGGGTCGGCGCGATGTCGAGCAGGACCATCCGCTGCACGGCATCCGGATGGTCGGCGGCGAGGCGATGCGCGACGCGCGCCCCGCGATCGTGTGCCAGTATGCTGAAGCGGCCAAAGCCGAGCTCGCGCATCACGGCAAGCACGTCGCCGGCCATGGTCCGCTTGCTGTAGTTGGCGTGGTCTTCGGTGCCGGGCGGCTTCGACGAGTCGCCGTAGCCGCGCAGGTCACAGGCCACCACGGTGAAGTGCCTGGCCAGCTCCGGGGCCACCTTGTGCCAGATCGCATGGGTTTGCGGATGGCCGTGCAGCAGAAGCAGCGGTGGACCCTTGCCGCCGATGATCGTGTGGATGCCGACGCCTGGGGCGGCGTCGATGGTCTGCGCGCGAAAGCCGGGAAAGAGGGGTTCTGTCGTCATGCCGACAAGCATACCGCGGAATCGCGCCGGAGATTGCCTCTCAGCCCCGGTAAAGCGGGTCATCCGCCACGTAGACCACGACGCGATGGTTCAGGAAGCCCCTCGGTGCGATCCTTTCCAGGTCGAACGGCACGATGTGCGCGGCGCCGGTCTGGAAACGCCAGGTGAAGGAACGCCCGCCGGCGACAAAGCGCACCGTCGAGCCGCCGCTAACGTTGACGTAAGGGGTCGTATCGGTGATTGTGATCACCTCGTCGGCCGGGCTCTGCGCCGGCGCCACGGTTCCGAGAAAGCTGAGCGCTTGTTCGAGCGTGCAGGCCGTCGCAGCGCTGGATGCGATGCCCATCGCGGCCGCAAGGAACAGGGGAGGAAGTTGCCTGGTTCTCATGATTGATCCCTTTATGTCCGGCATCGGCAACGCTTGCCTGCCGAGGGATTAGACAGTTTGGCGGGCGCTTCGTCTCAATTACGCGTGGCCGACCCCGGCGGCGCTGTACAGATGCTCGAACTCGTCCATCGGGAGCGGAGGGCCGAGCAGGAAACCCTGCATCGACGAACAGCCCCCACGGATCAGGAAATTGCGCTGCGCCTCCTGCTCGACGCCCTCGGCCACGATCTCGAGCTTGAGCTTGCGCGCCAGTGCAATGATGGCCTCGATGATCGGCACCGAGTCGGGGTCGATACCGACGTCGCGCACGAAGGAGCGGTCGATCTTCAGCGCGGCGAGCGGGAAGGACTTGAGGTAGGCCAGCGACGAATAGCCGGTGCCGAAATCGTCGAGCGAGAAGGAGACACCCTGGGTGCGAAGATCGTGCATGCGCTGGGTGATCTCATGCATGCTTTCGGCGAACACGCTTTCGGTCAACTCCAGGCACAGCCGCTCCGCGCGCGCCCCGGTGGCGTCCAGGATCGCGGCGACCGCGGCCGGAAAGTCGGGATCGCGCAACTGGTGCACGCTGACGTTGACGGCCAGCGTCAGGCGCCCGAGCGTGGGGTCGCGCTGCCAGCGCGCGAGTGCCCGGCAGCTCTCGATGAGTATGTGCTCGCCGAGCGGCCGGATCAGGCCCGACTCTTCGGCGAATCCGATGAAATGGTCGGGGCCGATCATGCCGTGGCCGTCGCGTTGCCAGCGTACCAGCGCTTCCGCCCCGACCAGCCGTCCGTGGGAATCGAACTGGGGCTGGCAGAACAGGCGGAACTGGCCTAGTGAGAGACCGTCGCGCATGGCGGCTTCGAACGCGGCGCGGCGGTCCGCCGCATCCTGCATGCTCGGGTCGAAGAAACGGGCGGTGTTACGCCCGTCCGCCTTGGCGCGGTACATGGCCAGGTCGGCCTGCTTGAGCAGGGTTTCGATGTCGGTGCCCTTGCCATCGAAGAGCGTGATGCCGATACTGGCGGTGCTCTTGAACAGGAGCGAATCGAGCTGGAAAGGCTGGTTCAGGGCCGACAGGATCTTCGCGACCACCCGGTCGGTCTCGGCAGCCGCACCGCGCGGCGAGGCGCCCAGATCCTCCAGCACCACGATGAACTCGTCGCCGCCGAGCCGGGCCAGCTGGTCGCTTTGGCGAACCGTGAAACGCAATCTCCGGGATGCCTGGCGCAGCAGCATGTCTCCCAGATCGTGGCCCATCGTGTCGTTGAGCAGCTTGAAGTTGTCCAGGTCGAGGTAGAGCAATGCGCTGTAGTGGCCCGAGCGCCGGGCGCGTGCCAGCACATGGTCCAGTTCCTCGATCAGGAAGCGACGGTTCGGCAGGCCCGTCAAATGGTCGAAGTAGGCGAGCTCGTAGATCCGTCTTTCGGTCTGCTTGCGTTCGGTGAGGTCGGTGTTCACGCCGGAGATCCGCAAGGCCTTTCCGGCCTCGTCGCGCAGGACGAAACCGCGCGACAATACCGGTACGTAGTGCCCCTCGTGATGGCGCAGCCGGAACTCCAGGCTGTAGGATTCGCGCGGGCTGGGCAGCAGGTCCTTGAGGTAATCGCCGATCATGGCATCGTCGTCCGGGTGCAGGAGGCGGCGCCAGGCTCCGGTATCGTCGACCCCTTCACCGCTGCAGTAGCCGAGCATGTTCCACCAACGCTCCGAGTAATACACTTCGCCGCTGACCAGGTCCCAGTCCCAGGGCGCATCGGTGGAGCCCTTGAGCACGAGCCGCAGCCTTTCTTCGGACTTTTCCAGCGATTCCTGCGTGTCCTTCAGCGCCGTGCAATCGGTGAAGCAGACCACGACCTGCTGGACGGCGCCGGTGTCGTCGCATTCGGGATAGGCATTGCACAGCAGCCAGCGCATCGGGCCGGGGCCGGCGATACCGGCAACGAGGCCGGACAGCTTTTTGCCTGTCCTCAGGACCACATTCCCTGGAAACTCTTCGGGCGCCATTGCCGAGCCGTCGGTGCGCACGACGCCCCAGTCGCTCTTGCTGGGGTCGACGCCGAGCAGCTGGGCTTCGCTGCGGCCCAGCAGTTCCTGGGCCAGGCGATTGGCGGAGACGATGCGGCCATCGGCGGCATGCACCACGACGCCCGCCGGCAAATGGTCGTGCAAAGCGTCGAGGCGGCGTAGTACGTCCGCAGGGGAGGTCGGCGGCATGGCGCTCCGGGTTCGGTGGTGATCCTGGGTAGTCGTTCGTGAAATACTAACAGTTTGGCCGAACGATGGCGCGCACTTGCCGGATGAGCGCGCATGAACCGGACCGCCCGCCCTTCGACGGCCGATCCGGCAGGCCCGCCTCAGAACGGCAGGACGGTCTTGACCCAGAACGCCGACCCGTCGGGACGGTTGCGCACGCTGTACTGGCGCTCCAGCTTGGCGGTCAGGAACCAGCCGTCCTTGCTCTGGTACTTGATCGACGGGCCGATATTGTAGGCCTGGCCCTTGTTGCCGGCCAGCGTGGCTCCGGCAACACGGTCATCTGTCACCTGGCGGTAGAAATAGCCGCCGACCCCGGCAACCCAGCCCTTGCCGAAGGCCCAGCCGAGCGCATAGTCGGCATGCAGCTCGCGGCCGGAGCGGTAGCCGGTGTCGCGGTTGCGGAAGTTATAGTCGAGCATGAGCTTCAGGTCGGCATTGATGCCTGCCGGCTGGGTATAGGTCAGCGCCATCACCGGCTCGATGTTCCAGTAGTTGCGCCCGAGGTTGGCGATGCGCTTGCTGTCGTAGCTGCCGGTGGGCGCGTTGACCTCCAGTGCGAACACATGGTGGAAGCTGGGCGAGGCATGATAGCCCAGCGCCACCGCCAGGTTCAGGTCGCCGATCCCGCGCTCGCGCTGGCGGACCGGGCCGATCCGCACGTCGGCCTCGACCAGCGGCACTATCGCGTGGAAGGCCAGCTGGCCGCCCAGCACCTGGTGCGGCGTCACCCAGATCAGGCGCGGCACGATCGCGTCGACCTCGGCGCGGAACCCGCCCAGGGCCGCTGCGATGTCCTTGCCGTTCTTGTCCCGCAGTTCGGTGGCGCGGTAATGCGTGCCGTAGGCGAGGGTATACCAGCCCGGCGGCGGCATCGCGCCCGCCAGGAAGTTTTCGGCGCCGTTCGGATAGATGCCGCCCCCGCCTTCGGTGGCGAAGGCGGGCGCCGACAGCAGCAGCGCGGCCGCCAGTGCGGCGGCAGACGATGTGGTGGGAGTCGTCTTCATGCGTCACACCTGCAGCGAGCGTTCGCGCGCCAGGGTCAGGGCGGTGTCCTCAATCATGTCTTCCTGGCCGCCCACCATGCCCTTGCGGCCGAGTTCCACCAGGATGTCGCGTGCCGGCACCTTGTATTTGGCTTCGGCCCGCTTGGCGAACAGCAGGAAGGACGAGTACACGCCGGCATAGCCCAGGGTCAGCGAGTCGCGGTCGATGCGCACCAGCTGGTCCATCATCGGCACCACCAGATCCTCGGCGACATCGGTGATGGCGAACAGGTCGACGCCGGTCTCGATGCCCATCCGCTTGCAGACCGCAACGAACACTTCCATCGGCGTGTTGCCCGCGCCCGCGCCCAGGCCCGCGGCCGCGGCATCGATGCGGGTCGCGCCGTATTCGACCGCAACGACCGAGTTGGTGACACCCATGGCCAGGTTGTGGTGGCCATGGAAGCCGATCTCGGTGTCGGGCTTCAGGCTTTCGCGCAGGCGTCCGATGCGCTGCTTGACATCCTCCGGCAGCATGTAGCCGGCCGAATCCGTGCAATACACGCAGTTGGCGCCGTAGCTTTCCATCAGCCTGGCCTGTTCGACGATCTTTTCGGGCGACGCCATATGGCTCATCATCAGGAAGCCGACCGTGTCCATGCCCAGCTTGCGTGCCAGCGTGATGTGCTGCTCGGAGACGTCCGCCTCGGTGCAGTGGGTGGCCACGCGGATCGTGTGGACGCCCAGTTCGCGCGCGTTCAGCAAGTGGTCGGCCGTGCCGATGCCCGGGATCAGGAGGGCGGACACCTTGGCCTGCTGCAGCAGCGGAATGACCGCCATCAGGTATTCGGCGTCGGTATGGCGCGGAAAGCCGTAGTTCACCGATGCGCCGCCGAGGCCGTCGCCGTGCGTGACTTCGATGAGCGGCACGCCGGCGCGGTCCAGGCCGCGCGCCACGTCCTTCATCTGCTGCAGCGTCATCTGGTGGCGCTTCGGATGCATGCCGTCGCGCAGCGTCATGTCGTGCAGGGTGATGCGTTGTTTTACTAGTGTCATGGTCGGTCCTCCTTCAGGCTGCCGTGGCGGCATGGGCTTCGTCCAGCATCTGCCGGGCGAACAGCTCGGCGGTGCGGGCCGCCGCCGCGGTCATGATGTCCAGGTTCCCCGCATATTTCGGCAGGTAGTCGCCCAGGCCCTCGACCTCGACGAAGATCGAGACCCGCTTGCCGTCGAAGACCGGGCCGTTCACCAGCTTGTAGCCGGGGACGTACTTCTGCACTTCGTGGATCATCGCCCGCACCGACGCGGTGATGGCGTCGCGGTCCGGCTCGGCCTCGAGCAGGCAGTGCACCGTGTCGCGCATGATCAGGGGCGGGTCGGCCGGGTTGATGATGATGATGGCCTTGCCTGATTTCGCCTTGCCGACCTGTTCCACCGCGCCGGCCGTGGTGCGGGTGAACTCGTCGATGTTCTTGCGCGTGCCCGGCCCCACCGAACGGGAGGAGACGGTGGCGATGATCTCGCCGTAGGCCACCGGCTGCACGCGCGATACCGCCGCCACCATCGGGATCGTCGCCTGTCCGCCGCAGGTCACCATGTTCACGTTGGTCGCGCCACTCGACAGCTGGGATTCCAGGTTCACCGGCGGCACGCAGTAGGGGCCGATGGCGGCCGGGGTCAGGTCGATGACCTTCACGCCGGCGCCGATCAGCTTCCTGGAATTTTCCGGGTGCGCATAGGCCGAGGTGGCGTCGAAGGCGATGCGCACCTCGTCGCGCCCGACGAAGGGCAGCAGGCCGTCGACGCCGCGGTCGGTGGTCTTGATGCCCATCGCCGCGGCCCGCGCCAGGCCCTCGGAGGCGGGATCGACGCCGACCATCCATGCCGGTTCGAGGAACTGGCTGCGCTTGAGTTTGTAAAGGAGGTCGGTGCCGATATTCCCGGGCCCGATCACTGCACAACGAATCTTGTTCATCTGGTTCTCCATGCGTTCAATGAAAACGGATCCCGCAGCCGCCGATGCCGCCGATGGTGACGCGGAAGTGGTCGCCCGCCGAGGCCGGGAACATCGCCGCCAGCGCGCCGGACAGCACCACTTCGCCGGCGCGCAGCGGTACACCCAGGCGGCCCATGGTGTTGGCCAGCCACGCCACCGCGTGCAGGGGATTGCCCAGGGCGGCGGCGCCGGCCCCGGTGGCGACGATCTCGCCGTTCTTCTCGAGCACCATGCCGCAGGTCGCCAGGTCGATGCGGCGAGGGTCGACGGCCCCATTGCCGAGCACGAACACGCCGCATGAGGCGTTGTCGGCCACCGTGTCCTGGATCCGGATCTTCCAGTCGCGGATGCGCGAGTCGACGATCTCGAAGCACGGCATGACGAAGTCGGTGGCGCGCAGCACGTCGGCGGCGCTGACGCCGGGCCCGTTCAGGTCATGTTTCAGGACGAAGGCGATCTCGCCCTCGGCGCGCGGCTGGACCAGGCTGTCGCGCGGAATCGAGTCGCCGTCGTTGTACAGCATGTCGTCCAGCAGGTAGCCGAAGTCCGGCTGGTAGACCTCCAGCATGTTCATCACCGCCTTGCTGGTCACGCCGACCTTCTTGCCGATCACGCGGGCCCCAAGCGCCAGCCGGCGCGTCAGCAGCTGCTGTTGCACCGCGTAGGCGTCTTCGATGCTCATCTGCGGTTCGCGCTCGGTCAGCGGCGCCACCGTGCTCTTGCCGGACAGCGCCTCGTAGAGCTCGTCGCCGAGCTGGGCGATCCTGTTCTTGTCCATGGCTCAGGCCTCCGCCAGGAAGTCGCCCACCAGGCGCGAGAAGCGCGCGGCATGTTCGATCTGGGTCCAGTGGCCGCATTTGCCGAACACGTGCAGCTGGGCGTTCGGGATCGCCTGCAGCAGGTCGTAGGAGTTCTGCAGCGGGATCACCTTGTCATCGCGGCCGTGGACCACGAGCGTCTGGTGTTCGAGCTTGCGGATCTCGTCGATCGGGCTGGCCATCATCTCGACCCCGTTCTGGCGCGGCGCCGGGAACATGGCCGAGAACGATTCCTGGAAGCCGGGCTGGATGCTGGCCTTGTAGCGCAGTTGCGCCAGCTCGTCGTTCACCAGCTTGCGGTCGTAGGCGAAGATGTCGAGCAGGGCGCGCATGTTCTCCACGCTGGGCTGGTAGCCCCACACCGCGTCCAGGCCTTCGGTGATCGGGAAGGACACGCCGACGCTGCCCATCAGCACCAGGCGCCTGACCCGCTGCGGATGGCGGATCGCCAGCGCCAGCGCGATGGCGCCGCCGAAGGAGTTTCCGACCACGCTGGCCTGCTCGATGTCCAGTGCGTCCAGCAGGCCGATCGCCTGGTCGACCCAGGTATCGAGGTCGTAGCGGACGCCCTCGGGACGCTGGGAATACCCGAAGCCGGTCATGTCCGGGGCAATGACCCGGAAGCGCGTGGCCAGTTCGGGCATCGTCAGCCGCCAGTTCGCCCAGGCGCTCACGCCGGGGCCCGAGCCGTGGATCATCAGCACCGGGGCGCCGGTGCCGGTGTCGTGGTAATTCGTGCGGATGCCGTTGGCGATCACGCTGTGTGCGATTTCCGGATTGTTCCCGTCGCGTTGGTTTGCTTCAGCCATTTGTTGCTCCAGAGTGTGAGGTTTGTCGATGCGAAAGGGAGGCTCAGGTGTGTACCGCCAGGAAGCTCTCTTCCATGTTCCCCGTGTGGTAGAAGATGCCGCGGGCCGGATCGGTCCAGGTAATCGGCGGCATGTCGGGTTGGGCAAGGTAGCCGAGGCCGGCGAAGGTTTCGTTGCGGTTGCCCGACGGGTCGAAGAAGTAGATCGTCTCGCCGCGCGTGATGCCGTGGCGGGTGGGGGCCACGTCGATCCGCGTGCGGTTCTTCGCCAGGATGTCGCCGCACTTGAGGATGTCGTGCCAGCTGTCGAGGAAGAAGGAGATGTGGTGCAGTCCGGACCTGGGGCCGCCGGCAAAGGCGATGTCGTGCGGCGTGGAGGTGCGGAACATGAAGGCGGCGGCCTGGATCTCCCCGTCGGGACCGGCCACGACCTGCTCGCCCAGGTGGAAGTCCATGGTCTCCTTGAAGAACTTCACGTTTTCCGCCACCTTGTTGACGCCGGTTTCAGGGTTCAGCTCGCACATCAGCAGGCAGTGGTCGAGCCAGTGCGCGCCGACGCCCTTCAGACCGTCCGGCCAGGGCGCGGGATCGACCGTGCCGACATCCTTGCCGACGAAGTCCTTCTGCGCGAACAGGTGCATCAGGTGTCCGCTCGGGATCGTGAAGCGCAGCGAGCGGCCGCAGAACGGCAGCTGGCCCGCCGGCAGCATCTCGGCCTGCACGCCGCGGGCTTCGATGCGCTGCTTGATGGCGTCCAGGTCGGCGTCGTGCTCGACCTTGTAGGCGACATGGTTCATGCCGGCGGCATCCGAAGCGGTCAACTGGAGGGAATACTTGTCCCATTCGTCCCAGCACTTCAGGTAGACCGTTTCGTTCCCTTCGCGGTGCACGACCTTCATGCCCAGGATGTTCTCGTAGTGTGTGACGGCGGCTTGCATATCCATGACCCGCAGGCTGATATGGCCGATTCTCATGACTCCCATGGCTCCTCCTTTATTATGTGATTGATGGGTTCTGCTTGTTCGTGCAGCGAAACACCGAGTTGCACATCTTTCCGACTACCTTCAGCTGCACGTCGGTGCGCGGCCGTGCCCTGCAGGCCAGCACGACACCGCGGCAGACATCGTCCTCGCAGACGTGGGCACGGCTCATCGTCCCGCACTCGTATTCGCCGGCGACGATATGGACCTTGCAGATGCCGCAGCCACCGTTCAGGCATCCGACCGGAATGCCTTTCCGGCCCAGCCGCGCCATTCCCTGCAACAGGGTTTCGTCCTGCCGGCACTCGAAGCTTTCGCTGGTTTCCAGCAGGCTGACCGTCAGCGCCTCCGCTGTCTTCGTTTGCATGTCGCCTCCTAGACGCGCTTGAAGAGGGGGCTCCTGGTTTGCTGCGCATCCGCCGCCGAGATGAATTTTTCGGTATGGATGTCGCGCTCGTACAGATGGCCCTGCATCAGCGCCGTCAGGCAGGCTTCGATCATCGGCGGCGGTCCGCACAGGTAAGCCTTGTGGCCGCGGAAGTCGTTGCCGAAGTGCTCGCGCGCCGCTTCGTGCACATAGCCGCGGTAGCCGTCCCACGCGTCGTCCCCGGCCGCATCCGACAATGCGGGGACGTAGGTGAAGTTCGGGTGGCGCCTGGCCAGGTCGACGAATTCGTCGTGGTAGTACAGTTCCTGGCGGCTGCGCTGGCCGTAGACCAGCGTGATCGGCAGGCCGCAGTCCTCGCGCAGCAGCTCGTGGATCATCGCGCGCGGGCTCGACAGGCCCGATCCGCCGGCCATGAACAGCAGGGGCGCCCGGGCCGACTTGCGCACGAAGAAGCGGCCGTAGGGACCCGAGATCGTGACCCGCTCGCCGACCTGGAGCCGGTCGTGGACGTAGGTGGTGCCCACGCCGCCGGGCACGATGCGGACGTTCAGCTCGATCAGCGAGGGGTCGCTGCCCGCGCTGGCGATCGAGAACGCACGCGCGCAGCCGGCGCCCGGGATCTGCAGGTTGATGTACTGCCCGGCCTGGAAGCGCAGGGGCTCGTCGAGCTGGATGAACACGCCCCTTACCGTCGGGGTCAGCCGCTCCAGCCGGACGACCGTGCCCTCCAGGTCGCGCACCGGGATGGTTTCCGCGTCCGGATCCTGTTCGATCTCGGCTTCGAGAGTGGCATCGCTGCACAGGGTGGCGCAGCATGCCAGCGCCTTGCCTTCCTCGCGCTCGAAATCCATCAGCGCAAAGGGCGAGGCGTCGCCGTGCTCGATTTCGCCGTCCACCACCTGCACCTTGCAGGTCGCGCACAGGCCATGGCAGCAGGCGTGTGGCAGGTAGATGCCGTTGCGCAGGGCGGCGTCGAGAATGTTCTGTCCTTCCTCGACGTCGATGGTGACGCCCAGCGGCTCAATGGTGAGTTCGTATGCCATCGCATCACTCCTTCAGTTCCAGGGGTTCAGTTGCAGCTGCCCTGCAGGCCGTTCAGGCCCGGCGTGCGGAAACGCAGGACGTCCTTGTGGCGCAGGCCGTTGGCGGCGAGGCTCTTGCCGGGCTCCGGCGTCCACGGTTCGCCGGACTTGAGCCACTGCACCGTGTTCCAGTCGATGCGGGCGAAGTCCGGGTGGTAGCCGTAGACGCGCGGCAGCACCTCGCGGACCATGGCGGCGAACGGCATGTCCGGCAGCAGCGGCAGGGTATGCGGGGCCGCGAACATCAGGTGCTCGTCCCAGCCGATGTTGAGCAGCTGCTTGCCGTGGAAGTTTTCGAGCCGGTCCTGCGGCGCGAATTCGTAGGGTTTGAGGGCCTTGACTGGCATGATGTCTCCTCGTGTTGTCGTTGTTCAGCGTGGGTCGGCGGGCTTGCCGGCGGTATTGCCCGCATTGCGCCATTCGGCGAAATGCTTCTGGTCTTCCGAGCCGTTGAAGTCCAGGTTGTCGCGGCCGACGACGAGGCCGTAGAAGTCCAGCACCGCGGCCAGGGGATCGAAGCCTGGGGCGGCCGGGTCGGCATCCGGCTTGAAGTTCTTGCCCTGGTAGATCTGGTGGGTCGGCAGCAGCGCCTGCACGTACTTTTCCGGTTCGTGGTCGAAGATGTGCTTGCAGCCGTCCGAGCAGAAGTGGTACTGGTCGCCCTTGTACTCGGAGCGGCGGTAGCAGATCCGGGTCGGGTCGTCCGGCTCGGTGAAGAACATCGGGATGGTGCAGACCGTGCACAGCATCGGCAGGGTACCGTTATAGAAGCGCTTGCCGGCCTTTTCCTGCTCGTCCCAGTGCTCCAGGCGCGGGCGGTACAGCTTGTCGAAGCTGTTCGGGTACTTTTCCGACAGCCAGTCCATTTCGTCGGCGCCAGGAATCCAGGTGTGGAAGGCGGCCGCGCCGGTATAGTTGTAGAAGGCGGCCCAGGCCTGGTGGGTGATGTGCTCCTTCTCCTTGCAGGCCTGCTCCCAGCCCAGCGGCGGACGGATGCCGTAGCGCGCCAGGTCCTTGAACAGGGCGCCGCCATTCTGCTCGGCGTAGATTTCCCATGCTTCCTTCCAGCTCATCACGCGCTTGGGCAGCATGTAGTCCATCATCATGCCGACCAGGGTCAGCAGGCGATAGCCGCGCCAGAACCACTTGTCGAGCCAGCCCTGCACGATCGGCACGTTGTCCGCATCCTGCTCCAGCAGGAACTTGATGGCTTCCAGGCCCAGGGTCATGTGGCGCGATTCGTCCGACTGGGCGGAGAAACCGAAGGTGACGGTCGACATGTCGCCGTTGTAGGCGGCGCCCGACATGAAGGGCACGAACAGCAGGTTGGTCAGCACGTATTCGAAGGCGAAGCTCACGCTCACGATGAATTCGAACGGTCCGGCGGTGATGGCGTCGTCGAAGAAGGACTTCGGCACCGACAGGTACCAGACCTTCTCGTACCAGTCGCGCCACGAGTGCATGCCGTTGTAGTACTTGTTGTAGTTCGAGATCGTATGGATCTGGGTCTGGGCATGGCGCAGCTCGTCGACCGCCTGCATCTGGCAGGCCACGCGCGCGCCGGCCCCGCGCAACTGGCGGCCTACGTGGGCAAAGCCGCGGTGCGCCATGTATTCGAGCGGGCTGACGGCCTGGATGAACAGCTTGATCGCATTCAGGTAGCGTGCGTCGGTCACGTTCAGGTGGCCATTGTTCTGGGCGAAGGCGTCGATCACCGCGTACAGCTTCTTTTCCTTCTCGCCCTGGTACTTCCAGTAGGCGTCCATGGTCAGGCGGAACGGGTCTTCCCACTTGTCCCAGTCATGAATCTTGATGCCTTCGAACTTGTCGAAGGGGTAGACCTTGTCCATCGGCTGGTAACTGGTTTCCCAGTCCAGGCCGCGGGTCATGTGGGCATAGCGTTCCTTCAGGCCCAGCTTCTTGGCGGTGGCTTTCATATCCATGGCGTTCTCCTCTTGTGTTCAGTGCGCCCAGCTGAGCGTGAATTGGTCGTCGTCTTCCTCGATGTTCCCGCTGATGGTGATCAGGTTGACGTGCATTTCCTGCAGGTTGAAGGGACGGCCCAGCTCTTCCTCGACGGTTTCGCGGCGAACCGTCAGGCGATTTTCGGCGTTGATCTTGACCAGCGCCGGGGCTTCCTCGAGCGTGGCGGCCGGGTTGTCGCGCAGGATGGCGTTGACGATCGGGCGGGTATCTTCGTTGGCCTGGAAGGCGATGAATACGGTCGACATGGCTTGTCCTTAGCGGGGCAGTCCGAGCCTGGCGGCGCGGACATTGAATTGTTCGGTGACTTCTTCCAGCGCGGCGTCGCTGTGCGCGGCATCACCGAAGGCATGGTCGGCGATCGGGCGCAGGGCGGCGACGGCACGCTCGCGCCAGGTCGTCATCCAGCCCGCCAGCAGGGTGCGGTTTTCTTCCGACTCGGCGGCGGCGGCCTTGATCTGGGCGTCCACCCATTTGGCCTGCTCGGTGGACCAGTCGCTCATGAAGGACGTCAGGATGGCGATCGCGGTGCCGTTCTTCGGCGACAGGTGCTCGTTGATCACGGCGCCGTACACCAGCGGGTACAGGAGGCCGTCGAGGACGAAGTTCTGGGCGACGAAGAGTTCGAACCAGTCCTGCACCACGAAGCTGTCCTCGACGTAGCGGCGCAGTTCCTGCCAGCGCGGCTCGTCGAGCCAGTCGCGCTTGCCCTGGTCGAGCACCTCGGGGCCGGCCAGCAGCAGGCCGATGCGGGTCAGGTACTGGGCGATGCCGAGCTGGTCCATCGCACAGAACATGGCCGGCGCGGTCATCGTGGTGCCGTAGCCGTCAGCGCAGATGCTGGAGTTGTTCATGTTGGCGCCCCATGCCACGTGGCGCAGCGGCATGAGCAGGTCCAGCGCGGTGCCGCTCACCGTTGCCGGCAGCTGCGAGACGAGACCGCGTGACTCGACGAACTCGAAGTTCGCTTCCATGGTTTCCTGCTGGCGGGCCCGGGTCTGGGTCCAGTTTCCGTAGTAGTACTGGCGCGGATCCTTGAATGCGTACCAGTTCTTCATCTTCAGCGCGGTGCGGCTGGCGTCGAAGATCTCGTGCTCCGGATCCCAGATCGGGCGGTAGTGGAAGGGGCCGGTCGGCTGGGTTTCCAGCGTGGCCTCCTGGTAGCGCGAGGCCGGCTTGTCGCCGCCGATCTGGCGCGCCACGTGCGCAAACGTGTGGCGCAGTGGCTTGATGTTCTGTGTCTTGAGTTCTATCGTCATGTCATCTCCTCGCTGGTCGTCCTGGTTTGAATGGGTTCATGCCTGCCCGGTGGATTCCAGCCGAACGACCTTGTTCTTGAGGCAGAACTCGTCGAAGGCGGACTTGGGCAGGATGAGTTCGACGGTGATGTCGGGATCGCCGATGGCGAAGTCGAACTCGACGAATCCTTGGTGCGAGCCGGTGATGCGGACGTAGCGCTTGCCGACGTCCATCACGGCCCCGGAAGGGGTATCCGCTTGCATGCTTGTCTCCTGGTTGTGGGTGCTTTTTACCCAGGATGTTCGCAAGCCCCGTGCCAGCCCCATGCCGACGCTCCCTGGCGGCCGCCGATGGCCTGGATTCGTGCGCCGCAGCAGGGCCGCGGCGTCAATGAAAAAGCCGGATGCGAAGGAGCCGAATGCTGCACTGCGGCGTCAAATATTTCCCGTGTTAAACATTTATCATTTGATGAATTTGCATTTTTTGCTTGCCCGATGGGCTCACGAAATGGTTAAAATCGGGAAAACAAAAAAATATCGAGATTTTTGCGGCTGCCTTCGTGGTTCGCAGGGGGAGAAAAGATGATCAAATATCCAGGAGACCTGGACCTTCGCCGCCTCATCCGCTTTTCGGCGGAAGATGGCTCGATCTGGCTGTCGGAAAGCCGGATGCTGCTGCTGCATGCCGCCTCGCTGGGCAGCCTGCGTGAGGAAATGATGAATACGGTGGGCGAGGAATACACCCGCCGCATGTTCACGCGGATGGGCTTCGCTTCGGGCAAGCGCGATGCCGAGCTGGCCCGCAAGATTCGCGGCAAGCTCTCCATCGAAGAGGCTTTTGCCACCGGCCCGCAGATGCACATGCTCGAAGGCGGGGTGCAGGTGATCCCGGTGAAGGTCGAGATGAACGCCGAGCTAGGCGAGTTCCGTGGCGAATTCATCTGGCGCAATTCATGGGAGGCCGATGCCCACGTGAAGGCATTCGGTCCGCAGCACGACCCGGTGTGCTGGAGCCTGACCGGCTACGCGTCCGGATACACCTCCGCATTCATGGGCCGTTTCATCCTGTTCAAGGAAACCAGGTGCATCGCCTGCTCGCATGAAGAGTGCCGCATCGTCGGCAAACCGGTCGAGGAGTGGCCGGATGCCGAGCTGTACACGCGATACTTCGAACCCGAGTCGATCGTCTCGCAGTTGCTGGAGCTGTCGTCCCAGGTCGAGGTCCTGCGCAGCAGCCTCGAGAAATGCCGGCACCTGGAAGACATGGTGGGCGATTCGCCGGCCTTCCGCCAGGCCTACCGGCTGGTCGAGAAAGCGGCGGAGACCAACGTCACCGTGCTGTTGTCGGGTGAAACCGGGGTCGGCAAGGAGCGTTTCGCGCGCGCCATCCACAACCGCAGCCGGCGCGCCGACAAGCCCTTCGTCGCCATCAACTGCGCCGCACTGCCGCACGACCTGATCGAGGCCGAGCTGTTCGGGGTCGAGAAGGGCGCCTATACCGGCGCTGCGAACTCGCGGCCGGGCAAGTTCGAGCGGGCCGACGGCGGTACGCTGTTCCTCGACGAGCTGGGAGAACTGCCGCTGGCCTCGCAGGCCAAATTGCTGCGCGCGCTGCAGGAAGGCGAAATCGAGCGGCTCGGCGACGACCGGCCGCGCAAGGTCGACGTGCGGATCGTCGCGGCGACCAATGTCGACTTGCCGGAAGCCGTCAAGGCCGGACGCTTCCGGGCCGACCTGTATTACCGCCTGAACGTTTACCCGATCCTGATCCCGCCCCTGCGCGAGCGCCGCAGCGACATCCCGCAGATGGTGGCGATGATGGTCGAGAAGTACTGCGCCCTGCACGAGAAACGCGTCGCCGGCGTGACCGACCGCGCCATGCAGGCCTTGCTGGCGCATACCTGGTCGGGCAATGTGCGGGAATTGCAGAACATGATCGAACGCGGCGTGATCCTGGCGGGGCAGGGTGACTGGATCGAGTGCGAGGACTTGTTCCCGAATTTCACGCCGTCGGACCTCCAGCCGGTTGCGGTGGACAGGACGGGTGCGCTGGAGGACCGCGGACGCGAGCGCGAAAGTGTGCTGTGCGACCAGCTGCTGGCCAGCGGCCTGTCGCTCGAACAGATGGAGAACATGGTCCTGCGCGAAGCGGTGGCGCGCTGCAAGGGCAACCTGTCCGGCGCCGCGCGCCTGCTCGGCATCACCCGCCCGCAGCTCAGTTACCGGCTGAAGCGCTGCCTGATCGATACCTGCGACGGCCCCGAACACCATGCGGAAGTTTGATTACGCTTTCATGGAGGGCCCGGCGGAGCCGCGCACGCTGGTCGAGGCCACTTACCTGCGCCTGCGCCGCGACATCATCGAAGGCCGCCTGGCGCCCGGGGCCAAGCTGCGGGTCGAGCACCTGAAGACCGGCTACGAGATCGGCGCCGGCACCCTGCGCGAGGCCTTGTCGCTGCTGCTGTCCGATGCGCTGGTGATCAGCGAGGGACAGCGGGGTTTCTACGTCAGTCCGATCTCGCTGGAAGACTTGCGGGACATTACGCGGCAGCGGATCCTGCTGGAGTGCGAGGCGCTCCGCCAGTCGATTGCCGATGGCGACGATGAATGGGAGGCGGGCCTGGTCGGCGCCTACCATCGGCTCGAGCGCATGGAGAAGGCGCAGGGTGGGGCGAAAAAGCTGAACGCGGCCGAGTGGGAGCTGCGGAACCGGCAGTTCCATGAAGCGCTGATCGGGGCGTGTTCGTCGCGCTGGCTGCGCTACATGATCGGGCTGCTGTATCGGCAGGCGGAGCGGTATCGCTATCTGACGATCGTGCATTCGACCCGGCCGCGCAAGGTGCATGACGAACACACGGCGATTTTCAAGTCGGCGCTGAAGCGGGATGTCGACGGGGCCGTGCGGGCATTGGAAAAACATATCCATGCAAACTTCAGCACGGTGGCCTCACTGTCCGATCCGCACGGCTGACATTGCCGGGTTCAAGCCTGGGCGCTCATCTGCGGCTGTTCGTCCAGCCATCGCATCGCTCCGGCCATGTCGTTATAGAAGACCCGATACGCTCCCTCGCCATATTCGCCGAACGCGATGCGCGACAGGTAGGCGACCCGGGTACTCGATACCAGTATCGCCCTGCGCGAAGGCGCAGGTCCGAAGCGCCGCCACGTCTCCGATTCCAGCGCCTGCTGGACCAGGGCGATGTCGACGCTGGGAACATCCATCTCCAGCGTGTCGTACAACACCTTCACCTGTCGCGTGTCCTTCGCCAGCTCGATCACCCGCCGCTGGCAGTCCTTCAGCAAATCTTCCGTGCACACTCCGCGGATGCGGGCAATGATGATGTCGCCCACCGGCTCCACCCATAACTTCTGCTGTTCCATGTCTACGGCCGTTGTCTACGATATCCGGCCCATAGTGTAGCCGAGCCGGACGAACCGTACACATGACAAAACCGTCACCGCTCCGTCCCGCATTCGCGGCGCGCCGGCCGCGAGCCTATAATCGAGTTTGCTTTCGTCTATGTCGAATATAGGAGATCCATGTCAGGCAGTAGCGATACGACGGTCCAGTTCACGCTGACCGACATTGAAGTCGGTTCCCGGCTGGTGGAAGCCTTGGTGCAGCATGCGCGAAGCGCCGGCGGCGCGTCGATCGCCCATGAGGACCTGCTCACGCTGGGGCGCAATATGTACCCGAAGGACGTCACACTCGGCCGCGAGGTAGCGGTCGGGATCGGCGTGAAGCTCTTGTTTGTCGAGGCGTTCTGCCAGGCCAACGATCTACCCAAGCTGGCTTGCCTCGCAGTGAACGGGGCAAGCATGCGGCCCCGGCCTGGCTACAAGGGTGATTGGGAAGCCGAGAGGCATGCGGTGGCGGGCTTCGACTGGTCAGGCGTGAACGCGCTCCTGGCTGCGTATGCCGGCCAAGCGCGCGCTGCGGTGCCGAAAAGGTTCAAGCCTCGCAAGGAACGGCCGGCCGACGTGGCCTGGTATGCCTACTACTGCTCGCACCGTCCGGCGTGCGCGCAGGTGACGGCCGAGGACAAGAAAGAGATCGTCAATCTGCTGATGGCAGGCCTCGACCCGGAGTCGGCACTGCGCCGCGTCCTGGCCGCCAAAGCCGAGCTTGCTGAAATATCCTGACGGGAGCGCAACAGCCGATGGCTGTTCAATTTTTATGGGCTTGCGCGCCGTCGGCCGGTTTGCTATAGTTCGCCTCCTGCTTCTGCAGCGCGAGAAAAGCTGAACGAAATCAAGTAGTTGAGCTAGGTGTTTTGATAACACCGCTGGCGTTGAAGAAAAACGAGGGGTT
>NZ_JBKFGF010000048.1:0-63204 GCF_051233485.1 Massilia sp. LXY-6
CGCTTCCTTCCCACACTCGGTTACCCTCATGCAGTTGCGCTTCACTTCGCTCACTGTGGTCAGCTCGCGGCGGGACTTGCACCCACAGGAGTGCGCCCATGCTGGGCGCACCCAAGAAAAACCCCCGCGGGCCCAGAGGCCGGCGGGGGTTCGATCGCGACAGCGCGACGGCTTACATCGCCGCCAGCTTCTGCCAGGTATCGATGACCGAGTCAGGATTCAGCGACATCGACTCGATGCCCTGCTCCACCAGCCACTGCGCGAAGTCCGGGTTGTCCGAAGGACCCTGGCCGCAGATGCCGATGTACTTGCCCTGGGCGCGGCAGGCCTTGATGGCGAGGCTCAGCATCGCCTTCACGGCCGGGTCGCGCTCGTCGAAGTCCTTGGCCAGCAGCTCCATGCCGGAGTCGCGGTCCAGGCCCAGGGTCAGCTGGGTCAGGTCGTTCGAGCCGATCGAGAAGCCGTCGAAGTACTCCAGGAACTGCTCGGCCAGGATGGCGTTCGAAGGCACTTCGCACATCATGATCACGCGCAGGCCGTTCTCGCCGCGCTTCAGGCCGTACTTCGCCAGCAGCGCGATGACCTTTTCGGCCTGGCCCAGGGTGCGCACGAACGGAATCATGATCTCGACGTTGGTCAGGCCCATCTCTTCGCGCACGCGCTTCATGGCCATGCATTCCATCTCGAAGGACTCGGCGAAGTCCTCGGCCAGGTAGCGGGCGGCGCCGCGGAAGCCCAGCATCGGGTTCTCTTCGTCCGGCTCGTAGCGCGAACCGCCGATCAGCTTCTTGTACTCGTTCGACTTGAAGTCGGACAGGCGCACGATGACCGGCTTGGGCCAGAACGCGGCGGCGATGGTCGCCACGCCTTCGGCCAGCTTGTCGACGTAGAAGGCGCGCGGCGAGGCGTGGCCGCGGGCCACCGATTCGACCGCCTTCTTGAGGTCGTTGTCGATGTTCGGGTACTCGAGGATCGCCTTCGGGTGCACGCCGATGTTGTTGTTGATGATGAATTCCAGACGCGCCAGGCCGACGCCGCCGTTCGGCACCGACTGGAAGTCGAAGGCCAGCTGGGGGTTGCCGACGTTGAGCATGATCTTGGTCTTCAGCGGCGGCAGCTCGCCGCGCACTTCTTCCGACACCTCGGTTTCCAGCAGGCCGTCGTAGATCCTGCCCTCGTCGCCTTCGGCGCAGGACACGGTCACGAAGGTACCGTCCTTCAGGATATCGGTGGCGTCGCCGCAGCCGACCACCGCCGGCACGCCCAGTTCACGCGCGATGATCGCCGCGTGGCAGGTGCGTCCGCCGCGGTTGGTGACGATCGCCGAGGCGCGCTTCATCACCGGTTCCCAGTTCGGGTCGGTCATGTCGGCCACCAGCACGTCGCCCGGCTGCACGCGTTCCATCTCGGACGGGTCGTTGATCACGCGGACCGGACCGGCGCCGATCTTCTGGCCGATCGCGCGGCCGCTGGTCAATACCGTGCCCGTGCCCTTCAGCTTGAAGCGCTGCTGGGCGTCGCCGGCCTTCTGTTGCGACTTCACGGTTTCCGGGCGCGCCTGCAGGATGTACAGCTTGCCGTCGCGGCCGTCCTTGCCCCACTCGATGTCCATCGGGCGGCCGTAGTGCTTCTCGATGATCACGGCATACTTGGCCAGTTCGACGACTTCCTCGTCGTTCAGCGAGTAGCGGTTGCGCAGCTCGACCGGCACGTCGACGGTCTGCACCGAACGGCCAGCCTTGGCTTCCTTGGTGAACTCCATCTTGATCAGCTTGGAGCCGATGTTGCGGCGGATGACCGGCTTCTTGCCCTGCTCCAGCATCGGCTTGTGCACGTAGAACTCGTCCGGGTTGACGGCGCCCTGCACCACGGTCTCGCCCAGGCCGTAGCTGGAGGTGATGAAGACCACGTCCTTGAAGCCCGACTCGGTGTCGATGGTGAACATCACGCCGGCGGCGCCGGTGTCCGAGCGGACCATGCGCTGCACGCCGGCCGACAGCGCGACCTCGGCATGGGTGAAGCCCTTGTGGACGCGGTAGGAGATCGCGCGGTCGTTGTACAGCGATGCGAACACGTGCTTCATGGCTTCCAGCACGTTGTCGATGCCGACCACGTTCAGGAAGGTCTCCTGCTGGCCGGCGAAGGAGGCGTCCGGCAGGTCTTCGGCGGTGGCCGAGGAACGCACCGCGAACGACATCTCGCTCTCGGAATCGGTAACCAGGCGGTCGTAGAAGGCGCGGATTTCCTGCTCCAGGCGCGGCTGGAACGGGGTCTCGACGATCCACTGGCGGATCTCGGCGCCGGCCGCGGCGAGCGCGCGGGTGTCGTCGATGTTCAGGTTCTCCAGGCGCAGCGCGATGCGCTGGCCCAGCGACGGGCCGCCGTCGGCGCTGTGGCGCAGGAAATCGCGGAAGGCGTCGGCCGTGGTGGCGAAGCCGCCCGGCACGCGCACGCCGGCTTCGGCCAGCTGGCTGATCATCTCGCCCAGCGATGCGTTCTTGCCGCCGACCGACTCGACGTCGGTCATGCGCAGTTGCTCGAACGGAGCAACGTACACGCTTTCGCCGGCCGCCGCGGGAGCGGGCACCTTCAGTTCTGCAGTAGACAGGTTAGTCATGATGAAACACCTTTTTGATGATAGGGAACCTTTCGTGGCTTGGCTGGGCGGCGGTGTTTTCTTGTTATTCTGGGCGCCGTGCAGCACAATCCGTACAACCGTTGCCGAGCATTTTAACCTGCGTTTGTGCGATGCACTGTGCGCCGGCTGCAACTTTGTCATTATCTTAGCAAAAAGGCACCATGACTTCCTTGAGCTCCCCCGTCAATCCGAATGCCGCGCGCACCGTATTCTTCGTGTCCGACGGCACCGGCATCACCGCCGAAACCTTCGGCCACGCGGTCCTGAGCCAGTTCGAGATGCGCTTCCGCCAGATCCGCCTGCCCTTCATCGATACCATCGAGAAAGCCTACGATGCCGCGCGCCGCATCAACGACGTCGCGCTGTCCGACAACCAGCGCCCGATCGTCTTTTCGACCCTGGTCAAGCACGACCTGTCGGCCGTGATCCGCGCCGCGCAGGGCATGCACATGGACCTGTTCCAGACCTTCGTCGCGCCGCTGGAGCAGGAACTGGGCGTGAAGTCGACCCACACCATCGGCCGCATCCACAACGTGGTCGACAGCGAGGAATACAAGAGCCGGATCGAGGCGATCAACTTCTCGCTGGCGCACGACGACGGCCAGTCGCACAAGAACCTGGCCGATGCGGACGTGATCCTGGTCGGCGTGTCGCGCTCGGGCAAGACCCCGACCAGCCTGTACCTGGCGATGCAGTACGGGATCAAGGCCGCCAACTATCCGCTGATTCCGGACGACTTCGAACGCGGCCGCCTGCCCTCGGCCCTGCCGCCGTTCAAGCACAAGCTGTTCGGACTGACGATCACGCCGGAGCGCCTGGCGGAGATCCGCAACGAGCGCCGCGCCGGCAGCAAATACGCGTCGCTGGAGAACTGCCGCTACGAGGTGAACGAGGCCGAGACGCTGATGCGCCGCGAGGGGATCCGCTGGCTGTCGTCGACGACCAAGTCGATCGAGGAGATCTCGACCACGATCCTGCAGGAGATCAAGCCGGATCGGCGGGAGTACTAGGGGTCATAAGAGGGGTCAGAGCCCGGTGTTGCTTTTTTAGGGCTCTGACCCCGGTGGGTAGTGGCAGCCCAACTTCGATACGCGGCGGCCGCGTGTCGAACGCACTCCGCCACTGACCACCGGGGTCAGGACCACCGGGGTCAGAGTCCCTTTAAAACCAACACCGGACTCTGACCCCTCGTTAGAAGAAGTGCTGCCAATCCTCGAGCCAGCCCGGAAACGCGCCGGCCTCCATCGGATTGGCAATATGGTAGCCCTGCGCATACGTGCAGCCCAGCCCCTGCAAGAAGTCCCAGTCCTGGCGCGTCTCGACGCCCACCGCGACCGACATGCGGTCCAGGCTGTGCGCCAGGCCGAGGCAGGATTTCAGCACCGTGCCGAGCGGGCGCTTCTTCGATGCGCCGTCGACGAAGGAACGGTCGATCTTCAGCTCCGAGAACGGGATCCGCGCCAGCAGTTGCAGGTTGGAGCGTCCGGTGCCGTAATCGTCGATCGCCAGGCCGAAGCCCATCATGCGCAGGCGTACCAGGCGTTCGATGAAATCGACGTCGAACTTCAGGATCGACGACTCGGTGATTTCGAAGGTGAGGTAGTCGGGCAGCACGCCGTGGCGCTTCATGCAGGACGACACCTGGCGGATGAAGTTCGGATTCGCCAGCGTCTCGGACGCCAGGTTCAGCGAGATCGAGATCGGGATGCCGCGGTCGTGGTACTGGCGGCAGCGTTCGACCGACAATTCGATCATGGTCCAGTCGAGGAAGTCGACGCGGTTGTTCTGTTCCAGCGCGTCGATGAAGGCGCTTGGGCCCAGCACGCCGTGCTCGGGGTGGCGCCAGCGCGCGAAGGTCTCCAGGCCCTTCACCTGGCCGGTGGCCAGTTCGATCTTGGGCTGGAAGAAGGGTTCGAACTGGCGCTGCTGCAGGCCGACGCCCACTTCGGCGAAGCTGAAGCTCGGCGACGCCGACGGCGCGCGCGGATGCGCCGCAGGCTGGAAGTTGTCCAGCACGGTCTTGAGCTTGGCGCTGGTGACCGGCTTGGCGACGGTGCCCAGCAGCTCGACGCCATAGGCCTGGGCCAGGGTCTCGACCGAGAACAGCACCCCGGCCGGCTGGGCCCCGATCACGATCAGGCGCACGGTGGACTTGAGCGCGGCGATCGCGCGCAGCAGCTCCAGGCCGTCCATGCCGCCCAGGGCCAGGTCGATGATGGCGACATCGACCTTCGGCGTGAAGCCGGCCTGCAGCGTACGCAGCGCGGTCGGGCCGTCGGGCACGTCGGTGACGCGGCTGGCGCCGAGCTGGCCGAGCGCCTCGATCAGCGCGCGGCGCTGTACCGGCTCGGCTTCCGCCACCAGGAAATGTAGGTTCTGTAAAGCTGACTGCATTGTGTCCATCATGACTCCCTTGCCCAAACGCAAGAGTACCCTGAGTGGGCGGTGCCGTCTATGCCTGGCGCTGCCGCTGTTGCCTGGACTGCCGTAATTGCTCGAAAAAGCACACTGCGGCGCAGGCGGCCACGTTCAGCGATTCGACCTGTCCCGCGTGCGGCACCGCGACGCGGCGGCTGGCCAGGTTCAGCAAGCTGTCGGAAACGCCCTGCCCTTCATGCCCCAGCACCCAGGCCACCGGGCCGGCCAGCTCGACGTCGTACAGGCATTCGGCGGCATAGCCGCTGGTCGCCAGCACCGGCACGCGAGCGTCGCGCACCAGCGCGGCCAGGTCGGCGTTCTCGTAGATCTCCAGCACGAAGTGGGCGCCCATCGCGGCGCGCAGCACCTTGGGCGACCAGCAGAAGGCGGTGCCGGGACTGCACCAGACCTGCCGGATGCCGGCCGCGCCGGCGCTGCGCAGGATCGAGCCGACGTTGCCCGGGTCCTGCACGCCGTCCAGCAGCACCGCGGACTCGGCCAGCACCTCAGGCACTTGCGGCGCAGGGGTATCCACCACGAACACCAGGTTGACGCCGTGCTCGACCTGGCTGATCGCGCCGAACAGCGCTTCCGGCAGCGCCGTCACGTGCCCGCGTGCGGCTTCGACGCGCTCGACGATGCCTGCCACTTCGGGATTGGCGAGCGCATCCTCGGACACCACGCAATGCGCCGGCATGCCCTTCAGCGCGAGCCAGGACTGGCACAGGTGCACGCCGTCCAGCAGCGAGCGCCCGGCCTTGCGGCGCGCCTGCGAGCTGGTGGCGAGCTGTTTCAGCTCCTTGTAGAAGGCGTTGTCGCGCGAACTGACGGTCTTCATGCCGCAGCGCCTTCCAGATCGAACAGCAGATCGGCCTGCAGCAGCGCCCGCACCGGCGCGAACGAACGCCGATGCACCGGGCACGGACCGTGCAAGCGCAGGCGCTCCAGGTGCAGCGCCGTCGAGTAGCCCTTGTGCTGGTCGAAGGCGTACTGCGGATAGGCTTCGTGCAGGGCCACCAGGGCGGCGTCGCGCGCGGTCTTGGCCAGGATCGAGGCGGCCGAGATGGCGTGCACCTTGTCGTCGCCTTCGACCACGGCATGGGCGCGGATCGCTTCTGGCAGCTGCGGGCAGCGGTTGCCGTCGATCAGGGCGATGGTCGGGAACATCCCCAACTGCTCGACCGCGCGGCGCATCGCCAGCATGGTCGCCTGCAGGATGTTCAGGGTATCGATTTCCATGTGCGAGCACTCGGCCACGGCCCAGGCCAGGGCCTGCTCCTTGATGATGGGCGCCAGCTCGTCGCGCCGCGCCTCGGTCAGCTTTTTCGAATCGCGCAGGCCCTCGATCGGCCGCTTCGGGTCGAGGATCACGGCGGCGGCGTACACCGGCCCGGCCAGCGGACCGCGCCCGGCCTCGTCCACGCCGCAGACGATGTCGGCGGCGGTGAACGGACGGCCACGGGGTGGCAGGCCGGGATAAAAATCGAATTTCTTCTTGCTCATCTCTTCAACCCAATGACATCGAGGACCGCCTGGCTGCTTAGCTCGGCGCTGTTGCGCAGCAGGCTATGGTGCATGTCCAGGAAGCGCTGCCGCAGCTTGTTCCGGTTGGCTTCGTCGGTCAACTGGAACCAGACCGCGTCCGCCAGCTGTTCCGGCGTGGCCGCGTGCTGCAGGAATTCCGGCACCACGGACTCGCGCGCCAGGATGTTCGGCAACCCGATCCACGGCAGGTAGCCCATGTGGCGCATGATCTCCCACGACGCGCGCATGACCTTGTAGGCGATCACCATCGGTTTCTTGAACAGCGCCACTTCCAGCGTCGCCGTGCCGGAGGCCGCCAGCACCGCGTCGGCGGCGGCGATGGCCGCGTGTGACTGGCCGTCGATCAGTTCCAGCGGCACGTCAAGCAATCCGGCCTTCGCCAGCAAGTCCATAAAATACGCCTTCTGGCGCTCGCCCGCCATCGGCGCGATGAAACGCACGCTCGGGTCGCGCCGGGCCAGCAGCTTGACCGCGCCGGCAAACGGCTCGGCCAGGTACTTGATCTCGGCCATGCGGCTGCCCGGCATCACGGTCACGAGCTTCGCGTGTTCCGGGATGCCGAGCCGGCGGCGCGCCCCGGCGACGTCGGGTTGCAAGGGGATCTGCCCGGCCAGCGGATGGCCGATATAGGTCGCCGGCACCCCGGCCCGGCGGTAGATCTCTTCTTCGAACGGGAAGATCAGCAGCATGTGCGAGACCGCGCGCTGGATCTTCTTGATGCGCCCGCCGCGCCAGGCCCAGATCTGCGGTCCGACGAAGTGCAGGGTCGGGATCCCGGCGGCCTTCAGCTGCTCTTCCAGGCCGAGGTTGAAGCCGGGGTAGTCGGCGCCGATGAAGGCGGCCGGACGCTCCGCCAGCAGGCGATCGCGCAGGCGGTTCTGGATGCCCTTCAGTTCGCGGTAGCGCGGAATGACTTCGAACAGTCCGCGCACGGTGAGCGTGTCCATCGGCACATCGGACACCAGGCCCTGCTCCAGCATGCGCGGGCCGCCGATGCCGGAAAAGCGTACTTGCGGCAGGTGCGGCTTGAGGCCGGCCATCAACTGCGCCGCCAGCATGTCGCCGGAGACCTCGCCGGCCACCAGCGACAAGTGGACGGCGGAGGTCGACTCAGCGGACGATGCCACGGCTCGTGGTGCCGAGGAAGTCGAGCATGGCCTGGATCTGCGGCGCACCCTCACCCGAATCCACCGCCTCTTCCGCCAGCTGGGCCTTGGCCTCTTCGAGCGTCTTGCCGGAGCGGTAGATGGTCTTGTAGGCGGCGCGGACCGCGTTGATCTGCTCGCGCGTGAAGCCGCGGCGCTTCAGGCCTTCGATGTTCACGCCATGGGCCTCGGCCGGATTGCCGGACACCAGCACGAACGGCGGCACGTCCTGGGTCAGGCTGGTGTACATGCCGATGAAGGCATGCGCGCCGATCTTGCAGAACTGGTGCACGCCGCAGTAGCCCGACAGGATGGCCCAGTCGCCCACGTGGACGTGGCCGGCCAGCTGGGCATTGTTCGAGAAGATCGTGTTGCTGCCGACCTGGCAGTCATGCGCCAGGTGGACGTAGGCCGAGATCCAGTTGTCGTCGCCCAGGCGGGTCACCCCCAGGTCCTGGGCGGTGCCCAGGTTGAAGGTGACGAACTCGCGGATCGTGTTGCGGTCGCCAACTTCGAGGCGGGTCGGCTCGCCGGCCCACTTCTTGTCCTGCGGTGCGGCGCCCAGCGAGGCGAACTGGAAGATCCGGTTGTCCTTGCCGATGGTCGTGTGGCCTTCGATGACCACGTGCGGGCCGACCACCGTGCCGGCGCCGATCTGCACGTGCGGGCCGATGATCGAATACGGGCCGACCTCGACCGAGCTGTCCAGCCGGGCCTGCGGATCGACGATCGCGGTCGGGTGAATCCTGCTCATCACTGCCCCGCTGCTTCCGGTGCAACTGCGGGGGTTGCGGCTTCGTTCGCGCGGATCGTGCACATCAGCTCCGCTTCCACCGCCACCTTGCCGTCGACGCTGGCGGTGGCCTTGTACTTCCAGATGCCGCGCGAGGTGCGCAGGATCTCGACGTCCATCTTCAACTGGTCGCCGGGGCCGACCGGGCGCTTGAAGCGCGCGTTGTCGATGCCGACGAAGTACACCACCGAATTCTCGTCCGGCTTCACGTTCATGGTCATGAAGGACAGGATCGCGGCGGTCTGGGCCAGCGCTTCGATCATCAGCACGCCCGGCATCACCGGCTGGTGCGGGAAGTGACCGTTGAAGAATTCCTCGTTCACCGTCACGTTCTTGATCGCGGTGATGGTCTTGCCCAGCTCATAATCGAGCACGCGGTCGACCAGCAGGAGCGGATAACGGTGCGGCAGGTATTCCTTGATCTGGCTGATGTTGAGGGTCTTGGCTTCGGTCTTGTTTTCGGTGCTCATTTTTCTTCTGTTTTGTCGGTCAAAGTTTTGATCTGTTTTTCGAGGGTGCGGATCTTCTCGCGCATCGAGGACAGGTTGCGCACGATGGCGGCGCTTTTCTCCCACTCCGAGTTCTTGGCCAGCGGGTAGAAGCCGGTGTACTGGCCCGGTTCGAGCACCGAGCGCGAGACCATGCTGCCCGAGGAGATATGGACATTGTCCGCGATTTCCAGATGGCCGAGCACCATGGCGGCGCCGCCGAAGGTGCAATTCCTGCCGATCTTCGCACTGCCCGCCACGCCGACGCAGCCGGCCATGGCCGTGTTGGCGCCGATGTGGCAGTTGTGGCCGATCTGGATCTGGTTGTCGAGCTTGACCCCGTCTTCGATGATGGTGTCGGCCAGCGCGCCGCGGTCGATCGTGGTGTTGGCGCCGACGTCGACGTCGTCGCCCAGAATCACGCGTCCGGTCTGCGGAATCTTGATGTACACGCCGTTCTCGCGCGCGAAGCCGAAGCCGTCGGTACCAATCACGACGCCCGAGTGCAGGATGCCGCGCTTGCCGATGCTGCAGCGCGCGTGGAAGCTCACGTTGGCGAACAGGTGCGTGCCTTCGCCGATTTCGGCGTCGCGGCCGACGAAGCAGCCGGCGTCGATCACCGCGCCCGCTTTGATCGTGGCGCCCGCCTCGACCGTCACGTGCGGCCCGATATGGGCGCTCGGGTCGACGCGCGCGCTCTCGTGCACGCTCGCGGTGGCGTGCACGCCGGGTGCGGGCGGGGTCTCCTCCAGCGCGGCGAAATACTGGGCGGCGCGGGCGAAGTAGGCGTAGGGGTTGGTGGTGACGATGCGCGCGCCCTCGTAAGTGCCGGCGACGGTGGCGTCGTCCAGCGGCGCGACGATCAGCGCCGCGGCCCGGCTTTGGGCCGCCAGCGCGCGCAATTTGCTATTGCTGAGAAAGCTGATGTGCGAAGCGTCGGCGCTGTCGAGCGGTGCGATGCCCTGAACCTCGAGGTTCGGGTCTCCCACCAGCTGTCCGCCGAAGCGTTCGACCAATTCACCCAGTCGAGTGCCCATCTGGTCGTTCCGTGAAAAGTAAAAATGAATAATGATACGCCGGCCGGGCGCATCCGTCCGGCCGGCGTATCGTATTGTGCGGCTTATTTGTCGAGCAGCTTGAGGATCTTGTCGGTGATGTCGATGCGCGGGCTGGACCAGATGGCTTCCTGCAGCACGACGTCGAGGTGCTCCTGCTCGGCCACCTGTTCGATCAGCTTGAAGGCGCGCTGGGCGATCGCCGCGCGCTCCTCGTTCTTCCGCTGCAGCAGGTCCTCGTTGAACTCGCGCTGCATGCGCTGCACGTCCTTCTCCATGTCGAGCAGCTCGCGCGTGCGGCGGGTGCGGTCGATGTCATTGAGCTTCGGAGCATCCTCGTCGAATTTTTCGCGTGCGCCCTTGAAGCGCTTGAGCATGTCGTCGACCTGCTTCTGGCGCTTGGAAAACTCGGCCTGGATCTTCTCGTCGGCCGTGCGCGCCAGCTTCGATTCCGTCATCAGCCTTTCGGTGTAGATGAAGCCGATCCGGCCGGTCGGCGCCTGCGCCTGGGCCTGGGCATTCACATGCAGCAGCGCGCCCGCACACACGGCGGCCAGCGCCAAGGTTCTGGGCAACGAGGCTATCGATTTATTCAACATGATTCTCCGCAATGCTTGTCAGAAGCCGGTACCCATCTGGAACTGGAAGCGTTCCAGGCGGTCGCCCGGCTTGGCGTTCAATGGCTTAGCATAACTCAACTTTAGCGGACCCACCGGGGAAATCCACGACAGGCCGATACCCGCCGAGTAGCGCAGCTGGTCGAGGCGCATGCGCTGGCCTTCCTGGTAGACCTGGCCGGTGTCGGCGAAGGTGAACCAGCGCAGCGAGCGGTCGGTGCCGCTGCCCGGGAACGGGAACTGCAGTTCGGCGTTGCCGATCACGCGGCGCGCGCCGCCGAGGGCGTCCAGGGTGTACGGGTCGACCAGGCCCAGCGACGAGCTCTCGTAACCGCGCACCGAACCGATGCCGCCGCCGTAGAAGTTCTTGAAGACCGGGTAGGCATGGCCTTGCAGGCCGCCGCCGATGTCCAGCTCGCCCTTCAGGGCCAGCGTCATCCAGCGCGTGAGCGGGCGGTACCACTGGTGTTCGTAGATCGCGCGGTAGTACTTGGCGTCGCCCAGCAGGTCGATTTCCAGGTTGGCGCGCTGGTAGCGGCCGCGGGTCGGCGTGACGGCGCTGTCGCGCGAATCGCGGCCCCAGGCCACGGTCAGCGGGATCGCATTGGTGGTCGCGCTGCCGACGCCGGTGGCCTTGGTGGTCGGGTCGCTCGCGTTCTGCTTGACGAATTCCTTGTACAGGGTCGGCGAGCTGCTGTCGGTTTCCAGCTTGGTGCGCTCCAGGCCGGCACCGAAGTAGACGGTGTCGGTCTCGGAGAACGGCACGCCGAAGGTCAGGTTGCCGCCCATCTGGCGCACGGTGTACGAACCGATGTTCAGCGCCGGCGGACGCGAGGTGCGCAGGTAGAGCTGGAAGGCGCGCGACACGCCTTCGTCGGTGAAGTACGGATTGGTCTGGGCGAACGAGACCGTGCGGTTGTACTTGCTGGTGTTCAGCTCGACGCCGACCGTGTTGCCGCTGCCGGCGAAGTTGGCCTGGGTGACCGAGGCCGTGAAGGTGAACTTCTCGGCCTGCGAGAACGCGCCGCCGATCATGAAGTTACCGGTCGGTTTTTCGGTGACCGCGATGTTGACGTCGACCTGGTCGGTCGTACCCTGGGATTCCGGGGTTTCCACGGTCACGTCCTTGAAGTAGCCGAGGCGGTCGACGCGGTCGCGCGAGAGCTTCACGCGGTTCGGGTCGTACCACGAGCTTTCGAACTGGCGGAACTCGCGGCGGATCACTTCGTCGCGCGTGATCGTGTTGCCCGAGATCGTCATGTGGCGCACGTAGGCGCGCTTGCCCGGATCGACGATGAAGGTGAACGCGACTTCGTGCTTGGCCTGGTTGATTTCCGGGTTCGCGTTGACGTTGGCGAAGGCGTAGCCGAAGCTCGCCAGGCGGTCGGAGATGCGCTTGTTCGAGGCTTCCAGCAGCTCGCCCGAATAGGTCTGGCCCGGGCGCAGCAGGATCAGCTGCTTCAGTTCTTCGGTGCGGCCGAAGGTCTCGCCTTCCATCTTGACGCCGGTGACGGTGTACTTCTCGCCCTCGGAGATGTTGATGGTCAGGTAGATGTCCTTCTTGTCCGGGGTGATCGCGACCTGGGTCGATTCGACCGTCGCTTCGAGATAGCCGTGGTTCGCGTACCAGGACTTGATCGCTTCCAGGTCGCCGGTCAGCTTCTGCTTGGAGTACTGGTCGGCCTTCGAGTACCAGGTAAACCAGCCCGAGGTATTCAGCTGCAGCAGTTCGCGCAGCTGCTTGTCGGAGAAGGCCTTGTTGCCGACGATGTTGATGCCCTTGATCTTGGCGGCGTCGCCTTCGTCGACGTTGAACATGATCGTCACGCGGTTACGCTCGATCGGGGTCACGGTGGTGGTGATCTTCACGCCGTACAGGCCGTGCGACAGGTACTGGCGCTTGAGTTCCTGTTCGGCGCGGTCGACCGATGCCTTGTCGAAGATCTTGGTTTCGCCGACGCCGATTTCCTTCAGCGCCTTGACCAGCATGTCCTTCTCGAATTCCTTGGTGCCGGTGAAGTCCACACTCGAAATCGCAGGACGTTCCTCGACCAGCACGACCAGCACGCCGTTCTCTTCTTCCAGGCGCACGTCCTTGAAGAAGCCGGTCGCATACAAGGCCTTGATCGCAGCGGTGCCCTTGTCGTCGTCGAAGGTTTCGCCGACGCGTACCGGCAGGTAGCTGAACACCGTGCCTGCCTCGGTTCGCTGGATGCCTTCGACCCGGATGTCCTTCACGACGAAGGGCGCGACGGCGGAAGCGTGGCCGGCGCACAGGGCCAGCACGGCGGCACCGATCAGACTGCGGCGGGAAGGCATGGCGAAGCGGGGCAAGGCAGAACGATCAGAGTGTAATTTCATTGCTTAGGTCAATGGGTCAGTCATTTGGACAAACTACGTATTCTGCGCCGGGTATCAGAACAGCCGCACCAGGTCGTTGAAGACGGCGAGCGCCATCAGCATGAGCATCAGGCCGAACCCTGCGATCTGCGCGATCTCTCCGACGCGCGCGGACAGGGGGCGCCCGGTCAAAACTTCCAGCGAATAATACAGCAATTGGCCGCCATCCAGAACCGGAATTGGTAACAGATTCATTACACCCAGGCTGAGGCTGATGAAGGCGAGCATCTCGATATAGGTCGCGAAGCCCGCATCGGCGGCCTGCCCGGCGACGCCCGCGATGGTGATCGGGCCGGACACGTTCTTCAGCGAGACTTCGCCGGTCAGCATCCTGCCGATCATCTTCAGGGTCGCCACGCTGCCGTCCCAGGCGCGCTCCGCCCCCTTGGCGACGGCCTCCAGCGGACCGGCCTGCACCGTCACCATCTCGGGCGCCTGCGCCACCATCAGCTTGACGATGCCGGCGCCTGTCTCGGGGTCGCGCTCGGGCGTGACGGCCACGCGCAGCGGCTGGCCGGCGCGCAGCACGTCCAGCAGCAGCGTGCGGCCGGCGGCGCCGCGCACGGCCTCGATGAAGTCGATGCCGTCGGTGAGCGGCTTGCCGTCGATCGCCACCGCCAGGTCGCCCGGCTGCAGTCCCGCGCGCGCGGCGGGGCCGCCCGGAATCACCTTGTCGACCGCCGGCCGCGGGCGCCACATCTGCATGCCCAGCTGCTTCATCACGTCGACCTCGCCTTCCGGATTCAGGCGCGCCATGGTGGCGGCCGGGATCACGGCGCGGTAGCTGCCGCCGCCCTGGCCATGCAGGGTCAGCTCGGCCTCGTGCTTGTCGAGGATGGCGCGCACGATTTCCCAGCGCAGGTCGCCCCAGGCCGCCACCGGCTTGCCGTTGACCGCGGTGACGGCGTCGCCGCCGCGCACGCCGGCCAGGTAGACCGGGGTGTCGGCATGCATGGCGCGCAGGCGCGTGCCCGGCTCCTGCTTCCCGGCCATGAACAGGCCGGCCATCAGCACGATGGCGACGATGAAGTTCACCGCCGGACCAGCGGCGATGATGGCGATACGCTTCCAGACGTTCTGGCGCGTGAACTCGCGCGCTTCCTCGGCGGCGTCGCGCGGCGCGGTACCCGGGTCGCGGCTGTCGACCAGCTTGACGTAGCCGCCGAGCGGCAGGATCGACAAGGCCCACTCGGTCTGGTCGCGGCCGACATGGCGCGACCACACCACCCTGCCCATGCCGATCGAGAAGCGGCGCACCTTCACGCCGCACAGGCGCGCGACCCAGTAATGGCCCAGTTCGTGGACGATGATCAGCGGCCCGAGGCCCAGCAGGAAGCCGATCAGGATATGGCCGAGCATGGCTCAAGCCCGCGCCAGTGCGCCGACGATGCGGCCGGCCGCCAGGCGCGCCTGCGCATCCTGGGCCAGCACCGCGTCGATGCTGGACGCCGCGCCGTGCGGCTCCTCGTCCATCACGCGGCGAAGCACGCGGTCGATGTCGCGGAAGCCGATGCGGCGGTCGAGGAAGGCCTGCACCGCGACCTCGTTGGCGGCGTTCAGCAGCGCCGGCGCGGTGCCGCCCGCGCGCAGGGCGTCGAAGGCCAGGCCCAGGCAGGGGAAGCGGGCCAGGCTGGGGGCGTGGAATTCCAGCGCCGCCATGCTGGTCAGGTCGAGCTGGGCCACGCCGGATGCGATCCGCTGCGGGAAGGCCAGCGCGTGGGCGATCGGGGTGCGCATGTCCGGGTTGCCGAGCTGGGCCAGGACCGAGCCGTCGACATACGACACCATCGAGTGGATCACGCTCTGCGGATGGATCACCACCTCGATCAGCTCGGCCGGCGCGCCGAACAGCCAGTGGGCCTCGATCACTTCCAGGCCCTTGTTCATCATGGTGGCGGAGTCGACCGAGATCTTGCGGCCCATCGACCAGTTCGGGTGCTTGCACGCTTCTTCGGGCGTCACCTGCTCCAGCGTGGCGACGTCGCGCTTCAGGAACGGGCCGCCGGAAGCGGTCAGCAGGATCCTGGCGACGCCGGCGGCGTCCGGCTCGCGCGAATAATGCGCGGGCAGCGACTGGAAGATCGCGTTGTGTTCGCTGTCGATCGGCAGCAGGGTCGCCTTGTGCTCGCGCACGGCGTCCATGAACAGCTGGCCGGACATCACCAGCGCTTCCTTGTTGGCCAGCAGGACCTTCTTGCCGGCGCGCGCGGCGGCCAGGGTCGGGGCCAGGCCGGCGGCGCCGACGATGGCCGCCATCACGGTGTCGGTGGCGCTGCTTTCCGAAATCTCGCACAGCGCCTGTTCGCCGTACGAGACGTCGGTCGGCAGGTCGGCGATCAGTCCGGCCAGGCGCGCGGCGGCCTCGGGCGAGCCGACCACGGCGCGGACCGGGCGAAAACGGCGGCACTGCGCCGCCAGCTCGTCGACACGGCTGTGCGCGCTCAGTGCGTAGACTTGATAGTGTTCGGGGTGACGCGCGAGGACGTCGAGCGTCGAGGCGCCGATCGATCCGGTGGCGCCCAGGATGGTTACGCGTTGCATGGAGGACCTCTTATAGCCTGGAGCCGATCAGGGCTGCGAGCGGCAATACGGGGATCAGTGCATCGATCCGGTCGAGGACGCCGCCGTGGCCGGGCAGCAGGCCGCTGCTGTCCTTCATGCCGGCGCGGCGCTTGAGCTGGGATTCGAACAGGTCGCCGACGATGCTGGCGGCGACCATCAGGACCAGGATGGCCAGCAGGGCCGGCCAGCCCAGGCCGCGCTGGACGCGCGCGGCGAAGGTGTCGGCGAAGGCGTCGCCGCCGAACTGCACGGACAGAATGGCCAGGACCAGCACGGCGATGCCGCCGCCGACCGCGCCTTCCCATGATTTGCCCGGTGAGATCGAGGGCGCCAGCTTGCGCTTGCCGAAGGCCTTGCCGGAGAAGTAGGCGCCGATGTCGGCGACCCAGACGATCGCCATCACCGACAGCAGGAACAGCGGCGAATGCGAGAACAGCACCACGATCGCGATGAAGCAACCGAAGATCGCGAAGCCGTACACCAGGCTCAGCAGCGTATTCGCGGGGCTGCCCAGCGGCGGCAGGCCCAGCTTGAGCGAGGGCGCGAAGCGCGCGATCCACAGCGCCAGGCTGAGCGCGGCCCAGAAGGCGGCGTTCAGGTGGCCGGTCGCGATCGCGACGGCGAACACCGCGGCCCAGACCAGGGCGATGATGTGGGCGTTGCCGGTGCCGGGATTGAACAGCCGCACGCATTCCCAGACCGCGGCGCCGAAGAACGCCGTAGCCACCACCGCGAAGGCCGCGAAGTTATTGAAATACAGGACCGGCAGCAGGACTGCCAGCAGCACGACTGCGGTGATGACGCGGGTTTTCAGCATCAGCTTGTCTTTGCCTTGTTGGCGACCTGCTCGCCGGTGCGGCCGAAACGGCGTTCCCGGCTCTGGTAGGACGCGATCGCGGTGTCGAGGGATTCGGGCGAGAAATCGGGCCAGAAGGCGTCGGTGAAGTACAGCTCCGAATACGCCAGCTGCCACAGCAGGAAGTTCGAGATGCGTTCCTCGCCGCCGGTGCGGATGAACAGGTCCGGCTCCGGGGCGTAGGCCATCGCCAAGTGCGGCGCCAGCATCTCCTCCGTGAATTCGGTCGTGCCCGGATTCGCCGCCACCATCTTGCCGGTCGCCTGCATGATGTCCCAGCGGCCACCGTAGTTGGCGCACACGGTCACGGTCAGGCGGGTATTGTTGGCGGTCTTGCGCTCGGCGTTGGCGATCATGTCCTGCAGCTTCGGAGCGAAGCGCGACAGGTCGCCCACCACCTTCAGGCGGATGTTATTGGCGTGCATCTTCGACACTTCGCGTTCGAGCGCGGTGACGAACAGGCCCATCAGGTAGGACACCTCTTCGGCCGGACGGCGCCAGTTTTCCGAGGAAAAAGCGAACAGCGTCAGGTACTCGACGCCACGCTCCACGCAGGCCTCGACGATCTTGCGCACGGCATCCACGCCCTTGACGTGGCCGGCCACGCGCGGCAGCAGGCGTTTGGTGGCCCAGCGGCCATTGCCGTCCATGATGATCGCGATGTGGCGCGGTACCGCCGGCGCTTCGGGAACTGCGGTGGTCGAACTTTTGAAAATCATAAATCTGGCCGGAGTCGGCGGTAAAAACAAGGCGCCGGCTCGAGACATCCCGGCCGGCGTACACGGTAGCAAAGGCGGGCGCCCAAGCGCCCTGCCCCGCGAATCACACCGTCATGATTTCCTTTTCTTTGTCGGCAACGAGCTTGTCGATGTCGACGACGGATTTGTCGGTCAGCTTCTGGATCTCGTCCTGGGCGCGGCGCTCGTCGTCTTCCGAGATGGCTTTGTCCTTGATCAGCTTCTTGAGCTGTTCATTGGCATCGCGGCGGACGTTGCGCACGGCGATCTTCGCGTCTTCGGCCTCGGACTTGGCCAGCTTGACCATTTCCCTGCGGCGCTCTTCGGTCAGGGCCGGGGTCGGCACGCGGACCATTTCACCGAAGGTCGACGGGTTCAGGCCGAGATCGGAATCGCGGATCGCCTTTTCGATCGTGCTCAGCATCTTCTTTTCGTAAGGCTGGACACCGATGGTGCGGGCGTCGATCAGGGTCAGGTTGGCGACCATCGTCAGCGCGGTGGGGGAACCATAGTAGTCCACCATCACGTGGTCGAGGATGCCGGTGTGGGCGCGGCCGGTGCGGACCTTGGCCAGGTCAGCCTTCAGGGTCTCGATGGACTTGGCCATCTTGTCCTGGGCGTTTTTCTTCACGTCAGCGACGGACATGCTGCTCTCCTGTGTTTTGCTAAATAACGAATGTTAAACGTGTACCAGTGTACCCTCGTCTTCGCCCATGATCACGCGCTTGAGCGCGCCCGGCTTGACGATCGAGAACACCTTGATCGGCAGTTTCTGGTCGCGGCACAGGGCGAACGCGGTGGCGTCCATCACCTGCAGGTGCTTGGCGATCGCTTCGTCGAAGGTGATCGACTCGTAACGGGTAGCGTGCGGATCCTTCTTCGGATCGGCAGTATATACGCCATCGACCTTGGTGGCCTTCAAAACGATTTCGGCCGAGATTTCGGAGCCGCGCAGCGCGGCCGCGGTATCGGTGGTGAAGAAGGGATTGCCGGTGCCGGCGGCAAACACGACCACCTTGCCTTCCTCGAGGTACTGCAGGGCCTTCGGACGCACGTAAGGCTCGACCACCTGCTCGATGCCGATCGCCGACATCACGCGCGCGGTGATGCCCTGCTGGCGCATGGCGTCGGCCAGGGCCAGCGCGTTCATGACGGTGGCCAACATGCCCATGTAGTCGGCGGTCGCGCGGTCCATACCCTGCGCGCCCGGCGCCACGCCGCGGAAGATGTTGCCGCCACCAATCACCACCGCCAGTTCCACGCCCAGTTTCGACACCTCCGCCACGTCGGCGACCATGCGCTCGATGGTAGCGCGGTTGATGCCGAACTGGTCGTCACCCATCAGCGCTTCGCCAGACAGTTTGAGGAGGACTCGTTGGTAGGCTGGTTTGGTCATGAATGGGGCTCCTAGATGTAGATGATTCGAATTCGGGTACTGCTGATGCCGGGTGGTCGCCTTGGCCGACGTGACGCGGGCGTCACACGGGGGCACACGGCGCCCACCCCACGGGCCTCCGGGCTTGTGGCCCGGACACCCCTGCAAAAACGGGCCTTTCGGCCCGTCTTCATTTGCTGCTGATTACTGCTTGACGGCAGCCATCTGGGCTGCCACTTCGGCTGCGAAGTCGTCGACCTTCTTCTCGATGCCTTCACCGACGACGTACATCGTGAACGCTTTCACGGTGGCGTTGTTGGCCTTCAGCATTTGCTCGATGCTCTGCTTGTCGTTCTTCACGAACGCCTGGTTGAACAGCGACACTTCCTTCAGGTACTTCTGCACGGAACCGTCGACACGCTTGGCGACGATTTCTTCCGATTGCGGCTGCTTGCCTTCGGCGACGGCCTTCTCGGCGTCTTCCTTGGCTTTCAGCTGGGCAACCGAACGCTCTTTCTCGATCAGCTCGGCCGGCACTTGCTCGGACGACAGGGCGACCGGCTTCATTGCAGCGATGTGCATCGCGACGTCCTTGCCCACTTGCTCGTCGGCGGCGTCGTAGTCGACGATCACGCCGATGCGCGAGCCGTGCAGGTACGAAGCCAGCTTGCCGGTGGTCTCGAAGCGCTGGAAGCGGCGAACGGTCATATTCTCGCCGATTTTACCGATCAGTGCCGTACGCACGTCGTCGAAGGTCTTGCCGTCGACCGGCAGGGCGGCCAGGGCAGCGACGTCGGCCGGGTTGTTCTCGGCAACCAGCTTGGCAGCCAGGTTGGCCATGGCCATGAACTCTTCGTTCTTGGCGACGAAGTCGGTTTCGCTGTTGATTTCGACCAGCGCGCCGATGTTGCCGGCAACATATGCCGTCACCACGCCTTCGGCGGTGATGCGCGACGCTGCCTTCGAAGCCTTGCCGCCCAGCTTGACGCGCAGGATCTCTTCGGCACGCGCCATGTCGCCTTCGGCTTCGTTCAGGGCTTTTTTGCACTCCATCATCGGGGCATCGGTCTTGGCGCGCAGTTCGCCGACCATCGCTGCAGTAATCGCTGCCATGTTGTTTCTCCTAATAAGATTGTTCTTGCTGAATCTGCTTGCAAAAAGGGGCGCTCGATTACAGGCTCGGCGCCCCTTTCTCTGACGTCAGCGGGTGGTGTCACCCGCCAGGCATTTATGCTTGCTCGGAAACTTCGACGAAGTCGTCGCCAGCCTTAGCCATCTCAACGACTTCGTTGGTGGCGTTGGCACGGCCTTCCAGGATCGCATCGGCGACGCCGCGTGCGTACAGGGTGATGGCCTTCGAGGAGTCGTCGTTACCCGGGATCACGTGGGTAACGCCTTCCGGCGAGTGGTTGGTATCGACCACGCCGATGACCGGGATGCCCAGCTTGGCGGCTTCGGTGATGGCGCCCTTGTGGTAGCCGACGTCGACCACGAAGATCGCGTCCGGCACGCCGCCCAGGTCCTTGATGCCGCCGATCGACTTCTGCAGCTTTTCCATTTCGCGCGAGAACATCAGCGCTTCTTTCTTCGACATCTTCTCGACTTCACCCGATTCGATCATGGCTTCCATGTCCTTCAGGCGCTTGATCGAGGTCTTGATGGTCTTGAAGTTGGTCAGCATGCCGCCCAGCCAGCGCTGGTCGACGTACGGCACACCGGCGCGCTGTGCTTCAGCGGCGATGATGTCGCGGGCCTGGCGCTTGGTGCCGACCAGCAGGATGGTGCCGCGGTTGGCGGCGATCTGCTTGATGGTCTTCATCGCATCCTGATACATCGCCATGGTCTTTTCCAGGTTGATGATGTGGATCTTGTTGCGATGACCGAAGATGAACGGGGCCATTTTCGGGTTCCAGAAACGGGTCTGGTGGCCGAAGTGGACACCGGCTTCCAGCATTTCGCGCATAGTAACGGACATTTGATTCTCCAGGGTTAAGTCTTGAATAACGGCCGGTACACCTGTGACAGGCACCCTTGTCGGCCGCATTCGCGATTCAATAAAAAAGACGTTTTTTCAACATTGCTCGATACGAACACGAGCAACCCGAGATTCTAGCGGGATTCGGCCCCGATTTCAAGTTCATACGTGCCGCACGATCACATATAATGGGCGGATATCCCAATCGCAGAAGTTAGAAATACTATGTCCATCTCCATCAAGACCCCGGAAGAGATCGAAGGCATGCGCATTGCCGGCCGCCTCGGCGCCGAAGTGCTCGACTACATCACCCCTTTCGTCAAGCCGGGCGTCACCACCGGCGAACTCGATCGCCTCTGCCATGAATACATGATCAAGGTACAGGGTACCGTGCCGGCCCCGCTGAACTACGCGCCGCCGGGCTACCCGCCATTCCCGAAGGCGGTGTGCACCTCGGTCAACGACGTGATCTGCCACGGCATTCCGGGCGACAAGGTGCTGAAAGCCGGCGATTCCGTGAATATCGACGTCACCGTCATCACCAAGGACGGCTTCCACGGCGACAACAGCCGCATGTTCCTGCTCGGCGAGCCGTCGATCCAGGCGCGCCGCCTGTCCGAAGTCACTTACGAATGCATGTGGCTGGGCATCAGCAAGGTCAAGGCGGGTGCACACCTGGGCGACATCGGCCACGTGATCCAGCAGCACGCCGAGAAGAACGGTTTCAGCGTGGTGCGCGAATTCTGCGGCCACGGCATCGGCAAGGTGTTCCACGAGGAGCCCCAGGTGCTGCACTACGGCCGCCCGGGCACCGGCGAAGAACTGAAGGCCGGCATGATCTTCACGATCGAGCCGATGATCAACGCCGGCCGCCGCGAGATCCGCGAAATGCCGGACGGCTGGACCATCAAGACCAAGGACCGCAGCCTGTCGGCCCAGTGGGAGCACATGATCCTCGTGACCGAGACCGGTTACGAGGTGCTGACCACCTCGGCCGGCACGCCGCCGCCGCCGGCGATCGTGCTGAACCAGGACGCCGTCCCGGCCTGATCCGCGCCACCATGTCCAGCCCCGCCACCGGTCAAGCGCAAACCCAGCCGCAAGCTCTCCTGCAGGTCCAGCTGCGCCAGCGCCTGAAGGACGAGCGCCAGCGCGTCATTGCCGACTTCCGCGACAACGGCAAACCCGAGAAGCTGCTGCGCGGCCTGCGCCACAGCGTCGACGGCGTATTGTCGGACGCCTGGGAGGCGGCCGGCCTGCCGCCCGAGACGGCGCTGGTCGGGGTCGGCGGCTACGGCCGTGGCGAACTTTTCCCCTATTCCGACGTCGACCTCCTGATCCTGCTGGGCGACCCGCCGGATGCGCTGACCCAGGCCAGGCTGGAACAATTCGTCCAGCTGCTGTGGGACCTCGGCCTCGAGATCGGCCACAGCATCCGCACCGTCGACGAGTGCATGAGCGAGTCGGCGGCCGACATTACGGTGCAGACCAGCCTGCTGGAAGCGCGCCTGGTGGCCGGCAGCGCGCCCCTGTTTGCCGAGCTGCAGCGGCGCTACGGTGAGGCGATGGACGCCCAGGCCTTCTTCCACGCCAAGACCGCCGAGATGCGGCTGCGCCACGCCAAGTACGAATTCACGCCCTACAGCCTGGAGCCGAACGTCAAGGAAAGCCCGGGCGCGCTGCGCGACCTGCAGGTGATCCTGTGGGTGGCGAAGGCGGCGGGGCTCGGCAATTCCTGGACCCAGCTGGCGATCCGCGGCCTGATCACGCGCGCCGAGGCACGCCAGCTGATGGAGAAGGAATACGCCTTCAAGGACATCCGCATCCGCCTGCACCTGCAAACCAGGCGCCGCGAGGACCGCCTGGTGTTCGATGTCCAGACCGCGATCGCCGAGACCTTCGGCCTGACCTCGACCGGCCAGGGGCTGGAAGCGCGCCGCGCCAGCGAATACCTGATGCAGCGCTACTACTGGGCCGCGAAGGTCGTGACCCAGATGAACACGATCCTGCTGCAGAATATCGAGGCCCAGCTGTTCCCCCAGGATTCCCGGCCGATGCCGATCAATCCGCGCTTCAACGAGGTAGGCGGCTTCATCGACATCGCGGCCGACGATACCTTCGAAGCCGAGCCCTCGACGGTGCTCGAGATCTTCGTCGTGATGACCGAGCGTCCCGACATCAAGGGCATGACGGCGCGCACCATCCGCGCCCTGTGGCATGCGCGCACGCTGATCGACGACGCCTTCCGCGCCAATCCGCTGCATCGCGCGCTGTTCCTGCGCATCCTGCAGGCGCCGGCCGGCCTAGTGCACGCGCTGCGCCGCATGAACGACATGGGCGTCCTCGGCCGCTACCTGCCGAACTTCCGCCGCATCATCGGCCAGATGCAGCACGACCTGTTCCACGTGTACACCGTCGACCAGCACATCATGATGGTGGTGCGGAACATGCGCCGCTTCACGATGACGGAACACGCCCACGAATACCCGTTCTGCAGCCAGCTGATCGCCAACTTCCGCGACCGCTGGCTGCTGTACGTGGCCGCCCTGTTCCACGACATCGCCAAGGGCCGCGGCGGCGACCATTCCGAGCTCGGCAAGCAGGACGTGCTGGAATTCTGCCGCGACCATGGCGTATCGGCCGAGGACACCGAACTGGTGGTGTTCCTGGTCGAGCAGCACCTGACCATGTCCCAGGTCGCGCAGAAGCAGGACCTGTCGGACCCGGACGTGATCGCGGCGTTTGCGAGCCTGGTGCGCGACGAGCGCCACCTGACTGCGCTGTACCTGCTGACCGTGGCCGACATCCGCGGCACCAGTCCGAAGGTGTGGAACGCCTGGAAGGCCAAGCTGCTGGAAGACCTGTACAAGCTCAGCTTGCGGGTGCTGGGCGGCGAGCCGCCCTCGGCCGACCGCGCGCTGCGCGCGCGCCAGCAGGAAGCCCTGGCCACGCTACGCCTGTTCGGCCTCGGCCCGCACGCCCACGAAGCGCTGTGGAAGCAGCTCGACGTCGCTTACTTCCTGCGCCACGACGCCTCCGACATCGCCTGGCAGACCCGCAGCCTGCACGACAAGCTGGGGCGCGCCACGCCGGTGGTGAAGTCGCGCCTGGCACCGATCGGCGAAGGCCTGCAGGTGACCGTCTACGTGAAGGACCAGCCCGACCTGTTCGCGCGCATCTGCAGCTATTTCGACCGCAAGAATTTCTCGATCCTGGACGCCAAGATCCACACCACCCGGGACGGCTATGCGCTCGACACCTTCCTTGTCACGGACGAGCATTTCGCCAACAACTACCGTGACATCATCAGCCTGATCGAGCACGAACTGTGCGAGGTGCTGACCCGCCAGGAAGCGCTCAGCCCTCCCCTGCGCGCGCGCCTGTCGCGCATGTCGCGCAGCTTCCCGATCGCCCCGACCGTCGAGCTGCGTCCGGACGAGCGCGGCCAGTTCTGGCTGCTGTCGATCGCCGCCAACGACCGCACCGGCCTGCTGTACGCGATCGCCAGCGTGCTGGCGCGCTACCGCATCAACCTGCACACCGCCAAGATCATGACCCTGGGCGAGCGCGTCGAGGACGTGTTCCTAATCGACGGCCAGGCGCTCAACAACCAGCGGGTGCAGGTGCAGCGGGAAACCGAGCTGCTGGATGCACTGAAAATCTAACCCGTCGTTCCCGCGAAGGCGGGAACCCAAGTTTGCAGCGCTGTCGAAACGCGTCGAACTTGGGGCCCCGCCTGCGCGGGAGCGATGTTCAACTTTTGCAGAACTGAACCATGACCGAACCCCTACGCCTCTCCAAACGCATGTCCGAACTGGGATTGTGCTCCCGCCGCGAAGCCGATGACTGGATTGCGAAAGGCTGGGTGCGGGTAGACGGCAAGGTCGTCGACGAACTGGGCAGCAAGGTGCTGCCGCACCAGAAGATCAGCGTCGAGCGCCAGGCCGCGGCCGAGCAGAGCAAGCGCGTCACGGTCCTGATCAACAAGCCGGTCGGCTACGTCAGCGGCCAGGCCGAAGATGGCTACAAGCCGGCCGTGGTGCTGGTCAAGCCGGAAAACCGCTGGAAAGACGATCCTTCGCCCGAGCAGTTCCACCCGACCCAGTTGCGTTCGCTGGTGCCGGCCGGCCGCCTGGACATCGATTCGGTCGGCCTGCTGGTACTGACCCAGGACGGCCGCATCGCGCGCCAGCTGATCGGCGAGGACACCTCGATCGAGAAGGAATACCTGGTGCGGGTCCAGTACACCAAGCCGGGCACGCTGCCGGACGCCGAGCTGAAGAAGCTCAACCACGGCCTGTGGATGGACGGCAAGCCGCTGCTGCCGGCCAAGGTGCGCTGGCAGAACGAGGACCAGCTCAGCTTTACCCTGAAGGAAGGGCGCAAGCGGCAGATCCGCCGCATGTGCGACATGGTCGGGCTGAAAGTGCTCGGCCTGAAGCGGGTGCGGATCGGCCGCGTCAAGCTGGGCGAACTGCCGCCGGGCCAGTGGCGCTACCTGGGCAGCGACGAGCGCTTCTGAAGCGAAGGATCGCTCGCGGCCTGCACGCGGGTCCAGGGGTCGAGCATGCGTAACTCGTCGAGCACGGCGCGCGGCCCTTCGACGCTGCCGCCGCTTTCCTGGTCCCACTCCAGCTTGAGCTTGGAGCGGCCCTTGCGCAGGTCGACCCGGGCGTAGTCGACCCAGCTGTCGTCGCCGTTGTATTCGTAGGTCGTGATCCAGCCGGCGGCCTTCAGGCCATCCACCGTCTGGCGCAATGCGAACGGGGGAAGCCCCGCGATCGTGCCGGGCTCCAGCCTGGGGTCGCCCAGCACCGATAAATATCTGACAAATTTTGAAATCAACGTCATGGCTGCCTCCCAACAGGGGTTTGACGTAGTTTCAGTCTATCAGCAGCCTTCCCCCTTTGATGTTAATCAACGCACCATGCATAAAATATGTATTGAGCGTGAAAACATCGGGAAATTCTTTCAATCTGGACTTATTTTTACTTAAGTCAGTATTTTATGGAGCTCCTCCAGGCTGACCGGCTTGGTCAAGTGGTAGGTAAAACCGCGGTTGCGGGTCTGGCGCCGGTCCGAATCCTGGCCCCAGCCGGTCAGCGCGATGATGCGCATGCTGGCGAAGCGTTCATCCTGGCGCAGGCGGCGCGCGACCTCGTAGCCGTCCATGCCGGGCATGCCGATGTCGAGCAGGACGCTGGACGGCAGGAAGGCTTCCGCCATCGCCAGCGCGGCGCGGCCGTCGTAGACCACGCGCACCTCGGCGCCGTCGGCTTCCAGCAGCAGGCCGAGGGTGTCGGCGGCATCGCGGTTGTCGTCGACCACCAGCACGCGCTGCCCGGCGAACGGCGCATTCGGCCGCGCCTGGGTCATGCCGGGGCGCTCCATCGCCTCATCCTGGGGCGCCAGCGGCAGGCGCACCAGAAATTCGCTGCCCTGCCCGCTACCGCCGCTGCGGGCCTCGACGGTCCCATGATGCATCTCGACCAGGCTGCGGACCATCGTCAGGCCGATCCCCAGCCCGCCCTGGCCGCGCCCGACCGCGCGGTGGGCCTGGGCGAACATGTCGAACACCCGCCCCAGCGCTTCCGGCGGGATGCCGATCCCGGTGTCGCGCACCGACGCCAGCACCTGGCCGCCCTCGCGCCAGACGTCGACCCAGATGCGGCCGCCCGCGTCGGTGTACTTGGCGGCGTTGTTCAGCAGGTTGGCGAACACCTGGGTCAGGCGCACGCGGTCGGCCAGCAGCACCAGCGGCTCCTCGGGCAGGGCCAGCGCCAGCTGGTGTCCGGCGCGCTCGATCGCCAGCTGGCTGGTCTCGACCGCGCTGTGGACGATCTCGGCGATCGGCACGCGCTCCAGCCGCAGGTCGATCTTGCCGCGCGTGATGCGCGAGACTTCCATCAGGTCGTCGACCAGGGTGACGATCTGGCGCACCTGGCGCCCCACCATCTCGACCACGCGGTCGGCCTGGCGGCGCCCGTCCGGCCGCCGCATCAGCTGCACCGCGTTGCTGATCGGCGCCAGCGGATTGCGCAGTTCGTGCGCCAGGGTCGCCAGGAATTCGTCCTTGCGGCGGTCGGCCTCGCGCAAGGCCTCCTCGGCCTGCACGGCGCCGGTGATGTCGAGCGAGATGCCGACATAGCCGCGGTGCTCGCCCTCGCCAGAATACCAGGGCGCGGCGTGCGATTCGAACCAGCGCCAGCTGCCGTCGCGCGCCGCGACCCGGATCCGCTGGTTATAGGCGGCGCGCTCGCGGATGCCGTCGCATACCTCGCGCAGGTAGGCGTGCATGTCGTCCGGCTGGACGATGGCGCGCCAGCCGCCCGTCTCGGCCGCCGGGCCGTCGTCGTGCGGGCCGCGCTGGTTCAGGTACATCAGGCTGCCGTCGGGATCGAACTGGTAGATCAGGGCCGGCGAGGCGTCGGCCAGCGCGCGGAACCGCGCCTCGCTTTCGCGCAGCGCGTCCTCGGCGCGCTTGCGCACCGTGATGTCGCGGAACAGGATCGCCACCCGCGGCGCACCGGCGTCGCCGCCGACCGGATAGACGAAGAAATCGAACCAGCTGCTCAGCGCATCGGCAAAGCACTGCGAGCGGGTGTTGGCACCGGTGCGCGCGACCTGGGCGCAGGCTTCCAGCCAGCACGGTTCGTGCTCGGGGCGGACCTTCAGCTGGCCCGGCCCGACGTAGTGGATGCTGATCATGCGTACCGCCGCCGGGTTCGCCTCCAGATACGCCAGCCCGACCGCGCGCCCGTTCGCGTCGAACTGCACGGTGGCCATCAGGAAGCCCTCGTCCATCGCCTCGAACAGCATGCGGTAGCGGCGCTCGCTCTCGGCCAGCGCGGCCTGGGTGCGGCGCCGCTCGTCGATGTCGATGTTCATGCCGAACCACTTGCACAGGCTGCCATCCGGATTGAACAGCGGCGCCGCACGCGCATTGGTCCAGCGCCAGCCACCCATCGCCACGTGCACCCGGTATTCCATGTTGATCGCGCGACGCATCGCCAGCGCGGCGCGCCATTCGCGCTGCACGTACTCGCGGTCGTCCGGGTGCACCGCGTCGAGCCAGCCCTTGCCGAGCGAGGCCGCCTCGCGCTGCCCGGTGTAGGCGCACCAGCTCGGCGATGGCACCACCAGCTTGGCATCCTGGTCGGTCTCCCAGACTGCCTGGCCGAAGCCCTCGACCAGGGAGCGGAAGCGCTCCTCGCTCTCGGCCAGCCGGGATTCGGTCTCCTTCAGTTCGGTAACGTCGAGGATGAAGCAGACGCAGCGTGCATGCTCGCCCTCGCCCGAGATGCGCGCCGGCGCGTACAGGCCCCACCAGCGGCTGCCGTCCTTGCGCAGCATTTGCTTGGTATAGGGACGCGTGACCCCGGTTTCGAGGAGCTCGTTACCCGAACGCAGGGTCCGGTCCCAGAATTCCGGGCTGGTCACGGCCTTCCAGCTGTCGAGCCGGCGCAACTCGTCCTCGCTGTAGCCGGTCATGCGCTGGTAGGCCTGGTTGACCTCGCGGACGGTACCGTCGAGGTCGAAATAAACCACCCCGACCGTGCTGATGCTGAGGGTGGCGTCGATCAGGGCCTTGTGCTCGCGCAGCGCGCGCTCGGCCGCGCGGCTTTCCTCGACCTCGCGCTCCAGCGACTCCTTGCTTTCGAGGACCGGCCGCAGACGCTGTTCCAGCTCGCGCTCGAGCCGTTCCGGGTCGGGATTGCCGCGCAGGGCGCCGCGGGTCTGGTACGCGGCGGCCGCGAAACCGGCCAGTTCGCGCAGCAGCTGCAGGTCATCGGCGTCGAAGTTCTCGCCGTCGCCGTCCAGCATGGCCATCAGCGCCCCGGCCGGGTGGCCGCGCACGCGCCATGGCACGCCGAGGGCTTCGCCGACACGGATGCCGGCCGAGCGGATCGATGCGAATTCGAGCTCAGGGCGCAGGAACAGCACCGCGCAGTCGCCGACCACGCTGGCGCCGCAGGGACAGGCCTCCACCGGAAACCGCTTGCCCGCGTGAGCCGCCAGCCCTCCGGCGGTCGCGCACCAGTAGATCTCGTCGCCGTCCGGGCCGGGCTCGCGCACCGCGATCACCACCGAACTCGCGCCGCACAGCGCGCGCACCGCCTCGGCCACCCGCTGCAGCAGCACTTCCGGATCGTCGGCCAGGTACTGGGCCAGCCCGGCCAGCGCCGCGCGCTCGGCGCCGGGGTCGCGCCCCTGCAGGTGCGCCCCGCGGCCATGCAGCAGTGCCGCGATGACGGCGTCGTCACGGTATCCGACAGCAGTATCGATGCTGGAATCGGCCATAAGACCTTTTGGAAGTCTGTAAGAATTGGTAGTCCGCGTGCGATACCCAAGACTACTTTACATCTCGATAATCTCCAATGGATTTCAATCGAACCCGAGCCCGCTTGCGTATGGATGAGTACATGCTTGAAAACAAGCCAACCCCGCGATCACTGCCCGAGTTTGTCCACGACAAACGGGAGCGTTATCAAAGAGAATGAAACAGCGCGAATTTCCCGCGCCGCAGACGGGGCATTCTTTTGTTGCAAAAGTAGCACTGAGCGCACCAGGTCCATCTCGCCGATCCCGTGTTCAGAATCTTCCAGGCGCACCGCTTTCTTCAGGTGGCGGTCGAAGCCGGCCGCCGGCGCGCACCGCGCGTCGTCGGGCTGGCCGTGCACACGCCGGCAGAGCCCGTCTTGACAATCTCGGCGGCCTGTTTTTCGAGATTGCGCGAAGGGCCGGGCTCGCGTAGCATCCGGGAATTGCTGTGCCCACAAGGCAAGCATCCTAGAATCCGGGAGACCCATGAAAACCGAAACCCTACCCCTACCCTACACACAAACCCGTTCCTTCCTGACCGTCGCTCTGATCGAGCTGTGGGAGCGCTTCGGCTACTACGGCATGCAGGCGCTGATCGTCTATTACATGGTCGAGCGCCTCGGCTTCGAAGACAGCCGCGCCAACCTGGTCTGGAGCGCGGCCGCGGCCCTGATCTACGTGGCCCCGGCGATCGGCGGCTGGATCGGCGACAAGGTGCTGGGCACCAAGCGCTCGATGTTCCTCGGCGCGATGATCCTGACCGTCGGCTACGCGCTGATGGCGGTGCCGACCGAAAGCACCCGTTTCCTGTTCTGCGCCCTCGGCGTGGTGGTGGTCGGCAACGGCTTGTTCAAGCCCAACACCGCCAACCTGGTGCGCAAGATCTATGAAGGCGACGATTCCAAGATCGACAGCGCCTTCACCCTGTACTACATGGCGGTCAACGTCGGCTCGACCGTCTCGATGCTGGCCACGCCCTGGATCAAGGATTACGTGAACGCCACCTACGGCAGCAACCTCGGCTGGCACGCGGCCTTCGCGGTCTGCAGCGTCGGCCTCGTGCTGGGCCTGCTGAACGTGATGATGATGCGCGCCACCATCGCCCACGTCGGCAGCCTCCCGGACGAACGCCCGCTGCAGGTCGGTAAGTTGCTGGGCGTGCTGGGCGGCGGCGTGCTGGTGGTGTTCGGTTCGGCCATGATCCTGGAAAACCAGGCGCTGGCGCGCGCCTTCGTCTACCTGGCCGGCCTGGTGGTGCTGGGCATCTTCGTGCACCTGATCCGCAAGAGCGAACCGAGCGAGCGCGCCGGCCTGATCGCGGCCCTGGTGCTGACCCTGCAGACCGTGTTCTTCTTCATCTTCTACCAGCAGATGTCGACCTCGCTGTCGCTGTTCGCCCTGCGCAACGTGGACCTCGACTTCAGCATGTTCGGCGCCCACCTGTGGACCTGGTCGCCGGCGCAGTTCCAGGCCCTGAACGCGATCTGGATCATGGTGCTGAGCCCGGTGCTGGCCTGGGCCTATTCCTTCGCCGGCCGCACCGGCAAGGACCTGTCGATCGCCGGCAAGTTCGCGCTCGGCTTCGCCGCGGTGGCGGCCGGCTTCTTCGCCTACGGCGTGGCCGGCGCCTTCGCGGTGAACGGCATGACCTCGTCCTGGGTGATGATCGCCGGCTACGGCCTGTACTCGCTGGGCGAACTGCTGGTGTCGGGCCTGGGCCTGGCGATGGTGGCGCGCTACGTGCCGGCGCGCATGAGCGGCTTCATGATGGGCGCCTACTTCGTCGCCACCGGCATCTCGCAATACCTGGGCGGCGTGGTCGCCAACCTGGCCAGCGTACCGAAGGATCTGACCGACCCGGTCCAGACCCTGCCGATCTACACCAGCCTCTTCAATAAGCTGGGCATGGGCGCGATCGCCTGTACCGTCATTGCGCTGCTGGCCCTGCCGCTGATGCGCAAGCTGACCGCCAGCCACCAGTCGCACCAGTAAGCCATCTGATCATCGTCGTCCCCGCGCAGGCGGGATAATGCCCCCGGCACTATCCCGCCTGCGCTGGGACGACGTTTTCATGCCGCGTTCTTGCATGGCGCGTATTCGTTGCACAGACGAAACAAGAATCTCTCCAGCATTTCTGTTGCAAATGGGAAAGTGATATAGTTCGAAGCGCAGCACGGGCCCCGAACTCGCCCGGCATCAACCTTCGGCCCCTGCTCCCGGCCGCTACTGTCCCGACCCATGCCATCCTTCGCCAAACACGGTTTCGTTCTGTTTGCGTGCGCACTCGCCCTCAACGCCCGTGCCGAGACGCACAGCTATAACTTTTCGCCCGTCAACCAGTACAACCTGCAGGTCTCGGCCCGGTTCTGGAACCCGATCATCCACTACGTCTCGGCCAGGAGCGGCGTGCGCCTGAACCTCAAGCTGGGCCGCACCTCGGCCGACACCACCAGCTACATCCTGACGCGCGAAGTCGATTTCGCGTTCACCAACCACCTGTTCAGCCCGGAACGCGAAAAGATGGGCTGGACCGTGTTCGGCCGCCGCGACGCCGCGCCGGTGCGGGCCCAGATCGTGGTCCCGGCCGATTCGCCGGTGAAGGAGCTGAAGGAGCTGGCCGGGGCCACCGTGGTGTTCCCCGGGCCGGAAGCGCTGGTCGGCTACAAGGCCCCCTACGCCGAGCTGCTGCGCCGCCACATTCCCGTGAACGTCGTGTTTGCCGGAAACATGGATGCCGCCTTCACCCAGCTGGTCGCCGGCAAGGCCAGGGCGGCCGGCGCGAACTCCCAGCTGGTGCAGAACTACAGCGGACGCGAAGGCAAGGCGTTCCGGGTGCTGTGGAGTTCCGCGCCCTTCAACGACCTGGCGCTGATGGCCTCGCCCCGGGTGCCGCCCGCCGACCTGCGCGCCGTCGCCAAGGCCTTCCTGGGCATGCGCCAGGATCCGGAAGGCCGCCGCGTCCTCGACGCCGCCTCCGAACTGGTGCGTGCTCCGCAGCCGGTCGGCTTCGTGCCGGCCGGCGACGCCGACTATGCCAGCTACCGCGCCTTCTACACCGGCGCCCCGATCAGCCTGCGTTGAACCACCCGGGACCGCCCATGCCCTTGCGTTTGCCCCTCCAGCGTTTGTCCCCGTCCTCGCTGCTGCCGCGCTCCCTGGTCGGGCGCGTGTTCGCGGTGTTCAGCCTCACCATGCTGGTGTTCCTCGGCACCGGCATGGGCCTGTTCTACCGCTACCAGTTCCTGCAGCACGTCGACGAGACCCAGGACGCCGCCCTCACCCTGATCGAGGTGGCGGCCCAGAATATCGAGGACAGCGTGGTGATCGGCGACTACGACACGGTCCAGCGCACCCTCGGCAAGATGCTGTTCCAGTCGCCGTTCAAGAGCGCCGCCTTCATCGACGTGGCCGGCGGCACCCTGCGCGTGCAGGCGCCGAAGAGCGAGCGGGTGCCGGCGCCGCGCTGGCTGAGCGAGCTGATCGCCTCCAAGCTGTACGAAGTCAACCGCGTCGCCAGCGTCGGCGGCCGCGACTACGGCGTGATCCGGCTCGAATTCGACGCCGACAAGATCGCCTCCCAGCTGTGGGCGCTGGTGGTCGAGACCGCGACCTTCGCCCTGGTCGCGTTCGCGCTCGGTCTGGGCCTGATGCGCACGCTCCTGAAACGCTGGCTGGCCAACCTGGGCCGCCTGCGCTCGTTCGAGGACGACGTCGCCGCCGGCCGCGTCACCGCCGAAGCCGACCTGCACGCCGACGCCCCGACCGAGATCCAGGAAGCGATCCGCGCCGTCAACCGCAGTGCCGCCAGCCTGCGCGTGCAGTTCGGCCAGCGCATCGATTCGCTGATGAACTCCCTCATGCAGCACAAGAACGCGGTCGACCAGGCCGCCATCGTGAGCGAGGTCGACATCCAGGGCCGCATCATCGGCGTCAACGAACTGTTCCAGCGCAGCTGCGGCTACGCGCGTGCAGAGGCGGTCGGCCGCGAGCTGGCCGAGTTCGGCCGCCCGGCCGCCGCCGGCGCCCCCTGGAGCCCGTCGCCCGAGGTCTGGAACGGCGAGGTCGTGTTCACCGGGCGCAGCGGTCTCCTGCAATGGTACCGGACCATCGTCCCGATCTTCGACGCGGCGGGGAACATCGAACGCTACCTGTGCATCGACATCGACATCACCGAGCGCAAGGAATTCGAACGCGCAATCGTCGAGAGCGCCAAGCGCCAGACCCTGATCGCCGACCTCGGGCGCAAGGCCCTGGCCGCCAACGGCCTCGACGAACTGTTCGCGGACGCCGTGCAGGCCGCCGCGCAGGGTCTGGGGACGCCCTGCGCAGCCCTGTTCGAGGCCGCCCAGTTCGAGGTCGACCCCAGCCGCCAGCTGACGGTGCGCGCCGCTGCCGGCCGCCTGACCCAGGCCACCGGCCTGCAGCTCGGCTGCCCCGGCGATCCGCTGGCGGGCGTGCCGGCCCCCAGCATCCGCCCCTGGTTCGCGCCGCTGGCGGCGATGCACGGGCTGCGCACCGGCCTGGACGCCGGCGTCAGCCGCTTCGGCGTGCTGGGCGTGTACACCGACCACCCGCGCCGCTTCGACGAGGACGACGCCGTGTTCCTGCGCGGGATCGCCAACATCCTGGCCACCGCGGTGGAGCGCCAGGAAGCCAGGAACCGCCTGACCTACCTGGCCCAGTACGATTCGCTGACCAACCTGCCGAACCGGCGCCGCCTGGGCGCCTGCCTGGAAGACGCGATCGCCCAGGCCGGCCGCCATGGGCACCGCGCGGCTGTGATGTTCATCGACCTGGACCGCTTCAAGAAGGTCAACGACATGCTCGGCCACGCCGTCGGCGATCAGTTGCTGGTGCAGGCCGCGGCCCGCCTGGAAACCTGCGCGCGCAGCGACAACCTGGTGGCGCGCCTGGGCGGCGACGAATTCTCGGTGGTGCTGCCCTACGTGGGCGGGCAGGAAGGCAATTCGAGCGATGCGGCGCTGGTCGCGGCCCGCATCATCGAATCGCTGGCCCAGCCCTTCCACCTGCAGGGCCAGCAGCTGTTCGTCTCGGCCAGCATCGGCATCGCCAGATTTCCGGAAGACGGCGCCAGCGCCGAGCAGTTGCTGAAGAGCGCCGACACGGCCATGTACGGCGCCAAGAACAACGGCCGCAACACCTACCAGTTCTATTCCGCGGCGCTGCACGAGAACGCCGCCCGCCGCCTGCAGCTCGAATCCCAGCTGCGCCGGGCGCTGGACCGCGGCGAATTCCTGCTGCACTACCAGCCGAAGCTCGACCTGGCGAGCGGCAGCATCAGCGGCTTCGAAGCCCTGCTGCGCTGGAACCATCCGGAGCGCGGCCTGGTGCCGCCGCTGGAATTCATTTCGATCCTCGAGGACACCGGCCTGATCCTCCCGGCCGGCGAATGGGTGATCGCCGAAGTCTGCCGCCAGCTGCGCAGCTGGGAGGCGGCCGGCCTGCCGCCGCCGCCGGTGGCGATCAACCTGTCGGCCCGCCAGCTCCAGCATGCCGACCTGGCCGCCGCCATCGAGCGCATCGTGGGCGACGCCGGAATCGACCCGAGCCTGCTCGAATTCGAGCTGACCGAGTCGATGCTGATGGGCAATCCGGAAGCCGCGGTGGCGATCCTGTCGCGCATCAAGGCGCTCGGCATGCGCCTGTCGGTGGACGACTTCGGCACCGGCTACTCGAGCCTGGCCTACCTGAAGCGCTTCCCGCTGGACGCCCTGAAGATCGACCGCACCTTCGTGCGCGACCTGCCGGACGACCTCGATGACGCCGCCATCACCAAGGCCGTGATCCGGCTGGCGCACAGCCTGAGCCTGAAAGTGGTGGCCGAGGGCGTCGAGAATGCCGAACAGCTGCGCGAACTGGAAAGGTACGACTGCGACGAGATCCAGGGCTATTATGTGAGCCGGCCGCTGCCGCCCGCGGACTGCCTGGCCTTCCTGCGCACCGAGCAGCCTGTGGCCGCCTGATGTAAGATGACGCCATGCCAGATACCCAGAATACCCCCGCATCCCCATCCCTTGCCCGCGCCCTCCAGGTCGCATCCCGCGTCGACGCCATCGAACCCTTCCGCGTCATGGAAATGGTCAAGCAGGCGGCCGCCATGAGCCGTGCCGGCATCGATGTCATCAGCATGAGCGTCGGCGAGCCCGACTTCACCGCGCCCGAGATGGTCGCCAGCGCCGCCATCGAAGCGATCCGCGGCGGCGCCACCCAGTACACCGAGTCGCTCGGCCTGCCGGCCTTGCGTGAAGCGATTTCCGGGCACTACACCCGCTTTTACGGCCTGGACGTCGATCCGCGCCGCATCGTGGTCACCGCCGGCGCCTCGGCCGGCCTGCTGCTGGCCTGCGCGGCCCTGGTGGCCGAGGGCGACGAAGTCCTGATGCCCGATCCCTGCTACCCGTGCAACCGCCACTTCGTGAGCGCCTTCGGCGGCAAGCCGGTCCTCCTCTATTCGAGCGCCGCGGAACGCTACCAGCTCACGGCAGCCCACCTGGCCGAGCATTGGAACGACAGGACCCGCGGCGTGCTGGTGGCCTCGCCCTCGAACCCGACCGGCACGTCGATGACGGTACCGCAGGCGCGCGAACTGCTGGCCGCGGTGCGCCGGCGCGGCGGCTTCGCCATCGTCGACGAGATCTACCAGGGCCTGTCGTACGACGACAAACCGGTCAGCGCCCTGGCGCTGGACGACAGCGTGATCACGGTGAACAGCTTCTCGAAGTACTTCAGCATGACCGGCTGGCGCCTGGGCTGGCTGGTGGTGCCGGAGAACCTGGTGCCGGTGTTCGAGAAGCTGGCCCAGAACCTGTTCATCTGCGCGCCCACCATCGCCCAGCACGCGGCCCTGGCCTGCTTCCGCGACGACGCGCTGGAGATCTTCGAAGGACGCCGTCTGGAATTCCAGCGCCGCCGCGACTTCCTGGTGCCGGCCCTGCGCGAACTGGGCTTCGCCGTGCCGGTGATGCCGGACGGCGCCTTCTACGTGTACGCCGACATCGCCGGCCTGCCGCACCGCCACGCGGGCGACAGCACGGCGTTCGGCAAGGCGGTGCTGGAACAAGCGCATGTGGCGATCGTGCCGGGCGACGACTTCGGCTTTGCGGCACCACGCCGGCACGTGCGCTTTTCCTACGCCACCAAGTACGAACGGATCGAAGAAGCGGTGCAGCGCCTGGCGCGCCTGCTGCCGCGCTAGGAAAGCTCAGGCCCGCTCGGCGGCGGCGCTGTTGGCGCCCACGCTGGCGCCGGTGCCGATCAGCGGCAGCAGCGCGGCCAGCCCGACCGGCTTCACCAGGTAGTGGTCGAAGCCGGCTTCCAGACCGCGCGCCTGGTCTTCCGGCTGGCCGTAGCCGGTCATGGCGATCGCCAGCGGCCGCGCTCCCCCGGTCTCGGTGCCGACCGCCGCCCGCACCGCGCGGATCAGTCCCAGCCCGTCCAGCCCCGGCAAGCCGATGTCGCACACGATCACGTCGTAGGGCCGTTCCAGCGCCGCCGCCAGGCCGCTGCGGCCGTCCAGGGCGGTGATCACCTCATGCCCTTCCTCGCGCAGGCAGGCCGCCAGCGTGGCGCTGGTGTCGGGATTGTCTTCCACCAGCAGTATCCGCCTGCGTCCGCCGGTGACGGCCACCCGGTCGGGACCGCGATCGACGCTGCGCTGCCCGGAGCGCGGCAGGCGTACCGTGAAACAGCTGCCCAGCCCGGCGCCGCGGCTCTCCGCCGTCACCGTTCCGGCATGCATGCCGACCAGGTTGCGCACCACGTTCAGGCCCACGCCCAGCCCGCCCTCGGAACGCGCCAGCGAGCGCGGTCCCTGGGTGAACAGGTCGAAGAGGTAGGGAATGATTTCGGGCGCGATACCGTTGCCGTTGTCCTCGATCGCCACTGCGACCTGGTCGGCATCGGCACGGGCCGTCAGGCGCAGCCTGCCGCCGTCGCCGGTGTACTTGGAAGCGTTCGCCAGCAGGTTGGTGAACACCTGGGTCAGGCGCACCTGGTCGCCTTCCACCACCACCGACTCCGGCGGCAGCTCGACCTGCAGGCTCTGGCGGCGCTCCTGGATGCAGGGTTGCATGGTCTCGACCGCCTGCTGCAGCACATCGGCCAGCAGCAGCGGCTGGGTTTTGAGCGTGATCTTGCCGCTGCTGATGCGGGCGGCGTCGAGCAGGTCGTCGAGCAGCTTGGCCATGTGCTCGACCTGGCGCCCGATCACCCGCGCCAGCTTGTGCAGCTGGGGCGTGGCGTCCGGCGTGCGGGCCAGCAGCGAGGCCGCCATGCCGATCGGCGAGAGGGGGTTGCGCAGCTCGTGCGCCAGCATCGCCAGGAATTCGTTCTGGCGGCGGTTGGCCGCTTCGGCGTCTTCCTGCAGGTGCTGGGCCTGGACCGCCGCCAATACCAGGTGCTCGTTGGCCTCGCGCAATTCGGCGATCGAGTCCTCGAGGCGCCCCTTCTCGGCGGCCACGGCACGCAGGGCGTCGACTTCCCGCTCCAGGGCATGGATGCGGCGCAGCAGGAACTCCTCGGGGATGACCGAGCCCTGCGAATCATGCGCGCCGGCGCGCTGTTGCGAGGCCGTGGTGTCGTCGTGGTGCGGTTCCATTGCGTCCTCGTCCAGGCCCATGATTCCTCAGCCCACCATCGTCGGCCGTCCGACCAGCACGCCGCTCAGGTAAGGCGATTTTCCGTCGACCTCGATCCCTTGCGCGGTGATCATGTATTGGCGCACATCGCTGCTATGGTCGCAACCGCGCACCTTCACCACGGTCATGTACTTGTGCAGCGCGCCCTCGTACTCGACAAAGCGCAGCGACACCACGGCGTCGGTCAGGAAACACAGGTCGTCGGGGCTGAAGCTCAAGCGGCTGTAGTCATCCTCCATGCCGACCGTGACCACGGCGCTGACGCCGCGCTTGGCCAGCTCGGTGAGCGTGCGGAACACGGCGACACGCAGGTCGGCGCGCACTTCCGGCGCCAGATACAGCCCGATCTCGGACAGGGAGTCGATCACCACGCGGGTAGCGCCGGTGCGGTCGATCGCCGTGCACAACTCGTCCATCAGTTCTTCGACGCTGAGCGACAGCGAGCGGCTTTCGACCAGCGTCACCTGGCCGGCCTGCACCATCTCCGCCAGCTCGGCATTGCGCAGGCGCGCCGTGCCCTTCTCGAAATACAGGGCCACGCCCTTCTCTCCCTTCGCCGCGCCGGCCTGCAGGAAGCGGGTACCCAGGATGGTCTTGCCGGCCCCGGTCGGTCCCGATATCAACAAAGTGTGGCCCTGCGGCAGCCCGCCGTGCATCAACTCGTCCAGGCCCGCGGTCCCGGTCGTGATGCGCTGCGGGTTGCGTTCGATCGGCCCCCCGGGCACGCGATCGTCCGCCAGCGGCGGCAGCAAGCGCGGATAGACGCGGATGCCATCGTCGGCGATGCGCATCGTGTGCGCACCCGTCATGTGGGCCTGGCCGCGCATCTTGTTCACGCGCATCTTGCGCAGCGCCGAATTGTCGTCGGCCGCCTGGTACAGCGTCAGCATGCCGTCGGCCACGGTGATGATCGGATTGGCCTCGACGTCGGCCTGCGAATATTCGCCGATCAGGAAGGTGGTCGCCTGCCAGGTGGCCATGCGCGAACCGAGTTCCTGGATGAATTGCTGCAGGTCGGACAGGCCTTCGTTGCCGCTGCGCGCCGACTGCATCACCGAGCGGAACGAGTCGACGAACACCAGTCCGGGGCCGAAATCCTCGACCTCGCGCATGATACGTTCCAGCACGCCGTGGAAGTGGCCGGCGCGCAGGTCGTCGGCCAGGTTCACGTAGCGGATAGAGGGTCCGACCTTGTCCATCTCGAAGAACCTGAACTGCTGCTGGTAGCGCAGCATCTTCAGCGGCGGCTCGCCGAGGACGGTGAAGAACAGGGCCCGCCGCTCGGGGCCGGCCAACGCGAACATGATCTGGTGCGCCAGCGTGGTCTTGCCACTGCCGGGCGCGCCGGCGATCAGCGTGAACGAATATTCGGTCAGGCCGCCGCCGAGGAGGACATCGAGGCCCGGAACCCCGGTGGCCAGCATTCCCAGGCGTACTTTGTCGGTCATTTACTTGTGCTCCTGTACATCTTCCGGTCCGTCCTGCTCCAAGGCCGTTGCGTGGGCGAGGAGCCGGGCCGTGAGCGCCTCGCCGATCAGCGTCGATAGCTGTCTGGTGAATGTGTTCAGCAATTCCGCGTTCGCGATATCGGCCACGGCATTGTCGGTGCCCGCCAGGTCGCGCTCGAGCGCACCCAGCAGTCCGTCGATCGACTTGCGCGTACTATCCACGCTCAGCCATTCGTAGCGGACAGCCAGCGTGCGCAGCGCGCGTCCGAGGAGCGCACAAAACCCGCTCTCGCCGATCAGGGTCGTCAACTGCCCACTGATGCGGCGCCACGGGCGCAGCCGGTCCACGGACGAACCCACGGGGTGTGCCGTAGCGTCATTGCTGGATTGTCGCCGCTGTTTATCGTCTCTTTCCATGCAGGTCACTAAATTTATCTTGGTGCGGCACCGCCGAGGCGGCCAAGGCATGTGGGGACCATTATAACGAGATTGTTGCATAATGCTTTGTAATGTCGTGACAATATTTTTGTGTCACCTTCGGCGCCATGGACTGCTACCATCGAGTTTCCTGAAACAACGATCAACCGCTCCCATGCCAGACCGCCGATTCCGCGCCGCCGCCCTGCTGACGGCCGCTTTGTTCGCCACCCTGCCCGCTGCCCACGGCGCGCCGCCCGCTGCCGCCGCTGCCGCCGCTGCCGCCGCGCCGGCCGTGCTGGAAGCGCCGCTGCGCGCCCACCTGTCCTTCCTCGCCGACGACCTGCTCGAAGGCCGCGGCACCGGCCAGCGCGGCGGCGAACTCACCGTGCGCTACCTGGAGACCCAGGCCGCCGCCATCGGCCTGAAGCCGGCCGCAGGCAAGGGCTACCGGCAAAAAGTCGAGCTGGTCGGCCAGAAGACCCAGCCCGGCAGCCTGCTGCGCTTCGAGGCCGGCGGCAAGGTGATCGAGACGGCCTTCGGGCGTGACGCCGTGTACGCCAACGCCGGCGGCCAGCTCGACACCAGGCTGGACGCGCCGATCGTGTTCGTCGGCTACGGCATCGATGCGCCGGAAGAAGGCTGGAACGATTTCCGGGGCGTGGACGTGAAAGGCAAGCTGCTGGTGGCGATGGTGAACGACCCCCAGCCCACAAGCACCGAACCGGAGCGCTTCGGCGGCAAATCGCTGACCTGGTACGGCCGCTGGACCTACAAGTTCGAGGAAGCGCTGCGCCAGGGCGCGGCCGGCATCCTGCTGATCCACACGACGGCATCGGCGTCGTATCCGTGGAGCGTGCCGGTGAACAGCTTCTCGCACGAGCAGTTCCACCTGGCCGGACCCGGCAACCCGCTGCAGGGCTGGATCAGCGAGGACATGGCGCGCACCCTGTTCATGGCCGCAGGCCAGGACCTCGACGCCCTGCGCGCCCGCGCCGAGGTGAAGGGTTTCCAGCCGGTGCCGCTTTCCGCCAGCGTCCACGCGCAGGTGAAGAGCACGGTGCGCCAAGTGGCCGAGTACAACGTGGCCGGCATCGTCCCCGGCACCGACCCGAAGCTGCGCGACGAAGCGGTGATCTATTCGGCACACTGGGACCACCTCGGCATCGACGAACACAACGGCCAGCCCGACCACATCTGGAACGGTGCGATCGACAACGGCTCCGGCACCGCCGCCCTGCTGGCGATGGCCCAGGCCGCGGTGGCGCATCCGGCGCGCCGCACCCAGATCTTCCTGTGGCCCTGCGCCGAGGAACAGGGCCTGCTGGGCAGCCTGGCCTACACGCGTGCTCCGCTGTGGCCGCTGGCGAAGACCGCCGCCGACCTCAACCTCGACAGCATGAACTTCGTCGGCCCCACGCGCGACATCGGCGTACCGGGCGCCGAGCGCAGCTCGCTGTACGCGACCAGCCGCCAGGTGGCGCAGGCGATGGGCCTGACGCTGGCCCCTGGCGTACCGGACCTGGGCGGCGCCTATTTCCGCGCCGACCACTTCAGCTTCGCCAAGGCCGGCGTCCCGGCCTTCAACGTCGGCTCGGCCGTGTTCTCCGGCGACGGCAGCTTCGCCTTCGTCCACGATGCCGCCGCCTCCGCCGGCCGCATGCGCGCCTTCACCAAGGACTACCACCAGGTCAGCGACCAGTACGACCCGGACTGGGACCTGTCGGGCATGGTGCAGCAGGCCCAGTTCACCCTGAACTTGGGGTACGCGGTGGCGAATGCGCCGTCGATGCCGGCGTGGCGCGCGGGCGAGGCATGGGGGAAGGTGAAGCGCCCATGACATGTCGCCGCCCGGTCCTGCCCCTCCTGCTTGCCCTCTCCACCCTGGCGCCGGCCACGTTCGGCGCGCCGCCGCGCGCCGCGGCCACCACCGCCGACGCCCGCTTCCAGGCCGTCTACCAGCAGGAATGGAAGTGGCGCATCGCCCAGCGCCTGGCCGACGACGACGACCTGCCGCAGGGCGTGCGCCCGGAATTGCCGCACGTCGACGCCGCCACCCAGGACATCCGGCGCCGTTATTGGGAGGCCGTGCTGAAGCGCCTCGACGCCATCGATCCGGGCGCGCTGTCGAAGCCGGAACGCATCAACTATGCCGTGTACCGCGCCCAGATCAAGGCCTTGTACGAGGCCCAGCGCTTCCACGAATACGAGCAGCCGGTCAACGCCGACAGCGCCTTCTGGACCGACATCACCTATGCCGCACGGCGCCCCCTCAACTCGGCGCAGGAATACCGCGACTACATCGCCGAACTGCGCGAGATGCCGCGCTACTTCCGCGAGCAGCTCGCCAATATGCGCGCCGGCCTGGCGCGTGGCTTCACGCCGCCGCGCGTGACCCTGGCCGGCCGCGACGCGCCGCTGGTCTCGGTTGCCGAAGCCAGGTCGCCGCAGGACACCATCTTCTACGCGCCCTTCCGCAGCATGCCGGCGACTATCCCGGCCGACGAGCAGGCGCGCCTGCGCGACGAGGGAGCGGCCGCGATCCGCGAGGCCGTCCAGCCGGCCCACGCCGAAGTGCTGGCCTGGGTGCGCAGCGACTACTTCCCGAAGGCGCGCACGGCCCTGGCCGCCGAGAGCCTCCCGGACGGCAAGGCATACTATCAATCGAAAATCGTCGAGTACACCACCACCTCGCTGAGCGCGGACGAGATCCATGCCATCGGCCTGGCCGAGATGGCGAAGATCCGCGCCGAGATGCAGCAGGCGATGCTCGACGCCGGCTTCAAGGGCGAACTGCCGGCCTTCCTGGCTTTTCTCCGCAGCGATCCGCAGTTCTATGCCAGGACCCCGGACGAGCTGCTGATGCGCGCCGCCTGGATCGCCAAGAAGTTCGACGGCAAGGCCGCGGCTTTCTTCGGCTACCTGCCGCGGCGCCGCTTTGCCATCGTGCCGGTGCCGGCCGACCAGGCGCCCTACTACACCTCGGCGCGCGGCGGCCCCGGGGTCTACCTGGTCAATACGTACAACCTGCCGGCCCGCGCCCTGTACAGCCTTCCCGCGCTGACGCTGCACGAATCGGCACCGGGCCACGCCTTCCAGATGCCGGTCGCGCAGGAACAGCAAGGCGTGCCGCCGTTCCGCCGCGCCTACATCTCGGCCTACGGCGAAGGCTGGGCCCTGTATTCGGAACGGCTGGGCACCGAGATGGGCATCTACGAGACGCCGTATGAGGTGTTCGGGATGCTGAGCTACCAGGCCTGGCGCGCCGCACGCCTGGTGGTCGACACCGGCATCCACGCCAAGGGCTGGACGCGCGAACAGGCGCAGGCCTACATGCACGACAACACGGCCCTGTCCGATCACGAGATCGAGACCGAAGTCGACCGCTACATCTCCTGGCCGGGCCAGGCCCTGTCGTACTACCTAGGCCAGATGGCGATCATGAACGCGCGTAAAAAGGCGGAGGCGGCGCTGGGGCCGAAGTTCGATATCCGCGCCTTCCACGACACCGTGCTGCAGCTCGGGTCGGTGCCGCTGCCGGTGCTGGAGGCGCGGATCGATGCGTTCATCGCCGAGGGCGGGAAAAGCCCCTACCCGAGGCCTTGAGTCCTACCTGGCTTCGCCCACCATCCGCCTGAGCACTTGGGCGTAGCCGCGTTCCAGCGCGGCGTGACGATCCGCGCCATCGTAGGCGCCCTGCGCGCGCAGCCAGCGGTGAAAGCGCGGCAGTTGCCAGGCCGGCACCGTTGGCACCAGGTGGTGCTCGAAGTGGTAGTTGACGTAGTTCGGCGCCACCGTCAGCCGCTCCCACCAGGATGCCAGCACGGTGCGCGTGTTGCGCCGGATGTCGGGTTCGCGCGTGCCCGGCAGCGCGCCATGTTCAGCGGCGTTGCGGATGCGGCTGTACAGCATGTAGGTGGTGAGCCAGGCGGCGGGCCACAGCAGGTAATCCCACGCATGTCCGGCCGCGGCGCAGGCCGCGAGCATCAGGCCGTTGGCCACGGCGCAGCGCCAGCTGTTGCGCAGCAGCGTGCGCGCGCTCAGCACGCGCTTGCCGGCGGTTTCGCCGTCGCGGTAGCTGTAGCCGCTGCGCTGGTCGGCGCTGGCGTACAGCACCATCAGCGCGGCAAAGGCGCGCAGGCCGGAACGGCCGGTGAGGTCGCGCAGCAGTTTGCGGCGCAGCGAAGCGCGGCTGACCGGGTAGTTCTCGTAGTTGGGCAGGTCCGGGTCGTCGGTGGTGCCGGCCTGCTGGTGGTGGGTGAAGTGGTAGCGGCGGTAGATCCCGAGCTCGACGAACATCGGCGCCGCGCACAGCCACTGGCCAATCGATTCGTTCAGGGCCGCCGTCTTGAACAGCGAGCGGTGCGCGGTCTCGTGCATCAGGATGCCGAGACCGAGCTGGCGCCCGCCCAGTACCAGCAAGGCGACGGCGACCGTGAGCGGATTGGTTCGCCACATCACGAGCGCGAAGCAGGCCGCGATCAGGCTCCAGTTGAAGGCCAGCATGCGCAGGCCGGCGAGGTCGGATTTCGCCAGGAAGGGACGGATCTGCTCGCGCGGCAGGGGCTGGCTCCAGTCAAAGGGCATGGCGATTCCGGCTCAGGTTCCGGTGCAGTAAGCGGAGTTGCCAGTCTAGCAGTAAAGCCCGGCAGGAAACCGGCCGAAGAGCCGATTAGAGGCCCGGCTCGATCACTCGAACAGCTTGAGTTTCAGCTGCACCGAGATGCCCCCGTACAGCCGGTCCTTGTAGGTCGGGATGATGCCGACGTTGACCCCGACGCGCCGGTATTCGTAGGTCACGGTCGGGATCACGGCCGGGAACCAGCCGCCGTCGCGCATGTGCGGATAGCCGTTGAAGGCGGCGATCGCCGCGCCCAGGCGCACCGGCCCCAGCGCGTACGGCTGCCAGATCACGCCGGCGTAGTTCGAGTACTCGCGGTCGCTGTTGACGAAGCGGCCGGCCGCGGCCGACATGGTGCCCGAGAAGCGGTACTCCGCAGCCAGGCCGCGGTTGCCGCCGTTCAGGTTCTTGTCGCGGTCGAAGTGCCAGGTGGCGAAGCCGCTGTCGACCCACAGCTCGCTCTTCGGCGCCGCGTCGATTTTCGTGAACAGCTCGTCGGCCCTGGCCAGGGGTGCCAGCGCCAGGCAGGCGGCCAGCACGGTCATGCATTGCTTGTTCAATCGTCTGCCTTCGGATCGAGATGGGGGAACATCACTTCGGTGAAGCCGAAGCGGGAAAAATCCTTGATGCGCATCGGGTAGAGGATGCCCAGCAGGTGGTCGACCTCGTGCTGCACCACGCGCGCATGGAAACCGTCGACGTCGCGACTGATATGTTTTCCATATTGATCGACGCCTTGGTAATGCAAACGCGTATAACGGGGGACACTGCCCCGCAGGCCGGGCACCGACAGGCAGCCTTCGAAGCCCTCTTCCATCTTGCTTGATAACGGGGTCAAGACCGGATTGATCAGCACCGTCTCCGGCACCGCCGGGGCGTCCGGATAGCGCTGGTTGCGGCCAAAGCCGAAGATCACCAGTTGCAGGTTGACGCCGATCTGCGGCGCGGCCAGGCCGGCGCCCTCGACCGCGTGCATGGTCTCGAACATGTCCTTGACCAGCGCGTGCAGTTCCGGCGTGTCGAATTCCTTCACCGGTTCGGCCACCCGCAGCAAACGCGGGTCGCCCATCTTCAGGATCTCGCGGATCGTCATCTTCCCTCCCGCATTTCTGCCAGAAATTCGGCGAAGCCGGCGGCGGTTTCCGGGTGTTTCAGGCCCATCGCCGTGGTCGCCTTCAGGTAACCGAGCTTGGAACCGCAATCATAACGCTGGCCGGCGTAACGGTAGGCCAGCACGCGTTCGCGGTTCATCAGCGCGGCGATGCCGTCGGTGAGCTGGATCTCGCCGCCGGCGCCGGCGCCGATGCTTGCCAGGTGATCGAAGATGGCGCCGGACAGCACGTAGCGGCCGACCACGGCCAGGGTCGAGGGCGCATCGTCCGGCTGCGGCTTCTCGACGATGCCGGACACCAGCTCGAGATCGGGACGGTAGGCGCTGGCGCTGACGATGCCGTACTGGCGGGTATGCGCGCGCGGCACATCCTGCACCGCCAGCACGCTGCACTTCTCGTAGGCATACAGGTCGGTCATCTGGGCCAGCACCGGCTTGTGGCCGGGCGCGCTGTCCATGAAGTCGTCGGCGAGCAGCACCGCGAACGGCTCGTTGCCGACCACCGGGCGCGCGCACAGCACGGCATGGCCCAGGCCCAGCGGCTCGGACTGGCGGATGTAGATGCAGTTGACGCTCTTCGGGATCACGCCGCGCACCAGCTTCAGGAGTTCTTCCTTGCCGTGCGCCTCCAGCTCGGCCTCGAGCTCGTAGGCCTTGTCGAAATGGTCCTCGATCGCGCGCTTGTTGCGGCCCGTGATGAAGATCATCTCGGTGATGCCGGCGGCGACCGCCTCCTCGACCGCATACTGGATCAGCGGTTTGTCGACGATCGGCAGCATCTCCTTCGGTTGCGCCTTGGTGGCCGGCAGGAAGCGGCTGCCCAGGCCCGCGACCGGGAATACGGCCTTCTTGATTGCACTCATCGTGTCACTCCTATCTTGTTATTTCGGCAGCAGCGCCAGCAGGCCCGCTTCGTCGAGCACGGTCACGCCCAGGCTTTCGGCCTTTTCCAGCTTGCTTCCGGCCTCGGCACCGGCCACCACATACGAGGTCTTCTTCGACACCGAGCCCGACACCTTGCCGCCGGCCGCTTCGATCAAAGCGCCGGCCTGGTCGCGCGACAGGGTCGGCAGCGTCCCCGTCAGCACGAAGGTCTTGCCGGCCAGCGGGCCTTCGTCGCCGGCCGCGGCATGTTCCGGCAGCAGCGCCAGCAGTTCGCGGCGCAGGCTTGCCATCGCCTGCACGGTGTCGCGCTTGCCCGGCGCCGCCATCCATTCTTCCAGCGCGGCGGCCACCGAGTCCGGCAGGCCGAATACGCTGAAGATCCGCAGGTGCTCCAGGTCGTCAAGCGACCGGCCATCCGCCAGCAGCTGGCGCGCGCGCGCTTCGGTCAGTTTCGGGATGTCGAGCGCGGCCAGCAGCTTGACCTCGTCGAGGCGTTCGCGCAGCTGGGCCTTCGGCGCATGCTCGCCCTGCGGCTCGATGCCGGCGGCCAGCAGTGCGTCCAGCGCCTGCTGGTTCTTTTCCTCGTCGAAGAAATCGGCGATCGCCTCGGCCACGGTGCCGCCGATGTCCGGCAGCACGCGCAGCAGCGCGGCCGGGGCGCGGCGCACCAGCGCCAGGCTGCCCAGCCAGTCGGCCAGGGTCTTGGCGGTCGACTCCCCCACGTGGCGGATGCCGAGCGCGAACAGCAGGCGCTCGAGCGGCGGATGCCGGCTGGCGGCGATCGCGGCCAGCAGGTTGTCGGCCCACTTGGTGGCCACCTTGCCCTGCTTGACCGTCTCCGGGGTCGTGCCGTCGCGCTCGTCGGCCAGGCGCTTCATCTTCAGCAGGTCGTCCAGCGTCAGGCGGTACAGGTCGGCCACGCCGTGGATCAAATTGCATTCGACCAGGCTGTCGATGTAGCGGTCGCCCAGGCCTTCGATGTCCATCATGCGCCGGCCGGCGAAGTGGCGGATCGCTTCCTTGCGCTGGGCCGCGCAGGTCAGGCCGCCGGAGCAGCGCGCCACGGCCTCGCCTTCTTCGCGCACCACGTGCGAGCCGCACACCGGGCAGGTCCGCGGCAGGGTGTAGGCCATCGGTTCCGGCTGCGGGCGGCGCTCCAGCAGCACGGCCAGCACTTCGGGGATGACGTCGCCGGCGCGGCGCACGATCACGGTGTCGCCGACGCGCACGTCCTTGCGCCGCACTTCGTCTTCGTTGTGCAGCGTGGCGTTGGTGACGGTGACGCCGCCGACCGACACCGGATTCAATCGCGCGACCGGCGTGATGGCGCCGGTACGGCCGACCTGCACGTCGATCGCCTGCACGGTCGTCAGCGCTTCCTCGGCCGGGAACTTGTGCGCCAGCGCGAAACGCGGCGCGCGCGACACGAAGCCGAGACGCGCCTGGTCGGCGATGCGGTCGACCTTATAGACCACGCCGTCGATCTCGTAGGGCAGCGACTTGCGCTTCTCGCCGATCGAACGGAAATACGCGAGGATGCCTTCGCAGCCGGTGACCACCGCGCGCTCCTTCGACACCGGCAGGCCGAGGCGTTCGAACCAGTCCAGCACCGCGGAGTGCGATTCGGGCAGTTCGGCACCGACCAGGACGCCGATACCGTAGGCGAAGAAGCGCAGCTTGCGCTGGGCCGTGATGCGGGCATCGAGCTGGCGCAGGCTGCCGGCGGCGGCGTTGCGCGGGTTGGCGAATTCCTTCTGGCCGGCGTCGCGCTGGCGCTGGTTCAGGCGTTCGAAATCCTGCTTGAACATCAGGACTTCGCCGCGCACTTCCAGCACCTCGGGAATGTCCTTGCCTTGCAGGCGCAGCGGGATCACCCTGATGGTGCGGATGTTCGCGGTGACGTCCTCGCCGGTGTAGCCGTCGCCGCGGGTGGCGGCCTGAACGAACACGCCGTTCTCGTAGCGCAGGCTGATCGCGAGGCCGTCGAATTTCAGCTCGGCGGCATACTCCACCTGCGCACGGCCCAGTCCTTCGCGCACGCGGCGGTCGAAGTTGTCGATATCGTCATCGCTAAACCCATTGTTCAGCGACAGCATCGGCATCGCGTGCGTCACCTGGCTGAATTCGGGAATCGGCGCGGCGCCCACGCGCGAGGTCGGCGTGTCGACCGACACCGCTTCCGGGTGCGCCGCCTCCAGCTCCTGCAGTTCGCGGAACAGGCGGTCGTACTCGGCGTCCGGGATGGTCGGCGCATCGAGCACGTGGTAGTTATAAATGTGGTGGTTCAGCTCCTTGACCAGCCACGCCATGCGCTCGACGAAGTTATCGGATGCGTCCTGCTGTTCGGCCATGGCCACTCCTTTAGCTGAACAGGCGCAGCGCGCGGGTCGAGCCGGCCGGGATGTCGGCGGCTTCCATCTCCTGGTAGAACTCGCGCACCTGGCCGGCGATCTCGCCGAGCGCCTGGTCCGACAGCGGCTGGTCGAAGTCGTCGACGATGGCGGCGTCCAGGCGCAGCTCCAGCGACTTGGCGCAGTCGATCATCTTGCCGAAGCCATCCTTCGCCGGGGCCACGCAAGGCACGTCGAGCAGCAGGGTCAGGCGCGAGGTGGTGTCGGCGCCGAGGTTGACGTTGGTCGACAGCGTGAACAACACGCCAGCTTCGCCATCCGGCATCGCGAAGCGGCCGTCCGGGCGCACGTCGAAGCCCGCATTCTCGAGCGCGCCGATCAGGGTCGACATCGCCCATGGCGCGCCCTTCGAGGCCAGGTTCACGCCCAGTTGGGCGTCATGGCCGGCGACGAAGCGGTGCAGGTTCTTCGCCTCGCTCATCACCTCGATCATGTCCGGCACTTCCGGCTCAGCGGCGATTTCGTCGGCCACTGCGCGCAGGCGCGTGACCATTTCGGAATATTCGAGTTCGTTCAGGGCCGTGGCGCGGGTGGCCAGCTGCACGCCGGCCTGGAGCCTGGTGTAGACGCCGCCGTGCACGATCGGCTCCCAGTCGCCGTTCACGGCCAGGCCGACGAAGTGCACCGGCTTGTTGCCGACACGGCGCAGCTTCTGCAACGCGGGCAGGATCTTCTCGCCGCGCAGGGCGCCTTCGATGTTCAGCGGGATCAGGCAATCGATCAGCGGATCGACCAGGTTCTCGGCCAGCTGGGCCGGCGGGGTACCCGGCGACACGCCGGGCAGGCTTGCGCCCGGCTGGCCGGCCAGCGGATCCAGCGCGGCCCCGGCACCGGCAGCCGCCGGGGGCACGCCCGCCGCAGGCGCGGCAGGCGGCGCGGATGCGGGCTCGCGCATCACCGGCTCGGCCACGGCATCGGCGCCGGCCAGCTCCGCGAACGGGGCATCGACGTTGGCGTCCAGCACCGGCTCCTGGCGGGCCACCGGACCGCGCTCGGCGGCGACGGCATCGACCGGCGCGGCGGGGGCGGCCCCGGTCTTCATCAGCACGTCGTCATGGTCCGAGGCGAAGGCGCGCTCGACGCTCTTCCTGGCCTTGTACTCCTGCCACTTGTTGTAACTAATGACGCCGACGACGAAGACGCCGCCGGCCGCGATCAGGCTCATTTGGAAATCAGTCATGCTGCTTGTGCCTCAGTAGCGAAATTCGCGGCGGACTCCATGTCCACCGCCACGATGCGCGATACGCCCTGCTCCTGCATCGTCACACCGATCAGTTGGTTGGCCATCTCCATCGCGATCTTGTTGTGCGAGATGAAGAGGAATTGGGTATGGTCCGACATCCGCTTCACCATGCGGCAGAAGCGCTCGGTATTCGCGTCGTCCAGGGGCGCGTCCACCTCGTCGAGCAGGCAGAACGGCGCGGGATTCAGGCGGAACATCGAGAACACCAGCGCGGTCGCGGTCAGCGCCTTCTCACCTCCCGAAAGAAGGTGGATCGTGGCGTTCTTCTTGCCCGGCGGCTGGGCCATGACCTGCACGCCGGCGTCCAAGATCTCCTCGCCGGTCATCACCAGCTTGGCGGTGCCGCCGCCGAACAGGATCGGGAACAGTTCCGAGAAGTTCTCGTTGACGCGGTCGAAGGTATCCTGCAGCAGGTCGCGCGATTCGCGGTCGATGCGCGAAATGGCGCCTTCCAGCGTGGCGATCGCTTCCTGCAGGTCGGCGTTCTGGGAATCCAGGAAGCGCTTGCGTTCGGTGGCCTGGGCCAGTTCCTCGACCGCCGCCAGGTTCACCGCGCCGAGCGCCGCGATCGCATTCGTCAGGCGCGTCACCTCGCCCTGCAGATATTGCGGCTTCATGTCGGGGACCAGCTTCTGCGAGAGTTCCGATTCATCGGCGCCAGTCGCGCTCAGGGCTTCGGCAAACTGCTCCTGGTTCAGGCGCGCGGCCTGCTCCTTCAGCTGCATCTCGGTGATGCGCTCGCGCTGCGGCTGCAGGCTGCGTTCGGCCGCCATACGCGCTTCTTCGGCCGCGCGCAGCTGCTGGGTGAGCTGGTCCAGTTCGTGGCGCGCATCGCTCAAGGCCTGCTCCTGCGCGGTGCGGCGCGCCAGCAGTTCCTGCAGCCCTTCGGCGGCGCTGCCCGATTCCAGCGCTTCCAGCTCCAGCTTGCCGGAGGCGATGCTTTCCAGCACCTGGGCCGCCTGCTGGTTCGCGGTGGCGATGGTGCGGCGCAGTTCCTCGATGCGGGTACGCTGGGTCTTCTCGGCGAACACCGCTTCCTGGGCCGCGCGTTCCAGCTCGCGCAGCTTTTCGCGTGCCTCGGCCAGGACGCGTTCCTTTTCCTGGAACTCGACCTGGCCGTCCTCGTGCGAACCCTGCAGTTCGGCCAGTTCCATGTCCAGCTCTTCGAACTGGGCCTCGGCTTCCATTTTCGCCTGGCGCTGCTCGGATTCCTGCGCCGCGATCTCGTCGAGGTCGGCCGAAATCTGGCCGCTCCTCTGATTGAAGCGGGCCTCGACCTCGGCCTGCTTGACCACCTCGATCTGCAGGGCGTGGGTTTCGCGCTGCAAGGTGGCCACCTTCTGGCGGCCTTCCTGCAGGCGGCGCTGCAGGTCGCTGACTCCGGCGTCGGCGCGGGTCGCGCGGGCGCGTGCCTCGTCCAGCAGCAGGGCTTGCGCACGCAGCTGTTTGCCGATGTTGTCGATCTCGTGCTGGCGCGCCAGCACGCCGTCCTGCTCGGCGTCGGCGGCGTAGAAGCGCACGCTGGAACGGCTGACGATGTGGCCGTGCGGCGTGACGAAGCAGGCGCCGGCCGGCAGGCGCTCGCGCTGGGCCAGGGCGGTGCCGGGATCGTCGGCCACATACACCTCGTGCAGCCAGTCGTCGAGCAGGCCGCGCAGGCCGGGGTCGTTCAGCTTGAGCAGGCTGGCGAAGGACTTCAGGCCGTGCGCCGCCGGCTGCGCAGGGGCGGCGCTCGACGGCGTGTACACGGCCATGCGCGCCGGTGGGGCGTCGCCGAAGAAGCCGCGCGCCCAGTCCAGGTTCGAGATCTCGAGCGCGCCGGTGCGCTCGCGCAGGACGGACTCCAGCGCGGTCTCCCAGCCGGTCTCGATGTCGAGCTTCTGCCACAGGCGCGGCAGCTTGTCGAGTTCATGCTTCTGCAGCCAGGGCTGGACCTTGCCCTGGGTCTGGACCCGTTCCTGCAGCTGGCGCAGCGCGGACAGGCGGGCCTCCAGCTTGGCGTTCGCCGCGCTCTCCTGCTGGACCTGGGCGTGCGCCTCGCGCCGCTCCTGCTCGCTGGATTCCTGGCGGCTGGCGGCTTCCTCCAGCATCAGGTTTTGCTCTTCGAGCTGGAGCTGCTTCTCCTCCAGTTGCATACGGAGATTGTCGAGGTGGCCGGCGTCCGGCAGGTTCAGGTTGCCCCGCTCCTGCTGCAGGCGCTCGCGGCGCGTGGCCAGGGTCGCCAGGATGTTTGAGGCGTTGCGCTGGTGCGCCGAGGACAGCTCGATGCGCTGCTGGACCTGCATGATGCGGGCCCGCGACTCCGTCGCCTTTTCCTGCGCCGCGCGCCAGGCCGCATCCAGTTCCGGCAGGCGCTCGTTCTGCGCTTCCACCGCGATCTGCGCCCCTTCGACGCGGGCCGCCAGTTCCTCGAGGCGAAATGAAGCTTCCTCGATCTGTTCCTGGGTCTCGTTGGCCTGGTTCAGCCACTGTTCGCGCTGCGCGGTGAGCGTGCCGATCTGGTTCTGCAGCCGGGTGCGCGACTCGACCACGAACTTGATTCTCGCCTCCAGGCTGCCGATCTCGGAGTTGGTCTGGTACAGCGCGCCCTGCGCCGCGTGCAGCCGGTCCCCGGTTTCGTAATGCGCCTGGCGCATGCGCTCCAGCTCCAGCTCCAGGTGGCGCATCTTCGCGTTCTGTTCTTCGAGGCCTGTTTGCGCCTGCTCCATCTCGAGGAACCAGCGCGACTGCTCGGCCCTGGCTTCGTTCTTGCGCAGCAGCCAGAGCAGCTTCTGCTTTTCTTCCTGGTCGGCCTGCAGTTGGTGGAAGCGGTTCGCCACCGCGGCCTGGGCTTCCAGCTTTTCCAGGTTGGCGTTCAGCTCGCGCAGGATGTCCTCGACGCGGACCAGGTTCTCGCGCGTGTCGGACAGCCGGTTCTCGGTTTCGCGGCGCCGTTCCTTGTATTTGGAGACTCCGGCCGCCTCTTCCAGGAACACGCGCAGCTCTTCGGGGCGCGATTCGATGATCCGCGAGATCATGCCCTGACCGATGATGGCGTAGGCGCGCGGGCCGAGGCCGGTGCCGAGGAAGATGTCCTGGATGTCGCGCCGGCGCACCGGCTGGCCGTTGATGTAGTAGGTCGAGGTGCCGTCGCGCGTCAGGGTCCGCTTGACGGCGATCTCGGCGTACTGGCCCCACTGCCCGGCCGCCTTGCCGGCGCTGTTGTCGAACACCAGCTCGACCGAAGCGCGCCCGGCCGGCTTGCGGTGGGTGGAGCCGTTGAAGATCACGTCCTGCATCGACTCGCCGCGCAGTTCGGACGCTTTCGATTCGCCCAGCACCCAGCGTACGGCATCGATGATGTTCGACTTGCCGCATCCGTTCGGGCCGACCACGCCGACCAGCTGCCCCGGCACCTGGAAATTGGTGGGATCGACAAAAGACTTAAATCCCGACAATTTGATGGAGGATAGACGCACGTTTGCTCAGGGTGGAGGGGGATCTGTAAAAAACCGCATCATACCACCTGTTCCTTGCTTTAAGGCCAAGAATTGGCGCTATTGCCGGGTGATGGCGTCCAGACAGGCCGCAGAACCGGCAAGCCGCCCGGAGCGGAACGGACACGCAAGGTATCCGGCAGCTTATCCGCAATGTAGATTGCTATGCCCTATCATTTTCAATGCTACTCCACACCCTCAATATTGCTTTTTGTGCGCAGCGCGTGGACCTGATTCCCGACGTGGCGGGCGGCGCCGGGACGCTTGCGGCGGCGGACCGATTCGGCTCAGGTACAGAGGACGCCGAAACGGACTTTCTCCGGCGCGCATGGCGGCACATACGGCCCCTGGGCCGGCTGCCAGCCTTCGCGCAGCCAGACCCGGTCGTGCCCGGACAGCTTGAGCGCGGCCGCGGTCAGCCACTGGTGGGAATTCATGGGGTCCGCACGCGGCAGCAGCATGGTCGCCGCCAGCAGCCCGAGCAGCAATGGCTGCGGCGACCAGTCGCGCGCCGCGCGGCAGCGTACGATGAACAGGCCGGCCGCGCTCAAGCCCAGCAGGCAGCCGGCGATGGCCTCGCTGGGCGTGTGGGCGTGGACCTTGACGCGGGCCACCGCCACCGCCGCCGCCAGGATCGCCCCCGCCAGCACGGCGGCGCGCTGCCAGCCCTGCTTGCGGCGCTCCGGCTGCCCTTCCGCCCGGCTTTCCTTGCGCCGTTCGACACGCCGCCGGCCCTGCCGGTCGAGCAGCAGGAACAACGCGACCGGGAACACCGCCGCAGCGCGCGTGGCGTGGCCGGAAAAGCCGGTGAACCCGAGCGAGCGGATGCCGATGCCCCAGCCCAGGAAGGCCGCCTGGCTGGCTGCGGCGACGGCCAGCGCCACGCCGAACAGCAGGCACCATGCCAGCGCCAGCCGCCAGCAGCGCGCGCCGACCAGCCAGGCGGCGATGGCGACGGCGAGCAGCGCGGTGACGTTCAGGCCGCCCAGGGCGGAAAGATGGGACCACCAGATCATGGATGAATTTAGTTGATGGGTCGGCTCGACTATAGCAGGAAGCGCGAACGAGCGAACACCGTCGCCCCGCGCAGGCGGGAACGGCGTGTCATGAGGCCGCCACCGTCAACGCCGCATCGTTGACCGCCCCCGCCCGCATCACCTCCGACAGCACCTGTCCCACCACGCCGTCGATGGCCAGCACGCGCGCGGTGCCGGCATGCAGCAGTTCGGCAAACTTTTCGGCGGACAGCGAGAACGCTTCGCGCCGCCCCGCGCCAGCGAAGATGAACAGGGTGCGCAGCGGGCTGACCCAGGCCAGCTTGAGCTTGCGCGCGCCTTCGCTCGTGCGGAATTCGAACCACATGCCGCGCTCCAGGCCATCGACCGGCGACATCATCTGCCGGCGCTCCGCTTCCTGTTCGGAAGCAAGCTGCTCCAGCTCGACCCGGCGCAGCGCATCCTGCTGGGCCGCTTCGACCGCCAGTTCCAGCTGGCGTTCCGGCGACAGCTCGATCGGCGCGCGCACGATCGAGGCGTGGCATTCGGCCAGGCGGGCAAAGAACTGCAGGCGCTCGGCGTCCTGCCACTTGATCGCGTCGAGCCATTTGTTCAGCGTGGACAGCAGGCGCGGCAGCTTGCCGATCAGGGCCTTGCGCTGCTCCCGGGTGGGCTTCGGCTTGACGCTCCAGATCAGCTCGTCCATCGCGCGGGTGGCGTTGCCGACCGCCCCCGGCTTGTCTTCCTCGATGCTGTAGGCGAAGGTCATGACCGTGGTCCAGCGCTGCTCGAGAAAGCCGCCGAGCACCTGTCCGACGTCGCCGGCCTGCACGCGCAGCAGCACGGCATCGCGCGCGGCGCGGGTCGCGACCTGCAGCTTTTCCTGTTTCAGGGCGCTGGCCACCGGACCGGCGATCGCCTGTTCCTGGGCGCCTTCCTCGGCCGCGATGCCTGCTTCGAGTTCGGCCACCGCTTCGGCAAAGGCGCCGAGGCGCGCTTCGCCGACCCCGCCGATCTTTTCCACGCTGCGTTGCATGGCCTGGAACAGCGGATCGTCGAGATCCTTGCGCTGCTCCCACCCCATGCGCGACAGCAGGTCGACCAGGCGCCGCGCCGGGTGTGCCTCCTCGAAGAAGAAGTTCTTGTCGAGCAGGGCCGCCTTCAGCACCGGCACCTGCAGCACGTGCAGCAGCTCGCGGGTCTGCGCCGGGATGCTATCGTCCAGCAGCACGGTTTCGAACACGCGCGACAGCAGGCCCAGCGTGCTTTCCTCGCCGCGCGACAGGCTGCCCTTGGGCAGGCTCCGGGCAAAGCGCGGCAGGTAGAACACCTCGTGCGGCAGTGCGCCGCCGGCGGCGGGAACGCCCCGGGCCTGGCTCTGGCCTGACGCCGGCGGCGATGGCTCGATGCGGGCCAGCAGTTCCAGCAGGGGCGCGGCCTGGCCAGGGCTCTGGTACGCGACTGCTTGCGACAGGCCGGCGACAGACGGGGTGCCAGGCGGTGCGAAGCCGGCCGCCGCGCTGGGCCGCCAGCCGCCAGCCCCTTGCGGCATCTCGGGCAGTTCGGGAATCAGCGGCACATCCATCGGCGCCGCATCGCCGCCGAACAGCTTGCGCAGTTGCTCGGCCAGCGCGGCCTTGCCGCTGGCGCGCGCCGCCCGCGCCGCCGCCGCGTCGTCGGTCTTCTGGATGCGCAAGGCCTCGACCGAGCCGGGCTGGCCATCCTTGCGGGTCAGCGCATCGACCAGGGCCTCGTACAAGGGGGCGAAGTCGAACACCAGCTCGGGCCGCAGCAAGCCTAGGATCAGTCCGTGCGACTCTTCCTCCGGCTCGAATTCGCGCCAGGCTTCTTCCAGGGCTTTCAGGAAGACTTCCGGACGGAAGGGGTTGGCGTCGGCGCGCAGCACGCCCTTGCCCAGCAGGAGGCCGACACGGACCGACAGGGCCGCCAGCTGTTCCGAATGGGCGATGTCGAAGGGCCTGGTGATGGCGCCGAAAGCGACCTTGCTGTCCATGACCTCGAGCGGCACCAGGCTGAGTGCCGCCGGCGCGGCCTTGCCGGCACTGCCTTGCGCTCGCAGGCAGTCGAGTTCCTGGCGCAGGGCCCGCTCGACACCGGTGGCGGCCAGGTGGAAGAAAGCGTAGCTGTTTTCCTTGAGCAGCTTGGCCGAGCGCACGCGGCGGTAGACTTCGCGCGCGCCCAGCCCCGGCTGGCCGACATCCGCCAGGGCGGCGCCGAAGCGGCCGATCATCGGCGTCAGCTGTTCCTTGAGCCGGGCTGCCCCGATACCGACGAGCGACTCCAGCGTCGCCTGCTGCGTCGACGCAGCCTGGCGCGCTGCCGGACTCTGGATACGGCTCGATGACATGGTGATGGAATGTGTATGGCTATGGCTTGCCCACTGCTATTGTGGCACATAATTTCCGCCAAGCAACCATTTTCTGCAAACTGCTGCCGGGACGGCGGCCCCGGTGTCCGATGGCGGCGGCCCAGACAGCCTGTTGCGCGGAAAACGCCCATGCTACAGTCGAGTTAGCTCAACAATAATAACAGTAGCTTAGGCAATATTTCATCAAACCAAGGGGAAAACATTTCGCGCTGCAGAACGAATATTAGGAGAATTATTTTTAAACGGTAGGTCTAACTCCTACAAGACCACACGCTGTGTTCTGATACCACATCTACTGACGGGCTTGCATTATTGCCTTACCGGAAACGCTACTGATTTCCAATGTTTCAGCAACGCTTCGGTAAGCAGGACATTTCCAATTTTTCGAAAGGAATGATCATGGCTAACAACAGCAAATCGGGCAACCAAGGCGGTTCCCACGAGCAGCACGTGAAGGCTGGCCAGCAGAGCCACAAGAACGACGGCAACAAGCAGTCGGGTTCGGGCTCCGGCTCGCGTTCGGGCGGTTCGGGCGGCACCCGCGGCGGCACCCCGGAGCAGCATGCGGAAGCAGGTCGTCAAAGCCACAAGAACGACGGCAACAAGCAGTCGGCTTCCGGCTCGGGTTCGCGTTCGGGCAGCACCCGCGGCGGCACCCCGGAGCAGCATGCCGCTGCCGGCCGCCAAAGCCACAAGAACGACGGCAAGCGCTAAATCCGCCTGAGGCCGAAGGCGACGCGGCAGCGCCAGCCGCAGCGCCGCCTTCGGCCTTCAAGGACGGCAACAGGGCCTGGAACGGGAGACCGTTCCAGGCCCTGTCATTTGCAGTCGGCTCAGCCGGGCGACGCGCGCCCGGCCCGGATCAGATATTCCGCAGGCGGGCACCCTTGGGCGGCGCGAAGTCGACGACGTCGTTGACCAAGCCGGCGTTCTTGGCGTCGCGCGCGTTCAGGTGCAGGTCGCCGTACTGGTGGATGCCCCACTGTTCCGGCGTCAGCTCGATATGCTTGCGCAGGATCGATTCGGTACGGGCATCGTCCGCGCGCAGACCCTCGACGATAATGTTGAGGGCGTCCGGACGCGAGCCCGGCGAGGCCGTTGCATGCGACTTGTGGATCATGAAGCGGGCCGTTTCGCTGGCGTAGCGCCGGGTGCCGGACAGGAACAGGATCACGGCGATCGATGCCACCGCGCCGCCGTTGTACATCACGAAATCGACCGGGGAATTGGCCAGGAAGTTGTACAGGCACAGGCCGTCGCTGACGTAGCCCCCATTCGACTGCACCAGGACGTGGGCGGTTTCGAGGCCGTCCTCGGCCATCTCGGCGACGGCTTCGAACACGCGATGCACCATGTCGCTGTTGACGTCACCGGACAGGGTGAACCATGCCTCTTTTTGCTGTTTTGCTTGATCTTCGCTCATAGTCGGTCTCTACTGTCACAAGGGTCATGGAGCAAGTGTAACAAAACACGGGTTTTTCCCCTTATGGACGCACTGCAATAGTGCGCAGCCTGCCGCGCCCTTCCCTCCGATTGACTTCCCGCCACGGCTCGCATATCCTTCGCAGTCTTGACCGGGAGAGCGCAGAACCAACTGCCGCCGAAGGGGCATCACCCAAAAACTCTCAGGCAACCGGACCGGTCGGGGGACGCACGCTCATGCTCGTAGATGCAGGCGCGGCGGATCAACTCTGGAGAGCGGCCCCCGGCGGGCCCACCGAAGGGGCAAGCGGCTTTGACCGCTATCTCTCAGGTATCGAGGACAGAGGGGTGCGAACTGCATGCGCAAGCGTGCTGTACCCCTATTTCACTGCCCGAGGATCTCACGCCATGACGCTCAAAGCGACCCCGCTCAATTCCGCACACCGCTCCCTTGGGGCCAAGATGGTCGACTTTGGCGGCTGGGACATGCCCGTCAACTACGGTTCCCAAATCGAGGAACACCACGCAGTCCGTACCGACGCCGGCATGTTCGACGTCTCCCACATGTGCGTGGTCGACCTGCACGGCGCCAACGCGCGTCCTTTCCTGCGCGGCCTGCTGGCGAATAACGTCGACAAGCTGCAGGCAGCGGGCAAGGCCCTGTATTCCTGCATGCTGAACCTTGACGGCGGCGTGATCGATGACCTGATCGTCTACTTCTTCCGCGAAGACTGGTTCCGCCTGGTCGTCAACGCCGGCACCGCCGAAAAGGACATCGCCTGGATCCGCCAGCAGAACGATGCCACCAAGAGCGGCCTGACCATCACCCCGCGCCGCGCCGACCTCGTATCCGGCTCGGACACTGAAGGCATCGCCCTGATCGCCGTGCAAGGCCCGAACGCGCGCGCCAAGGCCTGGCAGGTGCTCCCCAGCACCCAGGCCGCCTCGGAAGCCATGAAGCCCTTCAATGTCACGATCGTGAACGACACCCCGTTCGGCGAAGTGATGGTGGCGCGCACCGGCTACACCGGCGAAGACGGCTTCGAGATCGGCGTGCCCGCCGGCCAGGCCGAAGCGCTGTGGAACGCCCTCATCGCCGCCGGCGTGAAGCCGGCCGGCCTCGGTGCGCGCGACACCCTGCGCCTGGAAGCCGGCATGAACCTGTACGGCCAGGACATGGACGACAGCGTCTCGCCGCTGGACGCCGGCCTGGCCTGGACCGTCGACCTGGTGGCCGAGCGCGACTTCATCGGCAAGGCCGCGCTGCAGCAGAAGGGCCAGCAGCAGAATTTCGTCGGCCTGATCCTGCGCGAAAAAGGCGGCATCCTGCGCGCCCACCAGAAAGTGGTGGCCGCCTCCGGCCATGCCGGCGAAATCACCAGCGGCACCTTCAGCCCGAGCATGCAGCAGGCGATCGCGCTGGCGCGCGTGCCCGTCGATGTGCAGGTCGGCGACACCGTGCACGTCGAGATCCGCGACAAGAAACTGGCCGCCTCCGTGGTCAAGCTGCCGTTCGTGCGTAACGGCAAAGTGCTGGCGGCTTGAAGCGCCCCCGCAGACAAGAACAACGTATATTTACCGCCTCATCTCTCTATCCATTAGGAGCCATGCATGAACATCCCAGCCGACCTGAAATACACCGAGTCCCACGAGTGGGTCCGTCAAGAGACTGACGGCACCCTGACCGTCGGCATCACCGAATACGCACAGGACGCGCTGGGCGACATCGTGTTCGTCGAACTGCCGCAGGTCGGCAAGACCTTCACCGCCGGCGACGACGCCGCCGTGGTCGAGTCGGTCAAGGCCGCCAGCGACATCTACGCACCGGTCTCGGGCACCGTCACCGCCGTCAACCAGGCGACCGCCGACGCCCCGGACTCGATCAACGCCGACGCCTACGGCGCCTGGCTGTTCAAGCTGCAGCCGGCCGATCCGAGTGCGATCAACGGCCTGCTGGACGCTGCCGCTTACGGCAAGACCACCGAAGGTTAATAGCAGTACCCCGACGTAGCAGCACCTCGTCGTTCCCGCGAAGGCGGGAACCCAAGTTTGTTTGAATGTACCGCAGCGCACGCAGAACTTGGGTCCCCGCCTTCGCGGGGACGACGTTGATTCCTCCCGCCTCGATTCCTTTTTCTCGACTTCCGCCATGACCCGCACCAGCCTGACCCAACTCGAAGCACGCGATGGCTTCATCCCGCGCCACATCGGTCCGTCCGACGCCGAACAGGCAGCCATGCTGTCCGTCCTCGGCTACCAGAGCCGCGCCGCCCTGATCGATGCCGTCGTTCCCGCCAACATCCGCCTCAAGGACAAGCTGGACCTGGGCCAGTTCTTCGATCCGCTTCCCGAGCAGGCCGCACTGGCCAAGCTGAAGGGCATCGCCTCGCAGAACAAGGTCATGAAGTCGATGATCGGCCAGGGCTACTACGGCACCTTCACTCCGCCCGTCATCCTGCGCAACATCTTCGAAAACCCGGCCTGGTACACCGCCTACACCCCGTACCAGCCGGAGATCTCGCAAGGCCGCCTGGAGGCGATCCTGAACTTCCAGCAGGTGATCACCGACCTGACCGGCATGGGCATCGCCAACGCCTCGATGCTGGACGAAGGCACCGCCGCCGCCGAGGCGATGACGCTGATCCAGCGCGTCGGCAAGTCGGCCTCGAAGGTCTTCTACGTCGCCGACGATGTGCTGCCGCAGACCCGTGAAGTGGTCGAGACCCGCGCCAAGCCGATCGGCGTCGAGGTGCGCAGCATCGCCGCTGCCGACATCGAAAACCTCAGCGAGCCCTGCTTCGGCGTGCTGCTGCAGTACCCGGGCGTGAACGGCGACGTGCGCGACTACCGCAACGCCTGCGAGAAGCTGCATGCGGCAGGCAGCATGGTCGTGGTCGCGGCCGACCTGCTGGCCCTGACCGTGCTGACCCCGCCGGGCGAATGGGGCGCCGACGTCGTGGTCGGCAACAGCCAGCGCTTCGGCGTGCCGCTCGGTTTCGGCGGCCCGCACGCCGGTTACCTGGCCACCCGCGACGACTACAAGCGCAGCATGGCCGGCCGCCTGGCGGGCGTCACCGTCGACGCCCAGGGCAACAAGGCGTTCCGTCTGGCGCTGCAGACCCGCGAACAGCACATCCGCCGCGAAAAAGCGACCTCGAACATCTGCACCGCGCAGGTGCTGCTGGCCGTGATGGCCTCGATGTACGCGATCTACCACGGCCCCAAGGGTCTCGAGCAGATCGCCCGCCGCGTGCACCGCTACACCGGCATCCTGGCCGCCTCGCTGCGGCAGCTCGGCTTCCAGCTGGTCAACGAGACCTTCTTCGACACCCTAACCGTCGTCACCGACAACGCCGATGAGGTGCACCGCATCGCCGTCGAGAACGGCATCAACCTGCGCCGCGTCGATGCGCGCCACGTCGGCCTGTCGCTGGACGAGACCACCGGCCGCGACGAGATCGCCGTGCTGGCGAAGATCTTCGGCCAAGCAGCGGGCAAGGACGCGACCGTCGATTTCGACAGCCTCGACAACGACGCCCGGGACGCCTTCCCGGCGGCCCTGTCGCGCACCAGCGCCTACCTGACTCACCCGACCTTCCACCGCTACCACGCCGAGCACGAGATGCTGCGCTACCTGCGCGCGCTGGCGGACAAGGACCTGGCACTGGACCGCACCATGATCCCGCTGGGTTCGTGCACGATGAAGCTGAACTCGACCTCGGAAATGATTCCCGTCACCTGGCCCGAGTTCTCGAACATCCACCCGTTCGCGCCGGACGACCAGACCGTCGGCTACCGCGAGATGATCGGCCAGCTCGAGCAGATGCTGTGCGCCGTGACCGGCTACGCCGGCGTGTCGCTGCAGCCGAACGCCGGCTCGCAGGGCGAGTACGCGGGCCTGCTGATCATCAAGAAGTACCATGAGTCGCGCGGCGAAGGCCACCGCAACATCTGCCTGATCCCGTCCTCGGCGCACGGCACCAACCCGGCATCGGCCAGCATGGTCGGCATGCAGGTCGTGGTGACGGCCTGCGACGAGAACGGCAACGTCGACCTGGAAGACCTGAAGAAGAAGGCCGAGCAGCACAGCGCCAACCTGGCCTGCGTGATGGTCACCTATCCGTCGACCCACGGCGTGTTCGAGGAAGGCATCAAGGAACTGTGCGAGATCGTGCACGCACACGGCGGCCAGGTGTATGTGGACGGCGCCAACATGAACGCGCTGGTCGGCGTCGCCGGCCCCGGCATCTTCGGCGGCGACGTCAGCCACCTGAACCTGCACAAGACCTTCTGCATCCCGCACGGCGGCGGCGGCCCGGGCGTCGGTCCGGTGGCGGTGGGCGCGCACCTGGTGCCCTTCCTGCCGAACCAGGCCTCGACCGGCTACCAGCGTAACGAAGCCGGCATCGGCGCGGTCAGCGCGGCGCCGTACGGCTCGGCCTCGATCCTGCCGATCTCGTGGATGTACATCGCGATGATGGGCGCCGACGGCCTGACGGCGGCGACCGAGACTGCGATCCTGAACGCCAACTACATCGCGCGCCGCCTGGCTCCGCACTACCCGGTGCTGTACACCGGCCACGACGGACTGGTCGCGCACGAGTGCATCATCGACCTGCGTCCGCTGCAGGACAAGACCGGCATCAGCAACGAAGACGTGGCCAAGCGCCTGATGGACTTCGGCTTCCACGCCCCGACCATGAGCTTCCCGGTGCCGGGCACGCTGATGATCGAGCCGACCGAGTCCGAGTCGAAGGCCGAGCTGGACCGCTTCATCGAGGCGATGATCACCATCCACGCCGAGATCGTGAAGGTCGAGCGCGGCGAGTACGACCGCATGGACAACCCGCTGAAGGGCGCGCCGCACACCGCCGAGGTGGTCACCGCCGACGACTGGCAGCACAGCTACTCGCGTGAAGTGGCCGCCTTCCCGGTGCCGTCGCTGCGCAAGCGCAAGTACTGGCCGCCGGTCGGCCGCGCCGACAACGTGTATGGCGACCGCAACCTGTTCTGCGGTTGTGCGCCGATCGAAGACTACGAGTGATGTAGTCTAGCTCTTCCCTCTCCGGCTGCTCGCCAGCCGGAGATACGGATGCCCGGGGCTGCCGGGGCGCTTGTCCGGCGCCCCGGCAGCCCCATTTTCATTCCCGGAGTCCGAAAGCGCCTGCACCACCTCCTCGAGCCGAAACGCCGCCACCGCCCG
>NZ_JBKFGF010000049.1:0-43054 GCF_051233485.1 Massilia sp. LXY-6
CGCTTGTCCGGCGCCCCGGCAGCCCCGTTTTCATTCCCGGAGTCCGAAGGCGCCTGCACCACCTCATCGAGCCGAAACGCCGCCACCGCCTGCGACAGGCTGAGCGCCTGTTGCTGCAGGGTGCGCGCGGCCATCGCGGCATCCTCGACCATCCGCGTGCCCTGCTGGTTCAGCTCGTCCATACGCACGATGGCCAGGTTCACGCCGACCAGGTTTTCGGCGCGCGCCGCGCTGGCGCAGCCGATGCGGTTGACGATGTCGCCGACTTCCTGCACCGAGCTGGCCAGGTCAGCCATGCTGGAACCGGCATCCAGCGCAATCCCGGTGCCGCCCTCGATCGCCGCCATCGCCTCGCGCGCCAGCGCACGCGCCTCGCGCGCGCCGGCCACCGCGGATCCGGCCAGCGCCCGCACTTCGCTGGCGGTCTGGGCGAAGCGCCAGGCCCGGGGGCCGCCCTGCGCCGCCTCGACCGCCGCGCCCAGGGCCAGGCTGCCCGCACGGCTGCAGGCGTCCTCGATGGACTCCCCGAGCTCGTCCATCCGCGTGGCCGTACGGCGCACGGATTCGAGCGTTGCCACCAGGCGGTGCACCACGCTGCCGCCCTGCTGGGCCGCGGCCGTGGCCGACTCGGCCAGCCGGTTCGCCTGGCGGGCCGAATCGGCGGTTTCCATCATCGTCGTGGCCAGGTCCTGCATCGAGGTCGCGGTCTGTTCCAGCGAGGCGCGCACCCCGGCGCGCGCCGGCAGGCCGGCCCGGCCGAGGGCGATCTCGCGCGAAGCCGAGCCGATCGAGCGCGCCGACTCCAGGATGGTGCGCAGCGACAGGTTCAGGTTGCGGATGCTGTCGTCCAGCGCGCGCGAAGTGGTGGCGATCTCGTCGTCGCCGTCGAGCCGGGCGCGCACCGTGAGGTCGCCGCTGGCCAGGCTGCTGGCGGCCGCCTCGATGGCCCCGATCTCTCCCAGCAGCGAGCGCCGCACCGCCATCGTGATCGCCAGCGAGCCCGCGATCGACAGCACGATCACGATCGGCATCAGGGTGGCAACGATCTTGAAGTCGCTCTCCGCCTCGTCGGATGCCTCCTCCGACATGGCCTGCTCGCGGCGCGCCAGTTCGGTCACGCGCTCGGCCACCACGCCGAAGGCGCGCTCCGCCTTGGCCATCGCGTTCGCGCTGATCGACTGGTCTTCCTGGGCGAGCTCGATCACGTCGCGCACCGCCGCCATATACAGCCGCCAGGCGGAGGCCGCCTGCTCGACGTAGCGCAGCTCGACCTCGCGATGCCGGGCCGGCGTTTCACGGGCCATGCGCGCCAGGCTGGCGAAACCGCGCTCGACGCCGGCCTGCTGCATCTGGACGTCGCGCACCAGCGGGTCCACGCGCGCGCGCGGAAAGCTGCCGCTGATCCATGTGAGGATCTGGTACGCTTGGGCGTTGGCACGCTGCGCGGATGCCACCAGATCGGAGGCGGCGCGCAAGTGGGCGGCGCGCTGCTGGACGACAATGTCGAGCGAGGCGTTCTGGCGCACCATCGCGACGTAGGCGCCGCAGGACAGGAGCACCAGCAGCACCAGCACGACGCCGGGCGCCAGCAGCAGCTTTGGGCCGATCCGCAGTCGGGCCAGCATGTCAGCGTGTTCCCGGATAAAAGGTATCAAGCGTCATGGTCTTCTCCCCTGTCAACGATGTCGCTCAGCCATCGGCTAGTTGGACGTGCATTGAGGCAATCTACGCTGTCCGGCACAATGACTCTTGTGTTGGCTCAAATCGGAAAGGATGTGCATGAAGCGTTCGAATGGGGCCGCGGCCCTGCTGTCGGCCCTGGTGTTCCCCGGCGTCGGCCAGTGGTACCTGGGCCGGCGCCGCTTGGCCCTGCTGTTCCTGCTGCCGGCGCTGGTGGCCGGCTTCGTCTACCTGAATTTCGCGTTGGAAGAGGCGAATGCGGTCGCCGGCCAGTTGCTGTCGGGCGCGGTACCGCTCGATCCGGCGGCGATCGCCGCCCGGGTGGAGGCGCAGCCGACGTCGTGGATCGTCACGCTGAGCGGCTGGGTGTTCGTGGTGTGCTGGGTGGGCAGCGTCGTCGAGACGCTGATGGGGAAGAAAACAGGATAGGCGGCGCACATGGTGGGCACGGGGTGCCCACCGTCACGCGTCGGCGATCAATCCAATTTGGCGGCGTGCTCGCGCGTCGCGTGGAACTGCAGCTTGGGCCAGCGTTCCTGGGTCAGGCGCAGGTTGACGCCGGAGGTGGCGAGGAAGGCCAGGTTGCCGGCCGCATCGTAGGCCACCTGGGGCGCCAGCGCCACTTCGAAGTCGGACAGCGCCTTCTTGTCGTCGCTGGAAACCCAGCGCGCGCTGCTGATGCTGGAGCCTTCGAACACGGCGTCGACGCTGTACTCGTTCAGCAGGCGGCTGGCGACCACCTCGAACTGCAGCACGCCGACCGCGCCCAGGATCAGGTCGCTGCCGATGACCGGCTTGAACACCTGCACGGCGCCCTCTTCACCCAACTGCTGCAAGCCCTTGTGGAGCTGCTTGGTCTTCAGCGGATTGCGGATCCGCACGGTGCGGAACAGCTCAGGCGCGAAGTACGGAATGCCGGTGAAGGTCAGCTGCTCGCCTTCCGAGAAGCTGTCGCCGATCTGCATGTTGCCGTGGTTCGGCAGGCCGATGATGTCGCCGGCATAGGCTTCCTCGACCTGTTCGCGGCTCGATGCCATGAAAGTCACCACCGACGACAGTTTCACTTCCCTGCCCAGGCGCAGGTGCTTGACCTTCATGCCCTTCTCGAAGCGGCCCGAGCACACGCGCAGGAAGGCGATGCGGTCGCGGTGGGCCGGGTCCATGTTCGCCTGGATCTTGAAGACGAAGCCGGAGAACGGCTCCTCGTCGGGCTTGACGGCGCGCACGGTGGCGTCGCGCTCGCGCGGGGCCGGGGCCCAGTCGATCAGGGCCGACAGGATCTCGCGCACGCCGAAGTTATTGATCGCGGAACCGAAGAACACCGGGGTCTGCACGCCCGACAGGAAGCGCTCCAGGTCGAACGGGTGCGAGGCGCCGTGCACCAGCTCGACCTCGAGCTTGAGCTGTTCGATCTCCATCGGGAACATCTCGGCCAGGCGCGGGTTGTCGATGCCCTTGATGATCTCGTAGTCGCCGTCGGCCTTTTCCTCGCCGGCCTTGAACAGCATGATCTCGTCCTTGATCAGGTGATACACGCCGCGGAAGTTCTTGCCCATGCCGATCGGCCAGGTCACCGGGGCGCACTCGATCTTCAGCACCGATTCCACTTCGTCGAGCAGCTCGAGCGGATCGCGGGTCTCGCGGTCCATCTTGTTCATGAAGGTGACGATCGGGGTGGCGCGCATGCGGCACACATCCAATAACTTGATCGTCTGCTCTTCCACGCCCTTGGCGGCGTCGATCACCATCAGGGCCGAGTCGACCGCGGTCAGCACGCGATAGGTGTCTTCCGAGAAGTCCTGGTGGCCCGGGGTGTCGAGCAGGTTGATCACGTGGTCGCGGAATTCGAACTGCATCACCGAGGACGCGACCGAAATGCCGCGCTGCTTCTCGATGTCCATCCAGTCGGAGGTCGCGTGGCGCCCGCTCTTGCGGCCCTTGACGGTGCCGGCCAGCTGGATCGCGCCCGAGAACAGCAGGAGCTTCTCGGTAAGCGTGGTCTTGCCGGCGTCGGGGTGGGAAATGATGCCGAAGGTGCGGCGGCGTCCGACCTCGCGCGCGATCTGCGTGGCGGATTTGGCCGAGGAGGCAACGAGGACATCGTCACCGGATTCCTCGGTATTGACTGCGGGAGTGCTTGCTGCGGTTTCGTTGGACATGGTCTCGCCTTCGCGGCGCTTGCATAAACCCTCGATTTTACCGAGTCTTGCCAGCCTTGTGTGAACTGCTTCGCGCGGCACCGGCGGCAAACGTGTTGCGCGACGGCATTATATCCGCATCAGATCGTTAAAAAACGCGGACAAATAGTTTATACTCGGCAATATTTCCCTATCTGGATAACCGAGGTCAGGCATGCGTATCCGTTCTTCCGCCTTGCCGCGCACCCGCGGCTTTACCCTCATCGAGCTGCTGGCCGTGCTCGCCATCATCGGCATCCTGGCCGCGATCGCCTTTCCCGCTTACGGCAGTTTCATGACCAAGGGCAATCGCGGCGCCGCCCAGGCCTACATGATGGACCTGGCCCATGCCGAAGCCCAGTATTTCGCCGACAGCCGCAGCTATACCGAAACGGTCAGCGCGCTGGGCGTGCCGGCGCCGGCGGCGCTGGCAGGCAAGTACACCATCAAGATCGAGGCCCCGGATGCGCTGCCGCCGAGCTTCACGATTAGCGCGACGCCGGTACCGGGCAGCATCCAGGCAAAAGAAGATATCCTGACACTGAATAATAGCGGCGCGCGCACGCCGGCCGGCAAATGGTAAGACCCGGCGACTCCTCGCGATATCGCGCGCCCAGGCCAGTGCCGGGCTTCACGCTGATCGAACTGCTGGTGGTGGTGGTGATCGTAGCCATCCTGGCATCGCTCGCCGCGCCCTCGTTTAGCGCCATGATCGCCAACCAGCGCACGCGCGCCGCCGGCACCGACCTGTACGCCGCCCTGACGCTGGCGCGCAGCGAAGCCATCAAGCGCAATCTCCCGGTCAGCCTGGTGCCGGTGTCGAGCGACAACTGGGCGGCCGGCTGGCGCATCCCGAATCCGACCGACAGCGGCCATCCGATCCTCGAACATGCCGCGCTGTCGAACGGCAGCGTCACCGGCCCGGCAGCGGTGGTCTACCTTGCCAGCGGCCGCGTCAGGGCCGACACCCGGCCCTCGTTCGAGGTCTCGTTCCCGCAGGCGGTGTCGCCGCGCTGCGTGCAGGTGGACCTGAGCGGCCGCGTGATGACGACCAGCGCCAAGTGCCCCGCGCCATGAAGATCGAACGCGCACGCGGCGTGACGCTCATCGAAGTGCTGGTCACCCTGGTGATCCTGGCGTTCGGCCTGCTCGGGATCGCCGCCTTCCAGGCCAAGGCCCAGGTCGGCTCGATCGAGGCCTACCAGCGCGCCCAGGCCGTGGTGCTGCTGCAGGACATGCGCGCGCGCCTGGCCAGCAATCCGCTGCATGCCGGCGACTACGTGACCGCCACGCCGCTGGGCACCGCCGATGCCCAGCCCGACGATTGCAGCGCCGCGCCGACGGCCGGCGCGAAGGACCTCTGCGAGTGGAGCCGGGCCTTGAAGGGTGCGGCACTCGCCGCCGGCGCCACCGCCGGAAGCGCGTCCAGCGCGGTGATCGGCGCGCGCGGCTGCATCGAGGAGCTGCAGGCCAGGGACGAGACTTCCGGGGTCTGCAAGCCCGGCCTCTACCGCGTCACCGTGGCCTGGCAGGGCCTGCACCCGACCAAGGCGCCGGCGCAGGCCTGCGGCCAGGGGAAGTACGGCAACGACGACACCAACCGCCGCGCGATCTCCGTCACGGTCGCGATCGGCGTACCGCGCTGCGGCTAGGAGTGGACATGACACCACAATCGCTTCCGCGCCGCCCCAGCGCGCAGGGCTTCTCGATCGCCGAACTGCTGGTGGCGCTCGCGATCGGCATGCTGATCCTGGCCGGGATGACGACCCTGTTCGTCCGCAACAGCCGTACCCAGACCGAGGTCGAGCGCGCCAACCGCCAGATCGAGAACGGCCGCTATGCGGTCCAGCTGCTCTCCACCGACCTGCGCAACGCCGGCTACTACGGCGAATTCGACCCGACCCCGCTGGCCGATCCGCCCGGCGTGCCCGACCCCTGCTCGCCGACCCTGCCGGCCCTGCGCGCCGCCCTGCCGCTGCACGTCCAGGGCTTTGCCCCCGGCGACGCCCTGCCCTCCTGCCTGACCGACGTCAAGCCAGGCACCGCCGTGCTGGTGGTGCGCCATACCCGCACCTGCGCAAGCGGCAACCCGGACTGCGACGCCGACGGCATCCAGGGTCCGCTGTTCCAGGCTTCGCTGTGCGACAACCTGAGCGAGCTCGGTTCGGGCGACCCGGCCAATTACTACGCCCTCGACACCGATCCTGCCAAGCTGACCCGGCACCAGCGCGACTGCACGGCGACAGCCGGCACCGGCACCGTGGCCATCGGCAGGCGCTTCCTCACCCATATCTATTTCGTGGCCAACAACGACCAGGCCGGCGACGGCATCGCCACCCTCAAGCGCGCCGAGCTGCGCGTGGTCAACGGCACGCTCCAATTCATCGCCGTGCCGCTGGTCGAGGGCATCGACGACCTGGAACTCGAATACGGCATCGACACCAACGGCGACGGCGTGGTCGACCAGTACACCGCAAGCCCCGGCGGCGCAGCCGGCTGGCGCAATGTCCTGACGGTACGGGTCTCGGTACTGGCGCGCAATCTCGACAAGGGCGGCAGCAACCAGCGCCACGCTTTCCAGTCGACGGTGCTGATGCCCAATCCCGCAGGAAGGAAGCAACCATGAAACCGGTCCGCCGCGAGCGGGGCCTGACGCTGGTCACGGCCCTCATCATGCTGATCCTGCTGACACTGCTGGCGCTGACCAGCTTCAACCTCGGCACCTCGACCCTGCAAATCGTCGGCAACATGCAGCAGCGTGAACAGTCCGTCGCCGCCGCCAACCAGGCGATCGAGGAAACCATCAGCTCGACGAATTTCTTCAACACGCCGGCTGCGGCGCTGCCGAACCCGGACGGCGCGCCGAACCAGCGCCTGGTCGATACCGACGGCGACGGCAAGGCCGACGTCAAGGTGACGATCAGCCCGCCGCCCTCCTGCGTGAAGGCGCAGGCCATCAAGAATTCCGATCTCAAGCTGGACGATGCGGAAGATGCCGGCTGCTCGGTCGGCGCCGCCCAGAACTTCGGCGTGGCCGGCGCCAACGACGGCAACTCGGACTGCGCCAACAGTGTCTGGGACGTGAGCGCCGTCGCCACCGACATGGCCACCAACGCCAGCGTCACGGTCACCCAGGGCGTGGCGGTACGGGTTGCCAAGGACGACATCGCCACGAACTGCCCCAAACCCGGAGCCAGCAAATGAAGCATCCCCTCATCCGCAGCCTCGCCGCCATCCTGTGCGTCCAGCTGGCCGGCACTCCCGTCATTGCCGCCGCGGACGACATCGACATCTTTACCGGCGCCTCCGCCGGCACGGCCATCAATCCGCGCATCCTGATCGTGCTGGACAATACCTCGAACTGGGCACGCCAGAGCCAGCAATGGCCGGGCGGCCTCCAGCAGGGCCAGTCCGAGGCGAGTGCGATCAGCAAGCTGCTCCTGACGCCGAACATGAACAGCTCGGTCAACCTGGGCTTGATGGAATTCGTGACCGGAGGTAATGCAAACGATAATGGCGGCTTCATCCGCTCGGCGATCCGCCCGCTGGACGACACCGCCAAGAAAAGTTTTACTGACAAGCTCAACACGATCTACGCCGGGGTCAATTCCCCCGACGAAAAGCGCAATTCCAACACGCCGTACGGCAACCTGATGTACGACGTGTACAACTACTTCGCGGGCGCGAACAGCTATTCGCCGGGCGGCGTCCTCGCCAGCATCGCCGACGGCGACGGCTATACCAGCCAGTACACGCAGTTCCGCTCGCCCCTGACGGCGGAAAACACCTGCGGCAAGAGTTTCGTCATCTTCATCGGCAACCCGAACGCCAGCGGCCCGGCCACCGACAGCGCCGCGAACACGGCCGCGCTCGCCAAACTCAGCGGCAGCGTCGACGCCAACGGCAACCCGGTTCCCGTGAAGCAGCTCGGCCTGCCGAACTTCACGACCCAGAACGTCACGAATACCGCCAACGTCGGAGTGACCGCGGCCTGCTATCCGGACGCGCTCGCGGCCCAGGGCGGCCTGGGGCAGTTTGCCCAGCAATGCTCGACGTTCACGGAAGGCTGCGCGATCGGCGCCCAGACCGCCAACGTAGCCCCGATCGCCTGCCCCGCCGGCAGCCTGGCCTACACGGTGACGCAGTCGGTCTACCATCCGGCCACGACCACGCCCGGCCAGCCGGTCCAGGGCACGATCACCAGCTCGACCGGCACCACGACCGGCTACTACGCGTCGGCGGACAAGGTGCCCGCCAGCGACCACGGCAACCTGACCTGTCCGGCCAGCACCACGTCCACCAGCGCTACCACCACGACGACCACCACCTACAGCTGCACCTACACGGTCGGCGCCCCGGTCGGGGCGGCCACGCCGGTGGCCACCCAGGCCTACGCCAAACAGGATCCCTACGGCAGCGGCGCGGGCTGCTACCTGGGCGTCGGTACCGGCACTAACTACTGGAATCCGTCCACGACGACGGATTTCGGTAGCCTGAGCTGCCCGGCCAACAGCAGCTGCACCTATTCGGGCGAGCTGTCCAGCAACAGCGGCAGCTGCACCGGCAAGGGCTACCGCCAGGTGCTGGTAACCCAAAGCGCGGTGCCGAGCCGCCAGTACACCCTGACCCAGACCGTCACTCCGGTCTCGATCAGCAATAACACGACCCCGGCCTACACGAGCACGGCGGTGCTGGGCAAAACTTCGCAGTGCTACGCCAGCCAGCCGGCCACGACCGACGACTACGCGGCATCCTGCGGCGGCGCGAACGTCAGCTGCACCTACAGCGCGCCGACCAGTACCACCCTGCCCTCGTGCCCGCCGGGCACCAGCGCCTACAAGGTGGACGGCAAGAACATCGAGCTGACCGACGTCCCCACCGGCACCACCACGGTCGACAGCGCCCCGCTGAACGCCGACGAGTGGGCGCGCCTGCTGCACGACCGCGGCGTACCGGTGGCCGGCTCAAGCGTGCGCCCGTCGGTGACCACCTATACGATCGACGTCTACAACAAGCAGCCGAACGCGACCCAGACCGCGCTCCTGATGAGCATGGCCAAGGCCGGCGGCGGCAAGTATTTCGCCGCGAAGAACGAACAGGCGATCCTCGACGCCCTCAAGCAGATCATTATCGAGATCCAGGCCGTCAACACGACCTTCGCCTCGACCAGCCTGCCGGTGAATGCGACCAACCGCTCGCAGAACGAAAATCAGGTCTTCATCGGCATGTTCCGTCCGGACCCGGACGCGCGCCCGCGCTGGTTCGGCAACCTCAAGCGTTACCAGCTGATCGCTTCCGGCGCGAATGTCGAGCTGGGCGACGTCAATGGCAAGAGCGCCGTCAATCCGCTAACCGGCTTCGTCACCCCTTGCGCGACAAGTTACTGGACCAAGGATTCGGGCAGCTACTGGAGCGGGCTGGGCATCAATCCCGATCCGGTCGGGACCTGCGCCGGGATGTCGCAGAGTCCCTATTCGGACGCTCCGGACGGCCCGCAGGTCGAGAAAGGCGGCGCCGCCCAGCTGCTGCGCCAGGGGACTACCGGCGCGGGCCGGCGCGTGCTGACCCAATCGGGTACTTCGCTGGTCGATTTCACCGCCGCCAGCAGCGGCCTGAGCGACGCCCTGGCGCGTTTCATCCAGGGCGAAGACATGAACCAGGAAAAGGACGGCGCCGGCACCGTCCGGCCGTCGGTCCATGGCGACGTCATCCACTCGCGCCCGCTTCCTGTGAACTATGGCGACAAGGTCGGGGTGCGTGTGTTCTACGGGGCCAACGACGGTGCCCTGCACGCGGTCAACGCCGATACCGGTGTCGAAAGCTGGGCCTTCGTAGCGCCGGAGTTCTTCCCGCGCCTGGCCCGCCTGAAGGACAACAGTCCGCTGGTGAGCTACCCGAACGTACCGGCCGGGGTCACGCCTAGCCCGCTGCCGAAGGACTACTACTTCGACGGATCGATCGGCGTGTTCCAGAACGCCAACAATTCCAGCGTCTGGATCTTCCCGACCATGCGACGCGGCGGGCGGATGCTGTACGGCATCGACGTCAGCAATCCGGACAGCCCGGCGTTCAAGTGGAAGGCGGGCTGCCCCAACCTCGGCGACGACAACGGCTGCACGGCCGGCATGTCCGGCATCGGCCAGACCTGGTCGACCCCGAACGTCGCCTTCATCAACGGTTATTCCAAGGACAAGCCGGTGCTGGTCGTCGGCGGCGGCTACGACGGCTGCGAAGACGCCGACACGGCCTCGCCGGCGTGCGGCGGCCGCAAGGGCGGCTTCGTGTATGTGCTGGACGCCGGCACCGGCGCCCTGCTGCGCGCTTTCGCCACCGAACGCGCGGTCGCCGCCGACGTGGCGATGGTCGACACCGACAACGATGGTTCGCCGGACTACGCCTATGCCGTGGATACCGGCGGCAACATCTACCGGATCGATTTCGCGGGCGTCTCCAGCTCCCGCCTGGCATTGGCGCCTGACGCCTGGACCCAGCGCAAGGTCGCGTTCACCGCCGGCGCCGGCCGCAAGTTCCTGTTCGCGCCGGCCCTGCTGGCGGCGCCGGGCAAGGTCTACGTGGCGGTGGGCAGCGGCGACCGCGAGCACCCCTTGCAGTCGCAATACCCCTACAACGGCGTCATGAACCGCTTCTACGTCTACATGGACGACCTGACGGCGGCGGCCAGCACGCCGGCGCTGGACCTCGATACCCTGCTCGACTATTCCGGCGATACCAACTGCACCACCGCCCAGGTGCTGCCGAATTCGATGCTCAAGGGCTGGTACATGAACCTGAACCGCTACGGCAAGGGCGAACAGGTGGTGACCTCGGCGCTGATCGCAAGCGGCATGGCGACGTTCAGCACGAACCGTCCGGTCCCGCCCGATGCCGCCTCGTGCTCGACCTCGCTCGGCGAGGCACGCGGCTACTGGGTCAACCTGTTCAATGCCTCCGGCGCAATCAACGTTGCCGGCATCTGCAGCGGGACCCGCTCCTCCACCTTCGTGGGCGGCGGCCTGCCGCCATCGCCGGTCAAGGCCAGCGGCGTTCCGGTCAGCGGCAAGTCGATCTCGGTGGTCATCGGCGCGGTGCAGAAAGGCAGTGCCGAGGCCACCGGCGCGAGCGCTTCGATCGCCCCGCAGCGCGTGCGCCCGGCCATCACCTCGAAGCGCAAGCGCGTCTACAACTACACTTCGGGCGACTAAGCTCGCCGCTTGTCTTGGCGGTACCCCGGTCTGTCGGCCGGGGCCGCATCCGCTCTCGCGTCGCCGTCCGACATCTGCCGTCCATACACCGCCACTCAACGACCAATTCCCGTTTCCTCTGGTAAACAAAAAATCGTTTTTCTGGTGTTTCCCTCTAGTAGGACTGCACTGACAAAACATCATGCACAGGGACTACATGGGGGCGACGGCTAATCTTATGTTCGGAAGGAGACTATGGCTTTAATGTACACACATCGCGATGAGGAAACCCATCCAAGCAATCGCCCCCCACGATGTACGTGATGTAAGTCAGAGATAACGAGGACAATATGAATAACGCTCAACTTGGTGTTGCCGCCCAGAAAGCCCAGCCGGTCAGCCAGATTCCCGCTTCCGGCGAGGAGTTCAAAGTGGCGTCCCGTCCGGTCGTCAGCTACAGCGGCACCCAGCAAAATGAGTTACTCGCGGCCCTGCCGCGCCAAGACCTGGAAACCCTGTTTGAGCATCTGGAACTGGTTCCCCTGCCGTTCGGCAAGGAACTGTTCGAATACGGCAGCAAACTCGAATACGTCTACTTCCCCACCACCGCCATCGTCTCCCTGCTGTACGTGATGGAAGACGGCGCCACCACCGAAATCGCGGTGGTCGGCCATGAAGGCGCGGTCGGCGTTTCCCTGTTCATGGGCGAACGCGCCACCTGCAGCGCTGTGGTCCAGAGCGCCGGCTATGGCTACCGCCTGAAGACCCAGTTCCTGCGCGACGCCTTCAACAAGGGCGGCGCCCTGCCCCAGCTGCTGATGCGCTACACCAACGCGCTGTTCGCCCAGATGGCCCAGAATGCCGTCGGCGGCCGCCACAGCTCGATCGAGCAGAAACTGTGCCGCTGGCTGCTGGACCGCCTGGACCGTTCGGCCAGCAACGAACTGAAAGTCACCCAGGAACTGATCTCGATCATGCTGGGCGTGCGCCGTGAAAGCATCACCGCAGCCGCCGGCAAGCTGCAGGACGAAGGCCTGATCCAGTACCGCCGCGGCAACATCACCGTGCTGAACCGCCAGGGCCTGGAAGACTACGCCGGCGAATGCTATAAGGTCGCTAAAAGCGAGTATGACCGTCTGCTGATGGACGTGGCACGCGCATGACCGGCGCCCCGCCGCCGAGCGCCATGGGCGCGTCGGCGGCCGGCGCGGACAGTTTTTCCCGCATTTCTTCCTGCGCTTGTTCTTGATTGGGCAGCGTTTCAGCACCGATCTCCATCGCCGGTACCGGCACCCAGGCCTGCACGCTGGTCCCCACTCCGTTCACCCCACGTTCCACCTTCAGGGTTCCGCCCAGCAGCAGCGCGCGTTCGCGCATGCCCAGCAGGCCGTGCGACTTCGGCCGCCGCATTGCGTCCGGCGGAATGCCGACGCCGTCGTCGCTGACTTCCAGTGCCAGCCCGCCGCCCTCGCGCGCCAGGTGCACCACCACGTGGCGCGCCTGGGCGTACTTGGCGGCGTTGTTAAGCGCTTCCTGGGCGATACGGAACAGCGCGATCGCCTGCATCGGACCGGCGCTGTCGGCTTCGCCCTCGACCAAGGCCTCGCAATCGAGACGGGTGGCGCGTGCGAAATCTTCGCAATAGCTCTGCAGCGCGGCCGCCAGGCCCATATTGTCCAGCAGGCTGGGGCGCAAGTCTTCGATGATGCGGCGCTTCAGCTGCAGCGTCTCGTGCAGGGTCGCGCGCGCGCAGCCGAGGGCCGCCGCATGCTCCGGATGCGAATCCTTGAGCTGCTCGCCGACGCTCGACAAGACCATGCCGATCGCGGTCAGGTTGGCGCCCATCTCGTCGTGCAGCTCGCGCGCCAGGTGCGCCTTTTCCTCTTCCGACAGGCTGATCAGGTGGCGCGACAGCACCGACAGCTGTTCGGTGCGGTCCGCTACGAGGGTTTCAAGATGGTCATTGCTGTGTTGCAGAGCGCGCTCGGCAGCCAGTCGCAGCCGGAAACCGCGGCGGATCAGGTTATAGAACAGCACCAGTACCGCGATCGCGGCGAAGTTGATGCCCACGCCCAGCAGCGCTGTGCGGCGGTACTGGTCGTAGAAGGCGGCACTGCGCGCGGCCAGCAGTTCGTTCTGCTCCCCCGTCATCACCACGACCTGCAGGCGGATTTCGTCCATGCGAACCTGGTCTTCCTGGGCGCGGGAGATCGCCACGATGTCGTCCAGGCCGCCGTGACGGTAAACCCCGAGTGCCTCGTTCATCAGGCCGATGCGGCGCCGCACCAGGGTCTGCAGCTGGGCCAGGTTCTTCAGCTGGGAAGGATTGTCGGCGAGCAGGTCCTTGAGCGTGGCGAACTGCCCGTCCAGCTCGCGCTCGGCGGTGCGCAAGGGGCCGAGATAGGTGTCCGAGCCGGACAGGAAATACCCGCGCAGGCCGCTGTCGGCATCGGTCACGAGCAGGTTCACATATTGCAGCCTGGACGAGACGCGGTCGGCCTGGGCCTGCTTTGTGTTGCTCGTTTTCAGGCTGTCGAGGTTGCGCACCAGGCTGACGCCATTCAGCACCAGGATGAGCACGCATATCGCGCACAGCAGAGTTTGGTAAAACGGAAGGCTGCGGCCCGGCCGGGGCCCAGGGTCATTGCTGAAATACATCCTGGAACCTTCCTTTCACGCATCAAAGAATGACCGCGCGATTATAAACCGGGAAAAGTTGCCTTGCAGTTTCAGTCAGGCTGGCGTGCGGAGGGGATGGTCGGACGACGCGGCAGGCGCGCCGTCCGTACTGCGAACGCTGCTCAGTCGAGCAGGTTGTTCTTCATGGCGTAATAGGTCAGGTCGCTGTTCGACTGCAGGCCCATCTTTTCCATGATGCGGGTGCGGTAGGTCGACACCGTCTTGATCGACAGCGACAGCGCATTGCCGATGTCGGACACGGTCGCGCCCTTGGCCAGGCGCAGGAAGACCTGGAACTCCCGGTCCGACAGCTCCGTGTGCAGGGCCGTGTTCGGGTCGCGATCGAAGCTCTGGGCCAGCAGTTCGCCGACCTGGGAGCTGACGTAGCGGCGGCCCTGGTAGACGGTACGCACGGCGGTCTTGAGCTCGTCGGCGTCGCACTCCTTGTTCAGGTAGCCGTTCGCGCCCATCTTGAACAGGTTGAGCGCATACTGCTGGGCCGGATAACCCGACAGGATCAGGACCGGCAGGTTCGGCTGGCCCTGGCGGATGGTGCGCAGGATATCGATGCCGCTCTGGTCGGGCATCGCAATATCCAATAGCAGCACGTCGCAAATCTCACGACGTGCGATGTCGAGGGCTTCGCGCCCGGTCGCGCCTTCGGCGACGACTTCGAAGTCGCCGGAGGACGAGAAAATCTGCTTGAAACCTGCTCGAACTATCTGGTGATCGTCACAAATGGCAACGCGTATCATTGTCTTCCCTTAGATTTTTCCTGAGGCAGGAAAGAGCCGAGGCTGACACCCCACACCCCTTACGGTCATGCGTTTGAGTCAGCAAAATAAGCAAGTGACATTCTAGCACCTCCTAGGTGCAGAACAACAGGAGCACGAATGCTTGAGCCCGACTCTGGAACGATGACCGGATCAGGCTGCCGGCGGTCCGTGCTTCAGGATGGCGAGGATGGCATGCAATTCCTCGCGCAACAGCTCCGGTGCGATGGTCGGCTCCGGCGGCGCGGGAGGCACCGGCGGTGCCGCATCGACTTCCTCGACGTGCCCGCCGCGGCCATCGAGGCGGTTGCGGGCGCCGCTGATCGTGAATCCCTGCTCATACAATAGCTCGCGAATCCGCCGGATCAACAGCACTTCGTGGTGCTGGTAATAACGACGGTTTCCTCGGCGTTTGACTGGCTTTAGCTGGGTAAATTCCTGCTCCCAGTAGCGCAGCACATGGGGCTTGACCCCGCACAATTCACTGACTTCCCCGATCGTGAAATAACGCTTGGCCGGAATCGGCGGCAATACGGTCAGTTCCATCTTGTTGGGTCGATCGTTCATTGGCTTGTTGGCTACCTACTCAGGCTGCCCGCGCCAGCGAGGCGTTGTCGGAGCCGGCCGGATTGGCCTCCTCGACCATGCTCTTGAGTTTCTGGCTGGCGTGGAAAGTCACGACGCGGCGCGCCGTGATGGGAATCTCTTCCCCGGTTTTCGGATTGCGGCCAGGACGCTGCGGCTTGTCGCGCAACTGGAAATTGCCGAAGCCGGACAGCTTGACCGCCTCGCCGCGCTCGAGCGCGTTGCGGATCTCGTCGAAGAAGGTCTCGACCATGTCCTTGGCTTCGCGCTTGTTCAGGCCAACCTGCTCGAACAGCAGCTCGGCCAGCTCCGCCTTGGTCAGGGTCGGCAACTCCTTTTCCGCTTCCTGCCGTACCCGATGAGCGGCCAGCGCCTGCTCGAGTACGATGGAATCTAAGTCGTTGTTGTTAATTTTAAGCCCTACCTTCAAGTTCTGGATGGGGCCCCGGATTTCCCGGGCCCCGTTAGGCACGTAGCCCTTATTCAGGCGCGCAGTCTGGCGCCGTATTGTTGTTGCGCTGCCTGTGCAAGCGCGGCCATGATGGCCTCGACCGCATCGTCCTGCAACGTCGATTGAGTATCTTGCAAGCTAAAGCGGAAAGCAAGGCTTTTTTCATCTTGCTCCAAACCCTTGCCGCGATATTCATCAAACAAAACAACGGCTTGCACGAGTTTGCCGTTCGCGTTCGTCGCCAGCTCGGCCTTGAAAGCGTCGATCAGCGCCTGGGCCGGCAGGTCCTGTTTCACGACCAGCGCGAGGTCGCGGGTGGCGCCCGGGAACTTCGAGATGTCGCTGTAGCTCGGCACGATGCGCTCGCGCAGGGCCTCGGCGTCCACCTCGAACAGCACCGGCGCCTGCGGCAGGTCGTACTTCTGCAGCCAGCGCGGATGCAGTTCACCGATGAAGCCGATCACCTTGCCGTCCAGCTCGACCTGGGCCGAACGGCCCGGGTGCAGCGCCGGATGCTCGAGCTTGGCGAAGCGCAGGCTGCGCGGCGCGAACAGCGCTTCGAGGTCGCCCTTGACGTCGAAGTAGTCGACCGAACGGGTCGGCATGCCCCACTGCTCGTCGAAGGCCGGACCGTAGGCCATCGCGGCGACACGCTTGGGCTGGTCGAAGCCGGCGATCGACAGCGGGCCATCCTGGGCATCGGGATTGCGGTGGAACACGGCGCCGACCTCGAACACGCGCACGCGGCCGGCCTTGCGGTTGAGGTTGTAGCGCACGTTGGCGATCAGGCTGCCGATCAGGTTCGAGCGCATGACGCTCATCTGGCTGGCGATCGGGTTCTGCAGGCGGATCGGTTGGTCGTTGGCGGCGAAGTCGGTTTCCCACTGGCTTTCCACGAAGCTCATGTTGACCACTTCCTGGTAGCCGAGATCGGCCAACTGGTGGCGAATGGCAAATAAGGAGCGCGTGTTTTCCGGCTCGATCAGCATCGCGGACGGGGCCACGGGCGGGAGCGCCGGGATGTTCTCGAAACCGTAGACGCGCGCGACCTCCTCGATCAGGTCTTCCTCGATCTCGATGTCGAAGCGGTAGGACGGCGCGGACACCGTGAAGCGGCCCGGCTCGCGCGTGAACGGTAGCTGCAGGCGGGTGAAGATATCGGCGACGGTGTCGTCGTCGATCGCCACCCCGATCACCTTTTGCGCGCGCGCGGTACGCAGCACCACGGGCTGGCGCTGCGGCAAGTTGACGACCTGGTCGTCGACCGGGCCGACTTTGGTTTCCGGGGTGCCGCAGATCTCGACGATCAGCGAGGTGATGCGCTCGATGCGCTCGACCGTGCCGGCATAGTCGACCCCGCGCTCGAAGCGGTGCGCCGCATCGGTCGAGAAGTTGAAGCGGCGCGCGCGGCCCTGGATCGCGCCCGGCCACCAGAATGCGGCCTCCAGGTAGATGTCGGTGGTGTCCAGCGTGACGGCGGTGGAATCGCCGCCCATGATGCCGGCCAGCGATTCGATCTCTTTTTCATCGGCGATCACGCCGACCCACTCGTCGACCTCGACGGTGTTGCCGTTCAGCAGCTTGAGCGATTCGCCTTTCCGGCCCCAGCGCACGTCGATGCCGCCATGGATCCTCGCCAGGTCGAACACGTGCGAGGGCTGGCCGGTTTCCAGCATCACGTAGTTGGAGATGTCGACCAGGGCCGACACCGAGCGCTGGCCGCTGCGTTCGAGGCGGCGCTTCATCCACTCGGGCGTGGCGGCGCGCGCGTTCAGGCCGCGGATCACGCGGCCGGTAAAGCGGCCGCACAGGTCGGGTGCCGACACGGTCGCCGGCAGGACCTCGTCGGTGGTGACGGGGACGATGCGCTGGGCCGGGAAGCTCAGCGGCGCACCGGTCAGAGCCGACACTTCGCGCGCCACGCCCAGCACCGACAGGCAGTCCGCCTTGTTCGGGGTCAGCTTGATGGTGAACTTCTGGTCGTTCAAGCCGAGATAGTCGCGGATGTTCTGGCCGACCGGCGCATCTTCCGGCAGTTCCATCAGGCCGCTGCTTTCTTCCGAGATCTTCAGTTCCTTGGCCGAGCACATCATGCCCTGCGACTCCACGCCGCGCAGCTTGCCGACCTTGATTTCGAAAGGCTTGCCATCGGCGCCCGGCGGCAGTACGGCGCCGGCCATGGCACAAATCGCCTTCATGCCGGCGCGCACGTTCGGGGCGCCGCAGACGATGTTCAGGAGCGTGCCGGTGCCGGCATCGACTTGGCACACGTTCAGGCGGTCGGCGTTCGGGTGCTTGGCCACTTCCTTGACTTCGGCGACCACGACGTTCGAGAACGGCGGCGCGACCGGGTCCACCTCTTCGACTTCGAGGCCGGACATGGTGAGCAGGTGGGCCAGTTCATCCGACGTCATCTTCGGATCGACCATGGAACGGAGCCAGTTTTCGGAGAATTGCATAATCTTAGCCTTGTTCTTCTTAATTGAATTGCTTCAGGAAGCGCAGGTCGCCCTCGTAGAAGAGGCGCAGGTCATTGATCCCGTAGCGCAGCATGGTCAGGCGCTCGAGGCCGGAGCCGAACGCGAAGCCGATGAATTTTTCCGGGTCCAGGCCGAAGTTGCGCACCACCAGCGGGTGCACCTGCCCGGCGCCCGAGACTTCCAGCCAGCGGCCCTTCAGCGGACCGGAGCCGAAGGCGATGTCGATCTCGGCCGACGGTTCGGTGAACGGGAAGTAGGACGGACGGAAGCGCACCTGCAGGTCGTCGGTCTCGAAGAAGGCCTTCACGAAGTTCAGGTAGACGCCCTTCAGGTCGGCAAAGCTGATGTCTTCGCCGATCCACAGGCCTTCGACCTGGTGGAACATCGGCGAGTGGGTCGCATCGCTGTCGACGCGGTAGGTGCGGCCCGGCGCGATCACCTTGATCGGCGGGGTATGGGTGCGGGCGTAGCGCACCTGCATCGGGCTGGTGTGGGTGCGCAGCAGCAGCGGCTTGCCCTGGCTGTCGTTCCCTTCGATGTAGAAGGTGTCCTGCATCGAACGCGCCGGGTGGTTTTCCGGGCTGTTCAGCGCGGTGAAATTGGTCCAGTCGGTCTCGATCTCGGGGCCGTCGGCCACGTCGAAACCGATCGAGCGGAAGATCTGTTCGACCCGCTCCCAGGTCCGCATGACCGGATGGATGCCGCCCGTCGAGCGGCCGCGGCCCGGCAGGGTAACGTCGATGCTCTCCGCGTTCAGGCGCGCCATCAGCTGGACATTCGCCAGGTCCTCGCGGCGGGCCGTCAACGCCTGTTCGATTTTTTCTTTGGCGGCGTTGATCAGGGCGCCCTGGGCCTTGCGCTGTTCCGGTTCGAGCTTGCCGAGGCCCTTCATCATGTCGGTCACCTGGCCGGTCTTGCCCAGGTATTTCGCTTTTGCGTTTTCCAGCGCGGCAGCGTCTTGCGCGGCACCAAAGTCAGCCTGTGCCGAGACGACCAGTTCTTCCAGCGCGAGGTTTGCGAGTTCCATGCTTGTTCTTTTCCTGTTTTGGTAGGCGGGGAACGCCAGAATCAAAAACGGGGCATCGGTCCTTCAACCTTTGCCCCGTCCTTTATGCGCCAGCGGCATTCACCGCGGCGCTGTACAACTGTTCGCTATGCTGAAATCAGGCAGCCAGCGTGGTCTTGACGGTGTTCACGATAGCGGCAAATGCCGGCTTGTCGTTCACAGCCATGTCGGCCAGGACTTTGCGGTCCAGTTCAATCGCGGCTTTCTTCAGGCCGTTCATGAATGCGCTGTAGGTCATGCCGTGCGAACGCGAAGCTGCGTTGATACGGGTGATCCACAGTGCGCGGAAGACGCGCTTCTTGTTGCGGCGGTCGCGGTATGCGTACTGGCCAGCGCGCATGACTGCTTGCTTGGCAATACGGAATACTTTGCTGCGACGGCCACGATAGCCTTTGGCAAGTTCAAGAACCTTCTTGTGACGGGCACGTGCAGTAACCCCACGTTTTACTCGAGGCATATTCGCTCCTTAGTGTGAGATTAAACAGCAGACGGCATCATGCGGTAGACGCTCTGGACGTCCGACGCATTGATGTTGCGGGTGCCACGCAGCTGGCGCTTGTTCTTGGTGGTCTTCTTGGTCAGGATGTGACGCTTGAACGCCATACCCGATTTGACGGTACCACCCGGACGCACGCGAAAACGCTTTTTCGCGGAGCTTTTGGTTTTCATTTTCGGCATAGTCTTCTGCCCTTTAAAGGCAGCCTCATATGTAACAGGATTGCAGGTGGCAGCAACGCTGCTCTTGGATGCCTGCTTTCACTTGTTTCTGCAGCAGAAGCGAGTCCACTACAGTATTGCATTCTCGCATCATTACGATACGAGAACCGCAGATTCTAGCATAGGTTTGCGTGTTGGTGGGCACGACGTGCCCACGCGCCATCGCCAAACGGCATAGGCCAGGCCCGGACACAGGCGAACCTGGGTCCGGGCCTGGCCCGGCCTGACTGTCACGGCGAGAATGAAGCGCGTGACGCTGATGAAGAATTACTTCTTCTTCTTCGGCGCCACGATCATGATCATCTGGCGGCCTTCCATCTTCGGGAACTGCTCGATTTGGCCATACGGCTCGAGATCGCCGCGCAGGCGTTCCAGCATGCGCGCACCGATGTCCTGGTGGGCCATCTCACGACCACGGAAACGCAGCGTGATCTTGGTCTTGTCGCCCTCTTCCAGGAACTTGACCAGGTTACGCAGCTTGATGGTGTAGTCACCCTCGTCCGTACCCGGTCGGAATTTGACTTCCTTGACCTGGATGATCTTCTGCTTCAGCTTCGCTTCGTGCGCTTTCTTCTGTTCCGAGTACTTGAACTTGCCGTAGTCCATCAGGCGGCAGACGGGCGGGACCGCGTTTGGCGCGATCTCCACCAGGTCCACGTTCGCTTCCTCGGCCATACGGAATGCGTCAGCCAGGCTTACGATGCCCAGCGGCTCATTGTCCACGCCATTCAGGCGCATTTCCGGATGGGTGATTTCGCCATTGATGCGATGTGACGACTTGTCAGTAGCTATGGTGTTTCCTTTTAAAGTTAATAGTTCGGGCCGTCTCAAGGCGTATTACGCCTTGGTTGCTACCTCTCCGAGGAGGCGCTCCAGCAGCGCGTCGACGGACATGACGCCCAGGTCGACATTGCCGCGTGCGCGAACGGCCACAGTGTTGGCATCCCGCTCTTTATCGCCGACAACTAAGATGTACGGCAGTTTTTGGACGGAATGCTCCCGGATTTTATAGGTAATCTTCTCGTTCCGCAAATCAGCGTGAACGCGCAGTCCAGCCGCCTTCAGGCGCGCCTCCACTTCTTTCACGTAGGAAGCTTGCGCATCAGAAATATTCAAGACAGCAAGCTGAACCGGGGCCAGCCACAGCGGCAGTGCGCCGGCGTAGTTCTCGATCAGAATGCCGATGAAGCGCTCCATCGAACCCACGATCGCGCGGTGAAGCATCACCGGCACCTTGCGGGTATTGTCTTCGGCAACATACTCGGCGCCGAGGCGGCCCGGCATCGAGAAGTCGACCTGCATGGTGCCGACCTGCCACGGACGGCCCAGGCTGTCTTTCAGGTGGTACTCGATCTTCGGGCCGTAGAAGGCGCCCTCGCCCGGCAGCTCGGTCCACTCCACGCCGCAGCCGCGCAGGGCCGAACGCAGGGCTTCCTCGGCCTGGTCCCAGACCTCGTCGGAGCCGATGCGGTTTTCCGGACGCAGGGCGATCTTGACGTCGATGTTCTCGAAACCGAAGTCCTCGTATACCTTCATCGCCTGGGCGTGGAAGGCAACCACTTCGGGAGCGATCTGCTCTTCGGTGCAGAACACGTGGCCGTCGTCCTGAGTAAAGCCGCGCACCCGCATCAGGCCGTGCAGCGCGCCCGAGGATTCGTTGCGATGGCACTGGCCGAACTCGCCGTAGCGCAGCGGCAGGTCGCGGTAGGAACGCAGGCCGGCGTTATAGATCTGCACGTGGCCCGGGCAGTTCATCGGCTTGAGCGCGTAGGTGCGGTTTTCCGACTCGGTCGTGAACATGTTTTCACGATAATTATCCCAGTGGCCGGTCTTCTGCCACAGGGTGACGTCGATGATCTGCGGCGCCTTCACCTCGTTGTAGCCGGTGGTCTGGTAGGTCTTGCGCATGTACTGCTCGATCTGCTGCCAGATGGTCCAGCCTTTCGGGTGCCAGAAGATCAGGCCCGGGGCTTCGTCCTGGAAGTGGAACAGGTCCAGCTGCTTGCCGAGCTTCCTGTGGTCGCGCTTCTCGGCTTCTTCCAGCATGTGCAGGTACTGCTCCTGCTCTTCCTTTTTGGCCCAGGCGGTGCCGTAGACGCGCTGCAGCATCTCGTTCTTGGAGTCGCCGCGCCAGTAGGCGCCGGCCAGCTTCATCAGCTTGAACACCTTCAGCTTGCCGGTCGACGGCACGTGCGGGCCGCGGCACAGGTCGGTGAAGCCGCCTTCCGAGTACAGCGACACGTCCTCGCTCGCCGGGATCGAGGCGATGATCTCGGCCTTGTAGTTTTCGCCGATCGACTTGAAGTAGGCCACCGCCTCGTCGCGCGGCAGGACCTTGCGGGTCACCGGCTCGTCCTTCTTGGCCAGCTCGGCCATTTTCTTCTCGATCGCGGCCAGGTCGTCCGGGGTAAACGGGCGCTTGTACGAGAAATCGTAGTAGAAGCCGTTGTCGATGACCGGGCCGATCGTGACCTGGGCTTCCGGGAACAGTTCCTTGACGGCGTAGGCCAGCAGGTGCGCGGTCGAGTGGCGGATGACGTCCAGGCCTTCCGGATCCTTGTCGGTGACGATGGCCAGGTCGGCATCGTTCTCGATCAGGAAGGAGGTATCGACCACCTTGCCGTCGACCTTGCCGGCCAGGGCGGCCTTGGCGAGGCTCGGGGCGATACTCTGGGCCACCTGGGCCACGGTCACCGGGCCTTCGAATTGACGGCTGGAGCCGTCCGGAAGTCGCACATTCAGCATCTTGATCTCCTCTTCGGCGCCAGTCGCGCCCGCAAAATTAGCAAATGAGTTAGTAAAATTGAAATGGAAAGTATTGGGGCGAAAAAAAACGCGCACCAGGCGCGTTTTATCAGTGTTGTCGAGTTTCTTGAGACAAAAGATCACCGTACCGCGTCTAGCGATTCCCCCACAACATCGTTGTAGTTCGCGGTGTCATAACCGTCGGTGCCTTTCTCGCTCTTACCTAAGTATTCTGGTGGGCGGTGCAGAATTCGAATCTGCGACCCCTTGGATGTCGACCAAGTATTCTAACCAGCTGAACTAACCGCCCGTGTCCGACCATTATAGGGGCTATGCTGCAGATGCGCAAGGAGTCACACGACAAGTCCTCCCTCCCTTATACTCGCGCCTGTTTCCACCGACCATGTTGACCATGTCCGACCACTCCCCTTCCTCCGCCCACCTGCACGCCCACCTCGACGGCGACGCCCGCCACGGCCACGTGATCGAGGGCCGCAGCCAGGCCGCGATGGGGCTGGCGCTGTGCCTGACCCTGCTGTTCGCGCTGATCGAAGCCGTCACCGGCTATTTCTCGAATTCGCTGGCCCTGATCTCGGACGCGGGCCACATGGTCACCGATGCCGCCGCCCTCGGCCTGGCGCTCATGGCCCAGTTGATCGCGCGGCGCCCGCCATCGAGCCGCCACTCCTTCGGTTTCGTGCGTGCCGAGGCGTTGGCGGCCTTCGTGAACAGCCTGGCGATGCTGCTGCTGGTCGCCTGGATCGTCTACGAGGCGGCGCAGCGCCTGCTCAAGCCCGAGGCCGTGCAGGGCGGCACCGTGTTCGTGGTCGCGGCGATCGGCGCCTGCATCAACATCCTGGTGGCGTGGGTGCTGTCGCGGGGCGAGCAGAGCATCAACACGCGCGCCGCCCTGGTCAACGTGCTGGGCGACCTGCTCGGCTCGGTGGCCGCGATCGCCGCCGGCGCCATCATCCATTTCACGGGCTGGGTACGGATCGACCCGATCCTCTCGATCTTCGTGTCGCTGCTGATCCTGAAATCGACCGTCGGCGTACTGCGCGAGTCCTACCACTTCCTGATGGAGGGCGTGCCGCACCAGATCGACTACCTCGGCGTCGGCGCCGACCTGGCCGCGGTTCCGGGCGTGCTGTCGGTGCATGACCTGCACGTGTGGGACATGTCGCCGGGCGAGCCGGCCCTGATCGGCCACCTCGAAATCGCCGACCTGAACGCCTGGCCGGAGGTGCTGCGCGCCGTCAAGGACATGCTGCTCGACAAACACGGCATCGACCACGTGACCCTGCAGCCGGAGCCGCACAGCGCCCACTGATCAGCATGTCAGCGGCTTCCGACCCGGCTGCGGGGCGCACGCCGATAGGAACGCCCCCATGGGCATGTCGATAATCAGCACATGCCTAATTCAGACCAAGTCTACGACACCCTCATCGTCGGCGGCGGCCCCGCCGGCCTGACCGCCGCCATCTACCTGCGCCGCTTCACCCGCTCGGTCGCCCTGGTCGACAAGGGCAACAGCCGGCTGCGCCTGATACCGGTCTCGCACAACTATCCGGGCTTTCCGGAAGGCGTGCCGGGCCACGTCCTGCTGGGCAACCTGACGGTCCAGCTGGAGCGCTACGGCGGCACGGTGATGCCGGGCGAGATCCTCGACCTGCGCATCGAAGACGGCCTGTTCGTCGCCGACTACGCGGCCGAAGACGCGGAAGGAGACCCTACGCAACTACGCGCCCATACCGTGCTGCTGGCCACCGGCGTGGCCGACGCCGGCCTGCCGATCGAGAACTGGCGCGAGGCGATCGCCTTCGGTTCGCTGCGCCTGTGCCCCGTATGCGACGGCTTCGACGTGATGGACAAGCGGATCGCAGTCGCCACCGCCGACACCAACCCGGTCGGCCACGCCCTGTTCATGCGCACCTACAGCAGCGACGTGACGCTGTTCGAGCGTGGCTCGCCGTCCATGCTGAACGACGACGAGCGGCGCCGCCTGGACGCCGCCGGGGTGCGCCTGATCGAGTCGCCGCTGCGCTCCGTGACCCTGGACGCGTCGATGAAGCCGGTGCTGCACACCGAGGACGGCGAGGAGTACTCGGCCGACGTGTTCTATCCGATGCTGGGCGAGAAGGCGCGCTCGAACCTGGCGCTGAACCTCGGTGCGCGCACCGCCCAATGCGACGAACTGGTGGTGGACGACCACCAGGCCACCAGCGTACCGGGCCTGTATGCGATCGGCGACGTCACCGTGGGCCTGAACCAGATCGCGGTGGCGACCGGCGGCGCGGCGCGCGCGGCGACCCGCATCCACAACCAGCTGCCGCCAGCGCTGCGGCAGGGATCCACAAGGCCGGCACAGGCGGGGTGGACGGCTGCCTGAACGTCTGAGGAGTGCCCGCTCAGGGCTTCTCCGACACCAGTGCCGCGCGCCGGCGGATCTGCCCTAGCGCCTGCGTGTCGCCGGCCGCCTGCGCCCGTTGTTCCTGGACGCCCAGCCAGGCCAGCAGCGGCCTGCGCCAGCCCTGGTCGGATGCCGTGTCGACCGCCTTCGCGATATCGGCCGGCGCGATCTTCCCCGCCTTCAGCAGGGCGCCCGCCGCCACCAGGCGCGCCAGCGGGTCCTGCACGCCGGCCAGCGTGCCGCCGCTGACGACGCCACGGTGCTGTTCCGGCAGCAGGCCCGCGTTCAAGCCCTGCCACTGTCCCTGCAGGTAGGCCGCGTAGGCCTGCTGGGCCGGGGTCGCGTCGCGCGCCAGCGCCGCGTAGCCCGGGCAGTCGTAGTCGAGGGCGGCGACGCGCGCGGCGCAGCGCACCAGCTCGGCCTGGGCCACGCGCTCGAAGCGCCCGGTGCTGGCGGTTTCGCGGCGCGCGCGCGCGAACTCGGCGTCGGCGGCGGCCGTGTCGCCGTCCAGCCAGGCGCGCGTGAAGCCATCCAGTGCGCTCTTCGCATTCGGCTGCCAGTCGGGCGGCTGGGGTTTGCTGGCGCAGCCGGCCAGCACCAGAACGAGCATCCAGATAGTCGGCTTCATGGCAGCTTGATCTCCTCGTCGCGCTTGAACGGCCATTTGCGGTTGATCTCGTCGACCAGCCGGTTCACCTTGCGCAGGCTGGCGTCGACCTCGCCGCGCAGCCGGCCCAGGTCCTGGGTGGCGACCTTGGCGTTGGCGCCCACCGCCTGGGCCTCGACCAGCACCGCGTCGACCTTCTGCAGCGTGGTGCGGGCGTCGGCCAGGACCCCGTTCAGCTGCCGGACCGCGGCCTGGGTGTCGTCCATCACGCCGTTCCTGCCGAACACCCGCTGGTCGGTCTTGGCCAGGATGGCGTCCACGCGCTGCAGGGTCTGCAGCAGCTTCTTCGCCTCCTCGTCGCCGCCCAGGGCGGTGCCCAGCACGCCGTACTTCCCGGTCAGGCGGCCGCTGAGGGTCTCGACGTTCGCCAGCGTGTTGCCGATCGCCGAGTCGGGCCGCGTCATGTTTTCCAGGTTTTCGAGCAGCGTGCGCGCGGTCGACACCAGGCGCGGGATCTCGGCGGCGGCGTCGCCGCGCAGCACCGGCCGTTGCGCCTTGTCCGGCAGCGGCGGATCGGTAAGGATGCCGCTGTAGGCGCGCAGGCGGGTCTGGCCGACCACGCTCGATTCCAGGGTGAACACGCTGGTGGTGCGCAGCCATTTGGCGTCGTTCTTCGGGATGTCGACCAGGATGTTGACCTTGCCGTCCTTGCCGAGGTCGACCTGGCGCACGCGCCCGATCGGGAAGCCGGCGAAAGTCATGTCCATGCCCGGGATCACGCCTTCGGAATTATCGGTCACCAGCACCAGCCGCTGGGTGGGCTCGAACACCCCGCGCGCATACATCACGTAGAGGAAGAAGGCGACGATCAAGGCGCCGATCACGATCAGCAGGATCAGCGCCTTCGCTTCGACGTGTTTCGGCTCGTCGGGAAGATTGGCGGGGATGGGGTCGGCCATGGATGGTCCTTCAACGATGATTCAGATGTACTTGACGGCCAGCGAACTGGCCTCGATCAGCAGCAGCACGAACAGCAGGCGCAGCGCGCCCGGCTGGACGTTCGAGCGGTGGCGGCGCCGGTGGCGCAGCATGTCCAGGATCGCGGCGCTCGGGATCACCGCCACGGCCAGCCCGAACAGCACGGTCTTGAACACGAATCCCAGGGTCACGGTCGGATCGAACACGCGCCCCACCGTGCGGGTATAGTCGCCCAGGCCCCACGGCGACACCCCGTACACGTTCAGGTAGGCCAGCACCAGCACGATCACGCTGCTGACCATGGCCAGGCTCAGCACCGAGAAGGCGTTGGCGATCACCTGCGGCACCAGGTCGCGGCGCACGCGGCGCAGGGCCGTGTCGGTGGCATCGCCGGGGGCCACCCCACTGGCGGCCAGGCCCATCGCGTTGGCGTCGAAGGCCATGCCGGCGCGCAGGGCCGCGAACATCGCCGCCGACAGCGGCAGCAGCTCCAGCACCAGTACCCGCACCATCATCTCCAGCGCGAAGCCGGACAAGCCGTAGCTCTGCGCCGTCACCAGCACGATGCGGATGATGACGAGGCTGATCAGGGCCGTCAGCAGCGTGAACCAGGGCAGCACCGCCCAGGTGCTGGCATAGATGTAGCGCGACGTCGCCAGGCGGTTGGCGCGGTGCCAGGTCGAGGGCGACATCGCCATTACCAGCGCGACCGCGCCCAGGTACAGCATGGCCCACCAGCTGGCCGCATAGCGCCCGATGCGGGCACCCCAGTCGCGCGGCTTGATATAGAGGAGCGATGAAATCGGCATATTTACATGATACAGATTTCGGGAGGTGTTACCCCAGCCGTATCATGTCCTTCGCGCTTCCTGCACGCCGGAGACTTCACCGATCGCGGACAAGGCCTTCTGCAGCTGCCCGGTCGATCCGATCTCGGCGGTGAACACCATCCGCGCCTGGCCCTTGGCGCTTTGTGTGTTCACGCCGATCACGTTGATCTTCTCGCGCGCCAGTACCTCGGAGATGTCGCGCAGCAGGCCCTGGCGGTCGGAGGCCAGGATGAAGATGTCGATCGGGTAGACCGTGTCCTTGCCGGCGTCGCCCCACTCGGTCTCGATGACGCGTTCCGGCGCCTTGGACGCCATCTCGCCGAAGTTCTTGCAGCTGGCGCGGTGGATCGACACGCCCTTGCCGCGCGTGACGAAGCCGACGATGGGGTCCGGCGGCGCCGGCTTGCAGCACTTGGCCAGCATGGTCAGCATGCCTTCGGTGCCGACCACCAGCACGCCCGACTTGGCGCCCTGCTCCACGCTGGAGGCGCGGCTCTTGTTGACCACGGCCGTGTCTCCCTGCGGCGGCGGGGTCTCGCTTGGATCGTGCAGGGCCGCTTCGACGTGGCGCAGGCTGAACTTCTCCTTGCCGACCGCGATGAACAGGTCGTCCACTTTCGCGAAGCCGAGTTTGTGCGCGAGCAGCTCCAGGTTGACCGCGGTCTTGCCCTCGCGCTGCAGCGATTTCTCCACCAGTGCGCGCCCGTGCGCCAGGGTCTCGGCCAGCTCCTGGGCATGGAACCAGGCGCGGATCTTGGCGCGCGTGCGGCTCGACACCGTGTAGCCGGGGCTGAGCCAGTCGCGCGACGGCCCGGCACTGCCGGGTGCGCCCTTGGCGGTGATGATCTCGCAGGTCTGGCCATTCTTCAGCGGGGTGTTCAGCGGCACCATCACGCCGTCGATCCTGGCGCCGCGGCAGCGCTGCCCGACCTCGCTGTGCAGGTGGTAGGCGAAGTCGATCGGCGTCGCGCCCTGCGGCAGCTCGAGCACACGCGCCTGCGGGGTCAGCACGAAGATGCGGTCGTCGAGCGTGGTCGACTTCAGCTTCTCGACCCATTCGCGCTGCAGTTCCTCATGGCCGCTGCCGGTGACGGCATCGGCGACGTCACTCTTCCAGGCCAGCAGCTGGCGCAGCCAGGCGATCTTCTCGTCGTACTGCTGGCTCTTGAAGTTGGAGCCGCCCTCCTCCTTGTAGCGCCAGTGCGCGGCTACCCCGTACTCGGCGAAGTTGTGCATCTCCTGGGTACGGATCTGCACCTCGAGCGGCCGGCCGTCGTCGGCGGTGACGACCGTGTGCAGCGACTGGTAGCCGTTGCCCTTCGGGCGCGAGATGTAGTCGTCGAATTCCTTCGGGATCGGGGTCCACATGTGGTGCACCAGGCCGAGCACCGTGTAGCAGGTCTTGACGTCGGCGACGATCACGCGGAAGGCGCGCACGTCGTACAGCTCGTTGAAGTCGAGGTGCTTGCCGCGCATCTTCTTCCAGATGCTGTAGATGTGTTTCGGTCGGCCGCTGACCTCGGCCTTGATGCCTGCGGCCGCCAGCTCCGCCTGCAAACGCTCGATCGAGCATTGCACGAAGCTCTCGCGCAGCATGCGCTTCTCTTCGAGCATCTTGGCGATGCGCTTGTAGGTTTCGGGCTCGATCATGCGGAAGGCCAGGTCTTCCAGCTCCCACTTGAGCTGGAAGATGCCGAGGCGGTTGGCCAGCGGCGCATACAGGTCGAGTACTTCGCGCCCGTAATTGTGGGTCATCTCGTCGAAGCGCTTCCGCTCGGCGAAATAACGCAGGCTGGTCACGCAGGACGCCAGCCGCACCAGCACCACGCGCATGTCGGGCGCCATCGCCAGCAGCATCTTGCGCAGGGTCTCGACCTGGGCCATCGCCTGCTGGGCGGCGTTCTTGCCGCGCCCGACCGGGGCCTGGGTCGCGGTCAGGTCGCGCAGCCGGATCAGCTGGTGCACGCCGTGCACCATGTCGGCCACTTCCCTGCCGAAGCGCTGCTCCAGCGTCTCGGCGCTCAGCGGCTCGACCAGGCACAACTCGAACAGCAGGCCGGCGATGCGGGTCTCGGCATCGCTGCGCAGCAGGGCGAGCGTGACCGCCACCCCGAGCGAGAACTCGAAGGCACTCTGGCCGGACGAGGCTTGACGCTCGCCATAGGCGCCAAAGGCGAAGTCCAGCGCCGCCTGCACCCGCGCGCGGTCCTCCGGCCCGAGGCCTTGGACGAGCTGGGTCGTGGCGTCGCCGAGCGCGGCAATCGCTACCATCTGAGGTGCTTACGCCTGTGCGGCGACGACCACGACCTCGACCAGGCAGGCCGGGTTCGCCAGCTTCGCTTCGACGGTGGCGCGCGGCGGCGTGTAGCCCGGCACGACCCAGGCATCCCAGACTTCGTTCATGCCGGCGAAATTCGCCATGTCCGAGATGTAGATCTGGCAGCTCAGGATCTGGGCCTTGCTGCTGCCGGCTTCGGTCAGCAGGCGGTCGACGTGGCCCAGCACCTCGCGGGTCTGGCCGACGATGTCCTGGGTGGTGTCGCTGGCGATCTGGCCGGCCAGGTAGACCGTGCCGAGGTGGATGGCGACTTCGGACAGGCGCTTGCCGACGTACAGACGTTTGATTTCCATGTTTTTCTATCCCTAGGTTTGATTGTTGATTAAAAAATTGCGCACGATCGCAATCTGCTGCGCGTGCATCAGGGTCGGCGCATGGCCGACGCCCTGAATTTCAGCCAGTTGCGGCTTCGGGCCGCGGCGCGCCATCTCTTCCGCCGTCGCGCGCGACAGCAGGTCGGACAGTTCGCCGCGGATCAGCAGCGTCGGGCAGCGGATCGCATCGAAGGCGGCCCACAGCGCGGCCTGGTCCTGCTGCGCGCGCTCGGGCGTGATCGCGGCGAAAGGCCTGGCCAGCTTGATGTCGTAGTGGCGCACCCAGGCACCATCCGGCTCCTGGACCAGCACGTCGCCGGCCAGCTTGCGCCATTCATCCTCGCTGTGCGGGCCGAACGAGCTTGATACGTCCTTCACGAAGCGCGCGCCGGTCTCGAAGTCCGGGAAGCGCACGTCCTGGCCGATGTACTCGCCGATGCGCGCCATCGCGGCCGGATCCAGTACCGGGCCGATATCGTTCAGCACCAGGCGGCGGATCGGGCTGTTCTCGAAGGACGCCAGGATCATGCCGATCAGGCCGCCCATCGAGGTGCCGACCCAGTGCACCGTGCCTTCCTCGTCGTTTGCCGTGACGCGGGCAATCAGGGTCACCATGTCGGCCACATACTGCGGGACCACGTACAGGCCGGGGTCGCGCAGGCGCTCGGAACGGCCGCGGCCGGCCACGTCCGGGCAGACCACGCGGTAATGGTCGCTCAGGGCGCGCGCCAGCGCATCGAAGTCGCCGGCCACGCGGGTCACGCCATGCACGCACACCAGCACGCGGGGGTTGGCCGGATCGCCCCACTCCTTGTAGGCCATGCGGTGCAGGCCGGCCGGCGAACTGCATTGCACGCTTTTCAGCCTCGCTTCGACCATGCCTTTCCCCTCTTCCTGTTCGTGACTTGAACGGCCGCCAACATTTTAACCGGCGATCCGATTAGAATTCTACCAAGTCCGGCGCGGATAGACCGACACAGCGTTCGATTACCAACCTTTAAAGATGAGGAAGCAATGAATTCCAGTATGTTAAGCGGCAAGACCGCCCTCGTGACCGGCTCGACCTCGGGCATCGGCCTCGGCATCGCACGTGCGCTGGCCCAGCAGGGCGCGAATATCGTCTTCAACGGCTTCGGCGACGCCCAGCAGATCGAGAAGCTGTACACCGACATCGGCCAGGAATTCGGCGTGCGTACCGCTTACCACAACGCCGACATGTCCAAGCCCGACCAGATCGAGGCCATGATGGCCTTCGCCGCCGAGAAATTCGGCGGCGTCGACATCCTCGTCAACAACGCCGGCATCCAGTACGTCGCCAACGTCGACGAGTTCCCGGCCGACAAATGGGACGCCATCATCGCCATCAACCTGACCTCGGCCTTCCACACCACCCGCCTGGCCCTGCCCGGCATGAAGCAGAAGAACTGGGGCCGCATCATCAACCTGGCCTCGGTGCACGGCCTGGTTGGCTCCGCCGGCAAGTCGGCCTACGTCGCCGCCAAGCACGGCCTGGTCGGCTTCACCAAAGTGACCGCGCTGGAGAACGCGCACACCGGCGTCACCTGCAACGCGATCTGCCCGGGCTGGGTGCTGACCCCGCTGGTGCAGAAGCAGGTCGACGACCGCGCCGCCCGCGAAGGCATCCCGAACGAGCAGGCCAAGAAGGCCCTGCTGGCCGAGAAGCAGCCGTCCGGCGAATTCGTCACGCCCGAAGAGCTGGGCGCGCTGGCCGTGTTCTTCTGCTCGCCGGCCGCCGACCAGGTGCGCGGCGTGGCCTGGAACATGGACGGCGGCTGGGCCGCACAGTAATCCCCGGTCCTTCCCTCGGCGGCGGCGCGCCTTGCGCCGCCGCGTCACCCGCTCGCGGCGTAAAGCCGCGATCCGTGTCATGCTAGCGCCTTCCACAACGCAAGAAAGCAGCAACGCCATGACGCAGCGCCTCGACGAACAGGAATTGCAGGACGCCTGCCTGGACCTGGCCCGGGTCGTGCTGGCCGCCGGCCAGCCCCTGGTCTCGAACGACATCCTGGAGACCCTGGCCGACCGCTTCCACCGTGAAGTCGTCGACTTCGCCCCCGGCATCGCCCGCGCCGGGCGCGACCCCAACCTCCTGAGCCGCGCCGTGTACTACCTGATCGACGCCCACGCCCTGCCCCTGATGGGCACCGACATGGAATGGTTCCGCCAGGCGCTGGTGTGCCTGGTCGAACTGGCCGTGCCCGGCATCGCGCTGTCGGACAAGGGCGGCGCCTTCCTGCGCGACGTCCAGCTCGGGATCGAGCAGTCGCTGGGCGACCTGCAGTAAATCGCGCCCGGGCCTCAGGCGGGGGCGGTGGGCAGGCGCACGACGAAGGTGGTGCCCTGGCCGCGCCCGGGGCTGGTGACGCTGAGCGTGCCCCCGTGCAGCTCGACGATGCGGCGCGCGATATACAGTCCCAGTCCCAGGCCGGTGGCATTGTCGTGCTGCTGCAGCCTGAAGGCGCCGAACACGTGCGGCAGGTCCTCGGCCTCGATGCCCTGCCCGGAGTCGGCGATGTCGATCTCGACCGCGCCGTCGAGCGGGCGGACCGCGATGCGGATGATGCCGTGCGCCGGCGTGAACTTCACCGCATTGAACAGCAGGTTCCAGAACACCTGCTGCAGCCGCCGCCCATCCGCTTCGAGGCGGATCCGGTCGCCGTCATCGCCCGGGCTCACCTGTATCGGGATGTGCTTGGCATGCGCATGCGTTTCCACCGTCGAGATGGCGTCGCGCAGGACCTGGCCCAGCCCGACCGGCGCGCGATCGATCGACATCTGCCCGGTCAGGGTGCGGGCCGCGTCGATCAGGTCGTCGACCATGGCCGTTTCCTGGCGCACGTGCAGGCGCATCGCTTCGAGGCCGCTGACCGCCCTTGCCGGCAGGTCGGGAATCGTGCGCAGCATCAATTCGATGCGCATGGACAGTGCCGACAGCGGCGTGCGCATCTCATGCGAGACGGTGGCCAGGAACAGTTCGCGCGTACGGTTGACGCGCGTTAGGTCGTCGATGGTTTCACGCTGGCGGTCGAGCGTGCTCGACAGCGTACCCAGCAGGGCCGCATAGGTTGCCATCCGCTTTTCGGACACCGGGGCGTCGAGCCGCGCCTCGTTCCACAGCAGGTGGCCGGGCAAGCCGATCTGCTTGGCGATGCGCTCGCAGGCCAGCGGCGAACCGAAGTCGGCGAAGCGCCAGCCGAACAACAGGACGCCGTAGACGGCGCCGCGCAGCAGCAGCGGCTGCGCGCATACCCGGAAGGCTTCGCCGTATTGCGTCGCTGCCGAGGTGCCCTGTGCATGCACGGTGTGCACCAGCCTGCGCTCGAGCGCCGTGCCGGGACCGTCTTCGGCCCACAGGCTCGAACGCTCCGCCAGCAGCTTCGCCATGCGCGAGCCCGTCAAGGGCCCGATCCGCCGCACGCCCGCGGTGTCGTAGACCGACGTGACCAGCCCCGTCGCTTCCGTAAACTGGCGCAGCGGCGTTTCCCAATCATCCCAGGCAACCGAGGCCTGGTCCGGCAGTTCGACCGTGATCACCAAGTTTTTTCGGTCCTCGGATGGGTCGAGCCGGGCAAGGGTGCACCAGTCGCCACGGCTTCCTCGACCAGCGGGCTCTGGCGCGATGGCGAGCGTGACAGCAGTCCGTAGTAGGACGAGAACGGCAATTGCGGCACGGCCTGGGCAGCGTCGCCGCTCTCTTCCATCAGCAGCAGGCCGCCCACGCCGATCGCATATTCACGCGTGACCTGCAGGTTGCGGCTGCCGCGCACCTTGGGAACGGCGAGCGCGCGGCGCAGCACGGTGGAAATTTCCACGTAGTTCAGCAGGATGATGTTGTCGACCAGGTGCGATCCCTTGAGTTCCTCGCTGATCTGCGACACACCCAGCAGTTCCGGACTTTCGTAGTTGAACAGGGTCGTCGCCAGGCGGTTCTTGAAGAAGCTCGCCAGCGCGTACAGGTAGTCGGCGACCTCGCCGCGGCTGGTCATTTCATAGACGGCAATCGAGTCGAACACGACGCAGTCGATCTGCTCCCGCTCCACCAGCTTGACGATGCGGTCGAAGTGCACGTCCAGTTCGAGTTCCAGCGGCGATTCATAATGGATGAACAGCTCACCGCTGTCGACCAGCCCCTCGAGGTCGAAGCCGAGCGACCTGGCGTTGCGGATCAGCTGGCGGGGATGCTCGTCCAGGCTGACCAGCAGCGCCTTGTGGCCGGTCTTGATGGCATTGGTCAGGAACTGGACGCTCAACACCGTCTTGCCGGTGCCGGAAATGCCGCTTACCAGCGTCACCGAGCCTTTGTAGATACCGCCGTCCATCATCTGGTCGATGGCCGGCGAACCGGTCGACAGGCGCTCTTCCGAGGTGGGCTGGTCGGGCGAAGCGACGGGGCGCGACTGGGCCCGGCGGTAGACGTGCACGCCGACCTGCGGCTCGATGCGCATGGTGTGGCTGCCGCCGATGAAATCCTGGCCGCGCGACTTCAGCACCGTGAGGCGGCGGTGCACACGGCGCCGGGCTTCTTCGAAGGTGAGCGAGATGATGGTATCGAACACAAACCGTTCGTGCGCCAGCACGGCGCCGAGCGACTCGTCCTTTTCCGCGGTCACCATGGTGGTGACGCCCAGGCGGGTCAGGCTCTCGATGAGCAGGTGAACATCTTCACGGAAGGGCATGTCGTTGACTTCGGCATACAGGCGCAGCGGCGTCAGGCCGTCGATCAGCAGACGCTTCGCGCCCATCGCCACCAGCGCGGCGGCGAAAGCGCTGTCCTCGTTGCGGAATTCGCTCAGCAGCACGGCCGGGCTGGTCTGGATGATCTTGATCTTGCCCTGGTCGATCATGCCTTGCAGGTCCCAGTTGAAACCGGCGGCGTCGCGCAGCAGCTTGGCCGGATCGAGTTCGAACGACACGATCGCGCCCGGCTCGTCGTAGTCCACCGCGCCATGGTAGATGAAGCCCAGTCCGAACGTGGTCTTGCCCGAGCCCGGCGGTCCTTCGACGAGCAGGTTGTTATTGCGGGGAATGCCCCCGTGCAAGACCTCGTCGAGGCCGGCAATCCCGGTGTTCACCAGCTCGTTCATTGCTTCATCCTTGTCATATGGTTGTCCAGCTTAACATGTGGGAGCGCAACAGTTCGGCAATGCCATTGCCGGGCCCGTCCGATGGCGCGCCTGACCACTTCCAGCGTAGTCGGTTTCTGGATGAATTCCAGCTCCAGGCCCATGCCGTCGAGCGAGCCGGGCATCATCAAATCGGACAATGCCAGGTCGATTGTAGCGCGCTGGCTCTTGCCTCTTTGACACGATTGAAACAGTCAGGCTGTTCCATGTTTCAATACAGACACTCTTCCCATGCTCCGCTATGATGGCGTCTTTCCATTCCATAACGACAAGAGGAAGACACCATGCGGATCCGCGCCAAGCAGCTCGTCCTTTCCATGTTCGCGGCACTGGCCGCCCTGATCGACATACCGGCCCAGGCCGCGCCCGCGACAGGGCAAGCCGCCGAGCCGCGCCCGGTCCTGATCACGGCGGACAAGGTCTGGACCGGCGACGGCGCGCCTCACCCGGGCTGGAGCGTGCTGGTGACCCAGGGCCGCATCCAGGCGGTCGGCCCGGCGGACAAGATGGCGGTGCCGGCCGACGCCGAGCGCATCAGCCTGCCCGGCAAGACCCTGATTCCCGGCCTGATCGACCTGCACTCGCACGTGCTGCTGCACCCGTATAACGAAACCACCTGGGACGACCAGGTGATCAAGGAAGCCCCTAGCTACCGCATCGCGCTGGCCGTGCGCCACGCGGCCGACACCCTGCAGGCCGGCTTCACCACCCTGCGCGACCTCGGCACCGAAGGCGTCGACTATGCCGACGTCGGCATCAAGCGCGCCATCGAGGAAGGCCAGGTACCGGGGCCGCGCCTGCTGGTCGCCACCCGCGCCATCGTCGCCACCGCCAGCTACGGCCCGGCCGAGCGCAGCTACCGTCCGGACATGGAGATTCCCTACGGCGCCCAGCAGGCCACCGGCGTGGATGAGGCGACCAAGGCGGTGCGCGAGCAGTCCTCGCACGGCGCCGACTGGATCAAGTTCTACGCCGACTACCGCACCGGCATCGACGGGAGTGTCCGTCCCACCTTCACGCTGGAAGAGATGAAGGCGATGGTGGCGGCCGCCCACGTCACGGGACGCAAGGTGGCGGCCCACGCCAGCAGCGACGACGCGATCCGCCTGGCGGTGCTGGCCGGGGTCGACAGCATCGAGCATGGCTACGGCGCCAGCGAGGCCACCTTCAAGCTGATGCTGGAACGCCATACCGCCTACGTGCCGACGCTGACCGCGCCGGAAGCGATCGGTGAATATTTCCAGAAGCACGTGCGCGGCGGCACCCCGACTCCCGGCATGCAGGAAGCGGCACGCGCCTTCAGGCTGGCGCACAGGATGGGCGTCCTGATCGGCAACGGCAGCGACGTCGGTGTGTTCACCCACGGCACCAACGAGCGCGAGCTGGAGTGGATGGTGCGCCTGGGCATGACCCCGACGGAAGCGCTGCGCGCCGCCACCACGGTCGCCGCCGGCATCCTCGGCAAGAAGGACCTGGGCGCGCTGCAGGCCGGCAACCTGGCCGACGTGGTCGCGGTCGAGGGCGACCCGACCGCCGACATCGCGGCGCTGCGCAAGGTGGGCTTCGTGATGAAAGGCGGCACCGTATATCGGCGCCCCTGAGCGACGCCCCTGAGCGGCGCCCTGAGCATTTCAATCGCGCGAGCCCTGACATTCAGGAAGCGTAGGATCGGTTATAGGCGCGGGCGTTGCGGTTTTCCACAATAGCTGGCGCAGATATTTTCAGTAATGATGACGGCACTATCATTAGCGCATGAAGCCTGATCATGAAAAAACCATTCTATAAAGTACTGTACCTCCAGGTGCTGTTCGCGATCATTGTCGGCGTCCTGCTGGGCATCTACGATCCCGGCCTGGCCACCGCGATGAAGCCGCTCGGAGACGGCTTCGTCAAGCTGATCAAGATGATCATCGCACCGGTGATCTTCTGCACCGTGGTCGCCGGTATCGCCGGCATGCAGGACATGAAAAAGGTCGGCCGCGTCGGCGGCAAGGCCCTGCTCTACTTCGAAGTCGTGTCGACCTTCGCGCTGGCGATCGGCCTGATCGTCGCCAACCTGATCAAACCGGGCGCCGGCTTCAACGTCAACCCGGCCACCATCGACACCCACTCGATCGCCCAGTACACCGACAAGACCAAGGCGCTGTCGACGGTCGACTTCCTGATGAACATCATCCCGAACACCTTCGTGGATGCATTCGCCAAGGGCGAGATCCTGCAGGTGCTCCTGATCGCGATCCTGTTCGGCTTCGCGCTGTCGATGATGGGCGAGCGCGGCCGTCCGATCACCCGCGGCATCGAAGCGCTGTCGCACGCCATCTTCGGCGTGGTGAACATCATCATGAAGGCCGCCCCGATCGGCGCCTTCGGTGCGATGGCCTTCACCATCGGCAAGTACGGCGTGAAGTCGCTGATCCCGCTGGCGTCGCTGGTCGGTTCCTTCTACCTGACCTGCGCCCTGTTCGTCTTCCTCGTGCTCGGCTTCATCGCCCGCATGACCGGCTTCTCGATCCTGCGCTACCTCTCCTACATCAAGGAAGAGCTGCTGATCGTGCTGGGCACCAGTTCGTCGGAAAGCGCGCTGCCGGCCATCATGCGCAAGCTGGAAAAGCTGGGCTGCCCGAAATCGGTGGTCGGCCTGGTGGTCCCGACCGGCTACTCGTTCAACCTGGACGGCACCAACATCTACATGACGATGGCGGCCCTGTTCGTGGCCCAGGCCACCAACACCGACCTGACCCTGGGCCAGGAACTCACCATCCTGTTCGTCGCCATGCTGACCTCGAAGGGCGCGTCCGGCATCACCGGCGCCGGCTTCATCACCCTGGCGGCAACGCTGGCCGTGGTGCCGACCATCCCGGTGGCGGGCATGACCCTGATCTTGGGCATCGACAAGTTCATGAGCGAATGCCGCGCCCTGACCAACATCATCGGCAACGGCGTCGCCACCATCGTGGTGTCGAAGTGGGAAGGCGAGCTGGACAAGGAGCGCCTGGCCGCCGAGCTGAAGAATCCGAGCGTGGACGAAGGTTCGCTGCGTGAAGAAATCATGCACGAGACCGCCTGAGTTCCAGGTCCCCATCCTCGTTCAGACGCCGGCTTCGCCCGGCGTTTTTTTTGCGCTTGCCGCTACGGTCGGTTTTCCGCACGTCGCGTTTTCCTGTTCGCCGCCCGGGTATGCGTATAGAATTGCCGTACGGATACATCGCTCACCCCTATGAAAAACTGGATTAACCGCCTGCGCGGCGGCACGGACAACCCGCCCGCCGCAGCGGCAGCCGCGCCGGATGCCGCCGACGAGCAGGCCGCCGACCTGGCTGCCGACATCGAAGCGACCTATTACCGGTGGCTGACCGCGGCGCACGGCTACGCCGCCCCGGCCGAGGTCGAAACCCGCATCCTCGACGAGGTCCGCCAACTGGCGGCGCAACCGGGCAAGGCCGCCGGCCTGGTGCCGCGCGTGCCGGAAGCGATTCCCGCCCTGCTGTCCAGCCTGAACGACGAGGACGCCTCGGTGTCCGAGCTGGCGCGCCAGGTCGCGCAGGACGTGGTGCTGGTGGCGGAAGTGATCCGCGAAGCCAACAGCGCCTATTACCGCCCGATCTCCCCCGTCAAGAACGTCGAGGCCGCCATCATGATGCTCGGCCAGAATGGCCTGCGCATGCTGCTGGCGCGCATCGCCTTCCGCCCCCTCGTCAACATGCAGGCCGACGGCTTCGCGCGCGCGGCCGCACCCCGGGTCTGGACCCAGTCGATCAGCTGCGCGCTGGCGGCCAGCCTGATGGCACCCGGTTTGAGCACGGGCGTGTTCGAAGCCTACCTGGCCGGCCTGATGCAGAACGTGGGCCTGGTGGTGGCCTTCCGCCTGGCCGACCGCACCGGCACAGACGGCAAAGTGCCCGGCGCCAGTAGCTTCGGCGCCCAGTTGCTGGCCGGCAGCCGCCAACTGTCTTCCGCCATCGCGGCGCACTGGAGCTTCCCGGAAGAAGTGGTGAACGCCATCGCGCACGCCGGCGCGCCGGGATCCGACCACCTGGCCGAGGCCCTGGGCCTGGGCGACCGGATCGCCAAGCTGCGCCTGCTGATCGATGCCGGCGTGCTGGGCGAGGACGACAAGCTGGTTGCCGACGGGCTCGACAATTTCCAGCGACGCTGCCTCGGCAAGCTCGCCAGGCTCGAAGCCTGATCCCACAACCGGGGCGCTTTCAGGGTGCCTGTGCCATGCGCTGCTGCAGCAGCCACAGCTGCGCATAGGCACCTTCGCTCCGCAACAGTTCCGCATGGGTGCCGCGCTCGACGATGCGTCCGTGCTCCATGACGATGATGGCGTCGGCATTCACGATGGTCGACAGCCGGTGTGCGATGATCAGGGTGGTCCGGTTGCGCGCCAGGCGCTCCAGTTCGCGCGTGATCGCATGTTCCGAGACCGAATCCAGGGCCGAGGTCGCCTCGTCGAAGATGAGGATAGTCGGGTTCTTTAATATCGCGCGGGCGATGCCGATGCGCTGCCTTTCGCCGCCCGAGAACATCACGCCGCGCTCGCCGACCGGGCTGTCGTAGCCCTCGGGCAGGCCGGCGATCAGCTCGTGCAGCTGGGCCGCGCGGGCCGCCGCCTCCACTTCTTCCCTTCCGGCATCGATACGCGCATAGGCGATGTTGTTGCCGATCGTGTCATTGAACAGCGCCGCGTCCTGCGGTACCACGCCGATCGCGCGGCGCACGCTCGAGGGACTGCGGTGACGGATGTCCTGGCCGTCGATCAGGACCCGGCCGGCGTCCGGATCGTACAGGCGCAGCAGCAATCGCGCCAGGGTCGACTTGCCGGAACCGCTGCGCCCCACCACGGCCAGGGTCGTGCCCGGCGGGATGCGGAAGCTGACGTCGAACAGCACCGGCCGCTCGGGGTCGTAGTGGAAGCTGACGTGCTCGAACACGACCTCGCCGGCCCCTGGATGAAGCGCCGGCGCCTCCGGCGGGTCGGGCATCTCGGGCCGCTCGCGCAGCAGGGCGAACAGTCGCTCGGCGTTGACGCGGGCGTCGCGCGCTTCGCGGTAGACGAAGCCGAGCGCATTCAGCGGCAGGCAGACCTGCAGGGCGTAAGCATTGATCAGTACCAGGTCGCCCACGCTCATGTGCTGCGCCATCACGGCCCGGCCGGCCAGCAGCATGATGGCGGCGACGCCCGCCGCGATGACCAAGCTCTGCCCCACGTGCAGGGTGAACAGCGCACGCTGGTTGCCGACCCCGGCTTCCAGCCAGCCCGCCATGATGGCCGAGAACTTTTTCGCCTCGAAGGCTTCGTTGCCGAAAACCTTGACGGTATCGGCATTCATCAGGCTGTCCGCCAGCTGGCCCTTGGCGCGCGAGTCTAGCTTGTTGACGCGCCGCTGGTAAATCGTCCGCCGCGCCGTGAACACCAGGGTGAAGCCGGCGTAGACCAGGAAGGTGGCGACGATGATCGCCGAAAAGCCGGGATGGTAGCGGCGCAGCATGATCGCCAGCACCAGGCCGATCTCCACCAGCGTCGGGACGATGGTGAACAGCCCGACCCCGAGCAGGAAGGCGATGCCGTTGGTGCCACGGTCGATGTCCGGCAGCAGGCTTCCCACCTGGCGCCGGGCATGGAAGCGCGGCCCCAGCGCGTGCAGGTGGGCGAAAGCCTTCTGCGCGAAGCCGGACACCGTGCTGAGGGTCACGCGCGCGAACAGCAGGTCGCGCCCCTCGTTGGACAGGGTCGAGGCGAAGCGCAGCAGGGCGTAGCCGATCAGCAGGGCAAAGGCCAGCTGCGGCGACAGCTGCACCTGCGGGGAAGGCTGGGAAAAGGCGTCGATGATGCGCTTGAGCACCAGCGGCACCGCCACCGTGGCGATCTTGGCGAGGATCAGCAGCAGCATCGAGGCGGCGATCCGCCCGCGGTAGTGCTGCGTCACGCCCCATAATTCGGCTGTGAAACGCTCGGCAGTGAAGCGCTCGGCCGAGAACGGGCGGCGCAGGCCGCCTGCGTCCGCTTCACTTGCATCCGGCTTGTCGCTTGCGTCTGCCATGGCCCCGGCCCACCTCGATACTCCTTGGACCGGCGGCGGCGTATTTGGATCGCGGCACGCGCCTGAGCCGCCTCAAGCGTGCGCCGGCGGGTCATGGCTTCCTGACGGGCCGCGCCTTGGCAGGAGCGCCATTCTCGAGCCGGAACACGACGTCGACCGGCTGGCGCAACTTGAGCGACTGCACCATCAGGAAGGTCTCGCGGTCGATGTCCTCGGCGCGCTGGTTGCTGGGCCCGCGGCCGGACCTGCGCTCGGCCCGGAACTCGTCGCGCTCCAGGCCCATGGCGGTGCCCAGCTTCTTCAGTGCGTCCGGGGTCGCCGCCATCATCGGTCCGAGGCGGCGTCCGCCGGCCGCAGCCATGACTTCGGCACGGCGGCGCGCGTCCGCGATGGCTGCAGTCACCATGTCGTCGTTGACCTGCTCCATCGTGCTGAGGTCGAAATCGGCAGCGAAGCTGTCCAGGTTGGGCTTTCCGAGCAGGCCTCCGCCCAGGGCCGGCCAGTTGGCGACATTGCGCAGCTGTATGTGCACGTCGCAGCTCAGTTCGTACACCGGCGCGCCGTCGGCCGCGCGCTCCTTGCGTACGCCCTGGCGCACTTCGCGCACTTGCATGTCGTCCGGATCGATGCTCAGCTTCTGCATCAGCCCCCGCACCTCGGCCATCCGCGCATCGATCACCGCGCGCGCGGCGGCCGGGTCGGCATCGGCAGCGGCGATCTGGAAGTCGATGGTGGCGATGTCCGGCAGCTCGATCCGGAACGTGTTGCCGGTCACGTGCACGAAGGGGTAGTCGGGAATGGTCGACGCCACGGCGGGGCCGGTGGGCAGGCTCAGCGCGGCGGCGGCCAGCAGGCAGGCGCTTAGGATCGGCAGCAAGGGTTTCAGCTTCGGCATGGACACTCCATCGGTTAAAAAATCAATCACGCAGCGCCTGCGCCGGCGACACCCCGTGCCCCGCGCTGGAGTAGACAATGCTGTCTATACTATGTCTATCAACGGGGTTGCCGCAATAGCAGTCCGATAAATATTTTTGTAGACAGCATGATCTAGAAGGACTAGTCTACGCTTGCGTACCGATTGCTTTTCGAGGATGAACCATGGCCAGATCCCCCGCCCCTTCCAAGCCGACGCCGGCTGAACTCGACCTGCTGCAGGTACTGTGGCCGATGGGCTCGGGTACCGCGCGCCAGGTCCATGACGAGATTCTGAGGACGCGCCCGGACGTCAGCTACGCAACCGTGCTGCGCCTGATGCAGATCATGCATGCCAAGGGTTTGCTGATCCGCGACGAGAGCGAACGGTCTCACGTGTACGCGCCGGCCCAGGCCCAGGAATCGCTGCAAACCAAGCTGCTGAAGGACCTGATGCAGCGCGCCTTTTCCGGCTCGGCCAAGGCGCTGGTGCTGGCCGCACTGAAGTCCGGGATTTCGAAGAAGGAGCGCGAAGAGATCGAGGAGCTGCTGAAAGGCGAGGACAAGCAATGAGCGCCCCGGCCCTGATCGCCGCGCTCGGCTGGACCCTGGTCCATTTCGTCTGGCAGGGCGCCCTGCTCGGCTGCATCGTCGCCGTGCTGCTCACCTTGCTCCGCAATGCGCGGCCCGAGACCCGTTATGCGGTCGCCTGCCTCGGCCTGCTGCTGTGCCTGGCCTGGCCAGCGGTCGACCTGGCGCTGTTGCTGCGTGCCGGCGCCGGCGCCGATGGCGGCAGGCTGTTGCCGGGCAGCGCCGCGGCACCGGGACAGGTCGCGGCGGCCAAGGGCCTGCTGTCCTGGCTGCAGGACAGGCTGGGCTGGATCGTCGCTTTGTGGGCCACCTGCGCCGGCGCGCTGGGCCTGCGCATGGCGGTCGGCCTGTT